>NZ_PSYR01000002.1:0-351873 GCF_003333315.1 Acidiferrobacter thiooxydans
CCGCATTTCGCGTGATGGAGCAGGGTTCGCCAAGGACGGGAAGCGCCGTCCTGTGAGCGATGTGGAAGCCGAGAATGCACGGCTTCGAGCCGAGAATGCTCAGCTGCGCATGGAGCGCGATTTCATAAAAAAAGCCGCAGCGTACTTTGCGAAGGAGTCCAAGTGAAGTACGCCTATATCGCCTCGCAGGGACTCACTACCCGATCGGGTTCATGTGCCGGGTACTTGAGCTTTCTATTGCACACATCTTTGGCGATTTTCTCTGATTGTTTGACGCGCCTAACGAAAGTGCTGGACACACGCGCCGAGATTGCGTAAGGTGGCGGTTGTCGCGGCGTGCGACAAGGACAGGCGGACGGCGTGCAAAAGTCGAGGCGTTGGGGATCCGGATGTGCGGGCGATCATGGAGGCCGGCACAGAGTCGGTCGAGTGGGTGAGACAAGAGTTTGCCCGCGCCGACCTCTCCGATAAACGCCTGGATCGTCGCTTGGTGAAAACTGCGGAATATCTCGCCCAATCTCCCGGCTCGCCGATCAATGAAGCGTGCGGCAATTGGGCCAGTACGCAAGCGGCGTATCGGCTGTTCAATAATGCCAAGGCGAGCGCGGCGGGGATCCTCAAACCCCATTGGGAAGCGACGGCCGCGCGCATGGCCGGCTGCGGGGGTGCGGTGCTGGTGATGCAGGACACGGTCTTCTTCTCCTACGGCCGGCACGTCAGGACTCGGGGCCTCGGACCGATTGGCAAGAGCAACGCCGCGCATGACCGGGGCCTCATCATGCATAACGCACTGGCCTTCACCACCTCGGGCGTGCCGCTCGGGATCGTGAGCCAAAGCATCTGGGCGCGCGGGGAGATCCCGGAGGAAGACTATCAGGAGAAGATCGAGCGCCTGCAGGTCACGGCGATCGAGGAAAAAGAGAGCGCGAAATGGCTTATTGCGCTCAAAGAGACGGTCGAGCGGGCGCCCGCGGGCGTGCCGGTCGTCACCGTGGCCGACCGCGAATCGGACTTCTTCGAGTTCTTGACACGCGCCCAGGACCTGCAGGCGCACTATCTCATCCGCGCGCGCACCGACCGCAAGCTCGTGCCCGAAGACAGCGCGGGCTGCACGCGGATGCTCGAGGCGTTGAGCGATGCCCCGGCATGGGGGAGCATGACGATTGAGGTTCCTGGCAACGGCAGTCGTAAGGCGCGCACGGCGGCGATCGAGGTGCGCACAGCCGAGGTCACGATCCAGCCCCACCGCGCCGTGGGGCGGCCCAGACGTCCGGCTCCAGCGAGCCTGTGACCGTCACCCTGATCGGGGCGACCGAGTCGTCCCCGCCGGCCGGGTGGAGCCGATCAGCTGGGTGTTGCTCACAATCTCATCGTCAAAGACTTCGCGTCCGCCACCGAGAAGGTGCGGTGGTATGGGCGGCGCTGGGGCATCGAGATCTGGCATAAGGTGCTCAAATCCGGCTGCAAGGTCGAGGACTGCCTGCTCGAGGAGGCCTTGCGCCTCAAGCGCTATCTGACGCTTTTCAGCATCATCGGCGTGCGCCTGATGCATGTGACCTACCTGGCCCGCGCGCACCCGGATCGGCCGGCCACCGAGGTGTTCTCCGAGGAGGAGGTCGAAGCGCTGCATATCCGCGTCACGCGGGCATTGCCCCCGCAGGTCCTGCCCCGACGCTGCGCGACATGGTGCGCATGCTGGGCCGGCTCGGCGGCCACTTGGGCCGCAAGGGGGATGGCGAACCCGGCGTCACCGTGCTCTGGCGCGGCTGGACGAGTCTTTACGAGACGGTCGAGACACTGCGTGCCCATAAACATGTCCTCAGCCCGCGCGACTCGAGCTGAACGATGCGCTACTGCGGACGAGAGTTTACACCAGCCGAGATCGCGCTGATCCGCGAGTGGCTCACGACCCCCAGATGAACCGTGCTCGTTTATCCCGGGAAGTCTGTGAGAGGCTCGGATGGCGCCGGGAAAATGGCGCTCTGAAGGATATGAGCTGTCGCGTGGCCCTCAACCGCATGCACGCCGATGGGCTGATCACACTGCCCCGCCGCGCAACCCAAGCCCGTCACCTACCGGTCCTATCCGGACATCGAACAGGCGGTTTGCGAACCGCCGTCATCCCGGCCATCGATCTCGCTACGCTCACCATTGATCCGGTCCTCGGCAGAGCCGAATCGCGGCTGTGGAACGCCTATATCGAACGCCACCACTACCTCGGGCATACCCTCATGCCCGGGGCGCAACTGCGCTACTTCGTACGCGCCCAAGGCCAGATCGTCGCGGCCCTGGGCTTCGGGGCCAGCGCCTGGAAGGTCAAGCCCCGCGATCAGGCCATCGGCTGGACGGTCGATCAGCGGCAACGCAATCTGCACCTGATCGTCAACAATGCCCGTTTCCTTATTCTGCCGTGGATCCATTGCCCAAACTTGGCCTCACGGATCCTGGCCTTGGTCAGCCGCCGACTCCCCGACGACTGGCACGCCCGCTACAGCTATCGCCCGGTTCTGCTCGAAACCTTCGTCGAGAAGCCGCGCTTTACCGGTACCTGCTACAAGGCGGCCAACTGGCAAAACCTTGGGGATACTCAAGGGCGCGGTAAGCTCGACGTCTTGCATCGCCACGCAAAGCCCGTCAAAAGTATCTGGATCTATCCGCTCGTGCGGGACTTTCGCCGGCATCTCTGCAACGCATAAGACAGGCCATTCGATTACCTATCGATATTCATCGATGCCTCATGCTTTGTTGACAGAAAGATGTGTGTAATAGAAAGGTACTTGAGGTATCGACGTCGGGATTCTTCGCCTGGCAGGCCGAGAACGTGCGCCACAGAGCGACGCGGACGCTCCGTTGCGTGCAGCGATCATACAGGTCCACGAGGAAAGCCGGCGCCGCTATGGTCGCCGGCGCCTCACGCATGCCCTGCGCGCACAGGGCATGCGCATCAACCCCAAACGTGTGCATCGAGTGATGCGCGAGGAAGGCTTGCGAGGCGTGCGTAAAGGGCGCTTCGTGCCGCGCACGACCGACAGTGCCCATCAGCGCGCCATCGCCCCGAACGTCCTACAGAGGCGATTTAGCGTCGACACAGCCGTGCCGGCCTGGACAAGCGACATCACGTACGTTGCCACTCGTGAGGCTGGCTGTACCTGGCGGTGATTATCGCCTTACAGACACGCCAGGTGCTCGGCTACAGCCTCTCGGATCGCATGCCCGATGAGCTGGTGCTCAATGCGCTGCGCAATGCCTGCCATCTCCAGACACCGCCATCCGGTACGGTGTTTCATTCCGACCGCGGCAGCCAGTACGCCAGCGATGATTTCCGCAACGCTCTCGGCGCACTTGGCATGGTGGCCAGCATGAGTCGCAAGGGAAATTGCTGGGACAATGCGGTCTCGGAGAGCTTCTTCGCAACACTGAAGACCGAAGAAGCGACCGAGCCGTATGCGACAAAACAGGACGCCCACAGAGCGATCGCGCAATACATCCACGGATTCTACAATCCTGTCCGCCTGCACTCATCACTCGGATACTTGTCGCCCAACGAGTATGCGCGCAGAATGCAACACCCAGATCAAGACCCGTCTATGAGGTCCGCTGCGTAGGGACCACTTCACTTCAATGATGCCTTCCACGGTTTCGGGCTTTCCTGGCCACGGCTGAGCTGGCCGAGAGTGGCGCCCGAATGGCAGGGCCTTCTACGTCCATCGCTCGACATCCAGGAAACCGACAAGCAGTACCGCATCACGCTTGAGGTGCCGGGCGTCGAGGAAAAGGACATCCAGCTCACGCTGGAAGACGACGTGCTCTACATCCGCGGCGAGAAGCGTCAGGAGCAAGAGCATAAGGACGCCCAGTATCACCGCATCGAGCGCAGTTACGGCAGCTTCCAGCGCGCACTGAATGTGCCGGCAGATGCCGATCAGGATACGTTCAAGGCCTCGTTCAAGAACGGCGTGCTTACCGTCACCATCGACAAGCGCGCCCAGGCTGGCAGTCCGCGCGGCCGCAGCATCCCAATCAACAGCTGAACGGAACGGCCTTGTCTGGTGGCGCCACCCTCGCGAGTGGCGCCTTGCCTTTCATTACCGTCACATCCCCAGTCGCAAGATTGCGGCCGTCTCGCGCGTCGTGTCGCCGCGCCTCACGCTGAGATCTGCGGTGTCGTTGACCTGGAAGTCGTCCAGGTATGCCAAAAGCTTGGGCACGGAATCCATCGCCTTCGACGGCGATGATGACGTCGCGCAGATCGATGCCTTGCGGGGGCGGCATGTATCCCAAAGCCGCGCCTGCTCGGCAGCGGAGCCGAGGGCGACGCGCCGCTCGAAGACGCGCTTGGTGCCGGTGAGGCACCGATTGAGTCCTTCACCTACCTCAATGCCGAGCGCAGGCCGGATGCGCCGTACCGCTCCAACAACCCTCCCATACCCGGCTTCGCGCTGATATCGTGTGGGCCCCGGACAGGTCGATCGGGTGGACGGGGCAACCGGAGTGGGCAGATCTCCCTCTCCCGTTCCGTCAAGGAGGCCGGGCCCGCGCAGGCGATAACCGAGCATAGGGAGACAGCTCTTCGCGTCATGAGCTGCATGGGCGAGCCGCGGGACCTGCGAGGCCTTCTCCTGAAGTTCTGTCGCCGAGAGGGGCTCACAACGGCGAGCAAGGGTTGGCATGCCGTTATGCCTGACGGTGGGCGATATTCCGGTGCGAAGATCCTTTGGCCGCGCCGGGCGAAGCCCCGGTGATCGGGCGCCGCGCGTGGGGTTCCGGCGACGTAGCCGCCACGAAGGTCGAGGCGTACTCACCCGGACGCCGCATGGGCCTTCAACCGCCCGCCGTTCCCAGCACGCACCGATGCGGCCATGGATTGCGCGCCCTGCGGCCAGGAGGCTGCGCGCCTTCGAACGCGGCAGACCTGCGATACATGAGGCAGACTCCAATCGGCGGACTACCTGTACCGGATAAGGGAATGGAGTCCGTATGTGCAAAGGCTTGCCATGCTTGTCCCCGAGTTTTTGGGCGATTGTTTGCGGTAACGAGCCGCTCAACTAGAGTCCAACTTCAAGCGCCGCCACTTTCACCAGCCAGCGCCTGATCACTTGTTCGTCGGTTGGAGACACATGAGCTAGCAGTTTTTCTTCAGCCGCCTTTACGCGGGCGCGGCACCGGCCGAGTAGCTGTAGCCCTGCCTTGGTCACCTCAATGTGCCGAATGCGCCCATGCACCGCATGCGGGCGGCGCAAGACCGCGCCACGGCGCTCCAGGTTCGTCACGATCACGCTCATGGTCTGTGGTGTCAGCAATGACAGACGCGCCAAGTCCGCATTCGATGCGCCGGGATAGGCTGCGAGCATAGTTAGAACCGAGAACTGCGGCAGCGTGACCCCCAAGTCCTTCAAAGCACGCTCCATGCCAAGCCGATGGGCGGCATTCGCCTGCCGCAGCAGGTAGCCGATGTGACCCTGCTCGCCCCGTTTGCCTTCGCCCACGCTTGGTACCGTGGTCCTGTTCGTGGTCTTGTTCATAATGTCAGTGTTCGTATATTATGTTCGAGCACTGATACTAACACTTACCATGGCAGACAGGAATGACCATCATGACGCCCCCAAAACACAACCCCCGCATCGACCGCGCCACTTTTGATCGAATCGCGCCGGCGGCGGCCGCTGCACTCGGTACCCTTGGCCGAGTCGTCGGTGACTCGGGGCTCGACAAATCATTGGTCGAGCTGATCAAGTTGCGCGCCTCGCAGATCAACGGCTGCGCATTCTGTATCCAGTACCACCTGAACGTGGCGCGCCAGATCGGGGTGCCTTCGGTCAAGCTCGACTTGGTGGCGGCATGGCGTGAGGCGGGCGTGTTCTCCGCACGTGAGCATGCCGCCTTGGCATGGGCGGAAGCGTTGACGTTCATGGCCGGATCGGTTGTTTCTGATGCGATCTATGCCGAACTGCAGGAGCAGTTCTCCGAGAGCGAAATCACGTTCCTGACAGTCGCTGTCAGCGCCATCAATGCCTGGAATCGCATAGCCGGGGCGCTCCGATTCGCGCCCCAGGTAGCGGTTGAGCATTCGGCATCGGGAAACTCTTCATGATCACCTCGACGACGGTCCCGCAATATGTCGACGACGAGGATGGTGTCCGGCGTTGCTACCCGCTGATGGCGCAGTTGCGGCCACACCTTGCCACCGAAGATGAGTTTGTCGACCGCTGGCGCCGCCAGGTGGCCGGTGGCTATCGCCTCCTGGCGCTGCTTGAGGGCTCGCGCGTGATCGCGTTGGCAGGTTTTCGAGTGCAAGAGAACCTCGTGTACGGCCGCTTCCTGTATGTCGACGACTTGGTCACCGATGGAGCCTTGCGCGGCCGTGGGCATGGCGAGCATTTGATGGCACGCCTCAAGCGCGAGGCGTGCATCCTGGGTTGCGGCAGATTGGTGCTGGATACACCACTCGGCAATTCGTTGGGGCATCGCTTCTACTTCCGCAACGGGCTGCTCGCTACCTCCTTGCGTTTCAACATCGCGATCGCGCAATAGATTGGTGATGATGACATTGCTGCATATCATAGCCAGTGCCCGGGGCGAATTGTCGCACGGTCGCCGGGCAGGCCAGGCTCGTCTAAGCCGGCTTTTCGGCAGGCGAGCAGACGTCGCCAACCCGTAAGGACCTCGCAGCGACCGTCTGGTGTGGGCCGCACAGTGAGCGGCAAGGCGAAGCCCTACGGACGAATACTGGAGGCCAGAGATGGACCCCAATTCTTGGACACTAGCTTAGGTGATTATCTGCCCTTACAGTAACGCAACAAGGAGCAGAAATCCTATGAGCAAGACACGACGCAATCACGCCCCGCAGTTCAAGGCCAAGGTGGCCCTTGAGGCCCTGGCCGGGGAAAAGACTATCCATGAGATCGCAGCCAAACACCAGGTCCATCCGAACCAGGTGACCCAGTGGCGCCGGCAGTTGATCGACCAGGCGGCGAGCATTTTCGGCAAGCCCACGGGGACGACACCCACCAGCGATCGCGAGGCCTTGCTGGCCAAGATTGGAGAGCTTACGGTCCAGAACGATTTTTTCGCACGAGTGCTCGGCAAATGACCACGGCTGAGAGACTCCAACGGGTCGAGCGCGAGAATCCGGTGGTGCCGATCGCACGCCAATGCGCGTGGCTTGGCGTGCCCCGCTCGAGCGTGTATTACCAGGGGAAGCCTGTGGTCTCCGAGGAGGATCTTTCGCTCATGAAGCGGCTCGATGCCCTCCACCTCCAGCACCCCTTCCTGGGCTCGCGGCGCCTGCGGGACCGGCTCGAGCGCGACGGCGTGTTCGTAAACCGCAAGCGCATCCAGCGGCTCATGCAGGTCATGGGGATCGAGACCCTGTACCCCAGGCGCAAGACCAGCGCCCCGGGTCCGGGTCATCGCATTTATCCCTATCTTTTGCGAGGCATGACCATCACCCGGCCCAACCAGGTCTGGTGTGCGGATGTGACCTACGTCCCCATGGCCCGGGGCTTTTGCTATCTCGTCGCCATCATGGACTGGGCCACGCGTGCGGTGCTCTCCTGGCGGCTGGCCACCACCCTGGAGGCCGACTCCTGTGTCGAGGCCTTGGAGGAGGCCCTGGAGCTCTATGGGGCCCCGCAGATCTTCAACACCGACCAAGGGGCGCAATTCACCTCCGAGGCCTTCACAGACGTCCTGAAGGCCCACACGATCGACATCAGCATGGACGGCAAAGGCTGCTGGCGTGACAACGTGTTCGTCGAGCGGTTGTGGCGCTCTGTCAAGTATGAGGAGGTGTATCTCAAGGCCTATGCATCGATACCTGAAGCACGGGCCTCTCTTGCAAAATACTTCCATTTCTATAATCATGAGAGGCCTCATCAAGCACTGGATCGACGGACACCGTGGGAGGCTTACACCACAGCGTCCTGGGATCTAGCCGCTTGACCAACCCGGCAGATAATCCACCTAAGGATCGGGAGATTCTGTCCAGGGGTTGGGGTCCATCTCAGCCAACTCCTCGAGGCCTGACCTTCTTGGTTGGCACTATGGTGCGGTGAAGGGTGTCGATAAGCTTTACGTAACGGCAAGTGGCCGCTGCGGGCATGCCTGCCTCGCGTGCCATCGGTACTAATGAGGCCCCCATCCGCAAAGGCCGCATCGCGGATCCCTGGATACCGAAGGCGTATATCGTGCATTCGTACCCTCACCAACGCTTTGCTGCCAAATACTCAAGATAGAAGCCGGCCACGTTCGCAGCGCCTACCCGGGTCTGTGCGCCGGTCTCCGGCGATCGGCATTCCTGGCGCGACCAAACGAGATGGCCGTATAAGAGGGTCCCTGCGAGACCGGGCAAAAAGGAGGACAGTCGTTACCCGGGACACCAAGCCTCACGGCAGAAACAGGCGAGGCTACAGGCGCGCCCGCCCGGCAGCCCCCTGGCTGCAGGACCTTGGGCGCGCGTATCGGCCCTTACCGTGTGGCCGATCGTCTCGCTTGCCACTATACTCCCCGCGAGAGACGCATCGCTCTGACACGGGAAGCACGAACACCATGATCTGCCGACATTGCAAGCAAACCATCAACTACCGCACCTTGCAGTGCCCCCATTGCGCCGAAATTCAATGGCGCATACTTACCGCGGCCACGGTGGTGGCCTTTTTCGGGCTCGTGATTGCCGATGTGGCATTACCCCTATTCGTTCCTCACAGGACAGGCGCCAGCACATCGCCGCGCCTTCCTGTGGTCACGATTTCGGCCCGCAAGCTTTACACGGCTTACCACACCGATCCGGGGGCGATGAACCGTCGCTTGGCGGGACACACGGTACGGATAAGCGGCGTTGTGACCTCCATCGCGCTGGATTTCGCAAACCGGCCTGTGGTATCACTGCAAAGTAGGCGCCATGTCAACGACCAGATGACGATGAAGGGGTCTGAGAAAGCGGCGGCAGCCAAACTCCATACCGGCGAAAGAGTGGTTATCGATTGTGCGCATATGTCCAGCATTATGGGGATCCCCGAGGGGAGCGACTGCACATTCGAGAGCCGCTCGCGTTGAGCCCTCCTTATGGCCCCTTAGGGACCGAACTCCGAGGGCAATCCGTGGATCCGATTGGCCTTAAGCGCTGTGCGCCTTCACAAACGCCTAGCGGGCGCGGTGGGCCGCGAGGAGCGCATGGCTTTCGGTGCTCTTGATGGGCACGAGGCGCATATTGGGACGCGAGACCGTGTCCGGGATCGCGTCGGCAGCGACGGCATCGTTCTTTGGGGTCTTTGACGGAGGGCTTCACGAGGTGCGGGGCCATGAGCCTCACCGTGTGTCCTGGCGCCGAGGGTTTTCGAGCCCCATATGTGGGCACAGCCACAGGCCTCGAGGGCGATGAGACAAGGCTTATGGCTGGAGAAAGACGTGCGCCTTTGAAGACGTTTGCATAGTTTTTTTGACAGCCGCCTTGCCATGGGCCTTGACACCGTGGATGGCAACAACCGTCTCTACCAGATCCATTCCCATCGTTGTGATCTTCATGATCGTCTCCCCTTATGGCGAGAGCGTTCACGCCCTTCACGGTGGCGCGCGTGATGTCGTTCAGGGTGGGGTGGCCACGGTATGTGTAATAGAGAGAGCCTTGCTGGCTCAGGCTTTATTCTGGAGGCCGCGCAGAGTAAGCTTCCGGGCACGATGGGATACCAAGACCGGGACTGGTACAAAGACGCACAGCGTGATAGGCCACCGGTCGCACGCAAACCAGCCCCACCCAAGCGCAAGGGTCCCGTGTTTTCGTACATCCTGCTCTGGGTTGTGATTGGCCTGGTTTTTTATGGTCTGGTCACGACATTTATCCCGGGGATGGGGAGTTCACGGGTTCAGATTCTGCGCGATGGCTCGGTGGTACTCGGCACAAACCGCACCGGCAATTATGTGATAAACGGATCGATTAACGGCGTTTCTGTGCGGTTTGTGGTGGATACTGGGGCTTCTCTGACCTCGGTATCGCAACGCGTAGCGCGGCACATGGGGCTGTTCGGTTGTGTGCCAGCGCGTTTCACGACAGCAAACGGCGAGGCACAGGTTTGCGTCGCTGGGGCACGGGATCTGCAATTCGGCGACTTCCGTGTGCAAAACGTACAGGTCGCCGTGATGCCCGACATGGAGACGCAAGCCTTGCTGGGAATGAATGTTCTCAACAGGTTTCACATCACCCAAAATGGCGGCAAGATGATTATTTCTAAGCCATCGCCATGAAACTCGAATGCTTAACCAGTTGTTATTCTCGAAATCGGCAATGCGCTGATGAGCTCTGAGGAGCGGGAATAAGGGGATGATATAGGCCTAGAAAACTGGCGTTGCATGCGCTCCAGGAAAATACATCATTGGAGCGGAGACTTGGCTAAGTTTGTCGAAAATACAGAGGGCACGGAAGTCCCTTACGTTCAGGCAGGGCATGGAAACACAATGCAATTCCCAATATCGGCGTCGAATGCGGGATACACCTCAACGCGCGAAAATGCGTGAGGGAAAGTGAGGGAACAAAGGGCTCGGCTAGGGCTGTGGCTGTTGTTGAACAGCAGGGTGCATTTAGTAGAAACGAAATGGGGAGAATTTAAAAGGAATGGGTGTACGCGGTAATACCTAGGCGCGAACAAAAGACCCAAAATACTTATCAGCCGCCCAGCCTATGGTTTCCGTCAGTGCGGCGGCTGTCGCTGCATTCACAGCGTTGCCGGCGCCAGGCAACCACCCCACAACCCATTCTACGACGACGCGGCCCACGGTCAGACTCGCATATGGCAAGAGAAACTTCGCCACAACACCTTCTGTGACCGAGGCCCCGTGCTCGCGGGCAATGGCCATGACCATTGCCGCCTGAATCGGGAGGATGACCGCCTCATCGGCACCAGGGACCTGCGCGAAGCTCACCGCTGCGGCGGCACTCGCCAGGGCCGCCTCGTGAATAATCGCGTGGATCTTTTGTGGGGACGCTGCCATATCCATCCTTGTTTACTGATGATGTCAATTGTGCCTGGGTGCCTTACCGCATCCGGTCCACAGCCCCAAAACAGGACACCAACGGCGCTATAAGACCTCAAACGCGTTTCAGACGACAGCCACGCAAGCTTGCGGGAGCCGCAAGGGCGAAGTAGCTCATGCCCCATCTCGGAATATGACGCGCCCCAGGCCATCCCGATCCGGATCTTCCCATGCGACATGGGTTGTCGCAGCCGGGACCTATGATGGGTCGTATCGGGGACGCGGAAAGCCATCGCGGCCGGATGATCCATAAGGGCGATTGCGACAGGGGAGGGCCTATGACGTGCGAAGTGGTGGTCATGAACAAACGGGGTATTGCGCTCGCCGCAGATAGCGCCGTCACCTTGAGCGACGGGGATGGCAACGCGAGCAAGGTCTATTACACGGCCGAGAAGCTCTTTTGTCTATCCCCGGATCTGCCGGTGGCCATCATGACATACGGTCCGGCCGACATCATGGGCGTGCCGTGGGAGACGGTCGTCAAGGTCTACGCGCAAAAGCTCGGGGGGCGGCGCTTTGATACCTTGGCCGAGTATGCGCAGGACTTCCTTGCGTTCATCGAGGGGGCCGACTGGCTCTTCCCCGGAGAGACGCAGACACACTGGCTGCAGAGCCTCGTCTACGGCTTCTGGAAGGAGTGCTATGTGGACGAACTGGAAAGGATGCTGGCGGAAGAGGAAAAAACCACCCCCAAGGGTAAACTCAAAAAGCTCGCGGCCATCATCGCCGCAGACCATGAGGACTGGGAGCGCTATCCGGATCTCGCCTGCGTGAGTTCGGGCTATGGCCAGCGTGTGCGGGAGATCTTTGCCGAGGCCCTGGACGAGGCTGAGCATGACCTCCTTGAGGAATTGGCCTTGACCCCCGCCCTGCAGGAGGCCCTGCGCAAGACTGTGGAGTTCGCCTACCAAAAGGAGTGGTTCCACCCCCGCGATCGCAGCCATGTGGTGATCGCCGGCATGGGGGAGGCCGAACCCTTCCCGATTTTGCTGGAATACGAGGTCGGTACGCTGGCCGCGGGCACGCTGCGCTACCGGAAGGCCGACGAGACGCGGGTCGGCGAGGACTCGGACGGCACGGTCGCGCCTTTCGGGCAAAGAGAGATCATCGATTCCGTGATCCAAGGGATCCATCCGCGCATCTATGGTCAGCTCATGAGAGCGGCCGCCCGGATGCCGCAGGATCTGGAGGATTACGACGACGAAGACGAACCCGAAGAGATCGAGGAAAGGGCGGAGGCGTTCTCCCAGTTGGTGCGTGAGGAGGTTCTGCGGCCCTACGCGAAGCCGCTTCTGTCGGCGGTGAGCGCGCTCCCGCGCCAGGACCTGGCGAAGATGGCCGAGTCACTCGTGAATCTGACCGCGTTTTTTATGCGCATGTCGGCCGATGAGGAGCAGACGGTGTCAGAGCCGGTGGACGTGGCCCTGCTCTCGAAGGGTGATGGGTTCATCTGGGTCAAGCACAAGGATGTGCGGGGTCTTGCCTATGATCGATCCATTGGCGCCTGACGGGTGCGAGAAGAGGGGGAGGGTATGACGCGCGTCTTCGGCTTGTCCAAATCGAAACTGATGGCGTTCCGGCAATGTCCGCGTAGGCTCTGGTTGTCGGTCCATAGGCCGGACTGCGTGCCGGCCGACGACACGAACGAGGCGGTTCTGGCGACGGGCACGGACGTGGGCGTCATCGCCCGTCAGGGCTGGCCGGATGGCATCCTGATTGCCCCCGAGGGACCGCTGACCGAGGCCTTGAGCCAGACGCAGACAGCACTTGCGGCGCGCAAGCCCCTGTTCGAGGCCACCGTGCAGCAAGACGGGGTGCTGGTGCGGGCCGACGTCCTGGTGCCCCGGCCACGGGGCGCAGCCTTCGATCTCATCGAGGTGAAGTCATCGACCCATGTTAAAGACTATCAGCTCGAGGATGTCGCCATTCAATCACAGATCTTCGCGGCGGCGGGTGTGCCCTTGAAGCGTCGGGTGCTGCAGTACATCAACAGCGCGTTCGTCTACCCGGGGGGTGGCTGTTACCACGAGGTCCGGCCGGATGGGAGTCGCAATGGCCTCTTTGCCGCGGAGGACGTGACTAGGGCCGTGACGTCTATCCAGGCCGAGGTCCCGGGATGGATCGATGCGGCCCGGCGGACGCTGGCAGGCGCCATGCCGGATGAAACGGACGGATGCAACGACCCCTATCCCTGCCCCTATCAGGCCTTCTGCCATGCGCAGGCACCGGAATATCCGCTCTCCTGTCTGCCCCGGATCCGGGCGGAGGCGATCGCCGCCCTGGCCGAAAAAGGCTACCAGGACGTGCGGGATGTCCCGGCAGGGGTGCTCACCGTCCCCGCTCACGAGTGGGTGCGGCAGGTGACCTGCTCCGGTCAACCCGAGCTGCGCCCCGGGGCCCGGGCGGCTCTTGCGGTCCTCGATTACCCCCGCTATTACGTGGATTTCGAGACGATCCAGTTCGCCGTGCCGATCTGGCCGGGCACGCGTCCCTATGAGCAGCTGCCCTTTCAGTGGTCCTGCCATCGCGAGGACCGATCGGGCGCCCTAAGCCACTGGGAGTTCCTGGATCTCTCCGGCGCCGATCCGACCAGGGCGTTTGCCGAGACCCTGATTGCGGCCTTGGGCACGAAGGGCCCTATCTGTGTCTATAACCAGGGCTTCGAGGGTCGTGTCATCCGTGAGCTCGCCCTCCGATATCCGGAGCTTGCCGCATCGCTTGCGGCCCTTCTTTCGCGCCTGATCGATCTTTTGCCGTTGACGCGCGCGCACTATTACCACCCGGCCATGAAGGGGTCGTGGTCGATCAAGGCCGTTTTGCCGACCATCGCGCCTGATCTGGATTACGCCGAACTGTCCGAGGTGCAGGATGGGGGCGGGGCCCAGGAGGCCTATCGGGAGGCCATCGCCCCCGACACCCCGCCGGACCGCAAACAGGTCCTCGATCAGGCCCTGCGGCGCTACTGCGGCCGGGACACCGAGGCCCTCGTGCGGCTGGCGGCTTTCCTGAAGCAGGGCTAAACTTCACATACAACATAACGATAAGACGATGCCACGACATTTCGGGGAGTGTGCGCGATCCACAGTCCGGGTTGCGTCGGGGGTGTGCCAGGGCAGTCCCGCAGCGCCGGGCCGGGAGTCCTCCGGGCGTACGGTGCTACAGGCGGCCACCACAAGGCGGCGTCATGCGCGCGCGTAGGGCGGTCATGGCGGGCGAGCGCGAGACGATTCTGCGCCAGTGGGAGATGTTGCGACGGATTCCCCGGTATCCCGTCAAGACGACCACAGCGGAACTCCACGCAAGCCTCGTCAAGGCTGGGTATCAGGTCACGAAGCGCACGGTCGAACGCGACCTCGAAAGGCTGACCGTCCCCTTTCCGCTGCTCGCCGATGAGCGCAGCAAGCCCTTTGGGTGGAGCTGGCGGGCGGATGCCCCAGGTCTCACGATCCCCGGCCTTACCCTGTCCCAGGCGTTGACCTTTCAGCTCGTCGAGCAGCACCTGCGGCCTTTATTGCCGCCCGCGGTCCTTGCGGAGTTGCAGCCTGCCTTCGCGCTTGCAGCCGCGCGGCTTGCCGAGGCTGGCCCCACGCGCCGCTCCTGGGTCGACAAGGTGCGCGTCGTCTCCCCGACGCAGACGCTGCGGGTGCCGCCCATAGCCCCCGAGGTCCAGAGAACCCTCTACGAGGCGCTCCTCACAGACCACCAAGTGCAGATCCGTTATCTAAAGCCCGGCGAGAAAAGCCCCATCACGTATGAGGCGGTCCATCCGCTGGGACTCGTGCAGCGCGGCGCCGTTTTGTACCTCGTATGCACCTTCTTCGGTTACACGGACCCATTTCTTCTGGTCTTGCATCGCATGAAGACGGTCACGGCGCTCGAGGTCCCTGTGGTCCGGCCCCCCGACTTTGATCTGGATGCCTATATCGCCTCGGGCCGGATGGGCTTTGGAGAGGGGAAGACTATTCGTCTCGAGTTGTGGCTTGACGCCGACGCCGCACGCCACCTCACAGAGACGCCCTTGAGCGAAGATCAACGCCTGACGCCAACGTGCGACGGACGGGTACAGGTGAACGCGACCGTCCCGGAAACCGAGCAGCTGCGCTGGTGGATCCTGGGCTTTGGGGAGAAGGCAGAGGTAGTGAAGCCGATCCGCTTGCGCAAGGCAATGGCCGGAACGGCACGAAACCTTGCACTGCGTTACGGGGCCGAACCAAGACAGATCAATGCCGCCGGAAATGGCGCACATGGGAGCATTGAAGAAGCATGGCGACCGTGATGGCGGTGATGTCGCAGGGACCTTTGATGAGCGCTTAAAGGGGATGGTGGATTCGACATGGGCAGCAGGGGCTCCGCGGGGGGCGATGTCAGAGACATCGAAGACAGTCGCCGAAATACCCCATTGCTATGCCGACCTACTTATCCTCGTGTATCGCTGGCAGAGACTGAAATACGCGGTGGCACCCGACGATGACGATAGACCATGACATGGATACCATAAGGAGACAGAACTCAATGGCCACCAGTCGAGTCAATGATCCACATTTCGCCAGAGCCTTGGCGGCTTTCACGCTATCCTTTAGGGACATCCAGAGTACGACCCAAAACAAGCGCCCCAATGCGCTTTCGCTATCCGCGTTGGCTAACGCCTTGTCGGCGTTACGCGTCCATTTTCATCGTGACCCGCCACGACCCCTTTGGGATCGCTTGGCGGATTTCACAGCGGCGTGGCCCGGGTTGCCCCCTAGGTCCCCCTCGCCGATACCTGTGCGGGTGTCGGCGCAAGTATTCGAAGCGTTCTGCCAGGATATGGAGAGACCGCTCGCGGAGTACCGAGCGACCGGTGTTTTGGCCAATGTATGGGTTGTTGCAGGCCTAGGGCGTGATGAGAGGCGGAATGCGCAGGTGCTCGCTTGGTTCTTGGACAACCACGGTAACCATGGCCAAGACTCGCTTGTTCTGCGCACGCTCCTTGAGAGTTTGGAGGGACGCTTACCTGCGGGATTCCCGCGCTCCTCGCATTTTCAGAGGGGGTACAAAACGTATGTCGAGTCGTGTCCTGACGGTGACATGACCAATCGGGTGGATATCGAGATTACGAGTGACGACGCCTTCGTCTTCCTTGAACTCAAGATTGGCGCACCAGAACGTGCTGGCCAGTTGGATCGTTACTACCAACTGGCAAAACGGCGCGCGAACGGCCAGGCCGTAGGTGTGCTGTATATCACGCCCGGAGGTAAACGACGAGAACCGGTAAGATCCGAGGAAAGGGCACACATCGTCGAAATCAGTTGGGCTGATGTAGCGAAGGCTTTGCGTCGAAGCGCCACGGTCCTGTTAGTCGACCACCCGGTTCGTCACTACTTGAATCAGTTTGCAACTCACATCAACGCATTATAAAACGGAGAAAATGCATATGAGTACGGTAGCCAATGTTGACGCCTTAGTTATTCGGAATATGTCCACAATAGAGCAGTCTATTGAGCATCTTATCAACGTCATAGAACCGCGAGTCTTTGGGGCAATAAATGAGGAGATCACGGATTGGATAGAAAAGAAGCGATGGGTTGGAGAGGCGACGTATAATGATCAACATCTGGATATTTGGCTACGGCCGGTGACTTGGCGGACTTCGCCGGGAGAACCCGCAGAGCACGGCCCCGCATATTTTTATATCATGGGCTTGTCAGAAGAAGAGGACTGGAGTTGGGTGACCATACTGTGTGGTGCCAACAAAGATGAAATCGGATTTGTGACAGAGTTCGACTGGAGAGGCGCGGGCCTAGCCAAGAAGGACTGGAAAGCCCTTGCTCAGGAGCACCAGGCCAAAACGCCCCAGTTGCATCAAGCGGGTTTCCGGTTTGACGATAAGGAGGGTGTGTGGGCCCTCCCTGTTCGTGTGGATGCCGAGAAGCTTGCACAGGCTATCGAGGAAGATGACATTGCGTCCGCTCTTGAACCGTTGCGAGTGGCGTTAGAAACGCTTGGTCGAACCGTGGATCTTTGGAACGCGCTCGTAGCAAAGATTATCAAAAGCGATAACCCCAGACGTAAGAGTGGCAACGCCTAGCTTACAAAGGACGGCCGCCGGGCTCTGCTGAGGGATGGCTACTAATAACCCATTAGGCGTAACGGGCCCCCATTAATCGACGTACGAGAAGGGTCCATGGAAAATATACATACTGGGGCGAAGCCGCTAAAGATTCTTGTGAAAAGTGTGAGAGCTTCCCAGAATATCAGAGGATGGCCGGCCTTTTTTACGTCTGGACTGTCTCAAGATCAAACAAGGACCGTTCTTTCTGTCATCCAACAAGAGCTAGGGACATTTCGCCTGGATTAAGCCTTAAAAAAAAGGACAGACGTTACACAAAGTCCAAGGCGATCTAGGATTGGGTAAGCGAAGTCTGGCCTTTTTCCTATGAGATACGGAAAGGCGACCTCGTTATCCTGCCGTTCAAGACGCAACCCACCATCTATGTCGGAGAAGTGGTCGGGGATTACCACGCGGAGTTGCAGGGGCCGAAACCGTCCTTCCACTGGCGGCCGGTGAAATGGATTGGCGGGTCGGTTCCGCGCGCCAGCTTCGGCAAGGATTTGCTCTACACTTTCGGCGCATTTCTGACCATATGCCGCGTGCAGCGCAACAACGCCGAGCAACGCATCGGCGCCATGCGGGCTAATGGCTGGAAGCCCGAATCCATAACGGCGGTCACAAAGGCTCATTCACCAATGACCAACGAGGCCGCCGAAGATAGCGACCCTGAAGAACTGGCCCATGACCAGATTGCACCGCTTATCGCGTCGCGTTTCAAGGGGCATGGTCTCATCCGCTTAGTGGAAGCGATCCTCAAGGCGCAGGGGTACATCACGTACCAGAACCCAGAAGGGGGATGGGGGCGTCGATATTCTGGCCGGTTCGGGGCCGCTGGGTTTTGGTTTGCCGCGTTTGTGCGTGGAAGTGAAATCGGAGGGTGGGCCTATCGACCGCCCGAGCGTGGATAAGCTGTTAGGGGCGGTCTCCAAGTTTGGCGCAGGTGAAGGGTTGTTCGTCTCGTGGGGCGGCTTCAAAAGCAACGCGCAAAAAGAACTTGCGGAAAGCTTCTTCTGGGTGCGGCTGTGGACGCAAAAGGATCTGCTGGAACAACTGTTTGCTCATTATGACCACCTTGATGAAGACTGGAAGGCCGAATTGCCATTGAAGCGGATGTGGACGGTGGCAGTACAGGAATGATGGCTTGCCCTGAGTGCCTGGCATATGGGTTACTCGGTTTGCACAGTACCCGGATTACAGGGTGGGGCCCTGAACCGCGACAATGTCGTGGGTCGGAACGGCTTTTGATGTGCCCCCTACGGAGAGGTTTCTTGGGATCATAACGCTTGAATATAGGGCGCGCAGCGAGGCCTCGTCCGTTTGTCCGAGTACTAAGGCGCACCATCATTAATCGGGTCAGCGCGGGCACGGGCACTGAAAAGCTTTTCTTGAGTGTCGCCAGAGCAGGCGGACGAATCGGCGGGGCGATAACGTCCATGGGCATGACGCGATAAGGTCGAATTCACGAACAAGCGGCGGCGAGATGACAGGGATATTGTGTAGAGATAAAGGTTCGGATCATGGGATCCGTATCACACGATACTTTCTGTGTTCCGGTCGCGTTTAGGAATATGCAATAGTCACGTAATATTCGCGTTCCATCCTTGGTCCGGTGTCGTTACATGATTCCGTATAAGGGAGGGAGTCGTGAACACCGATTTCTATCGTTACCACGTTATGCGCGCCCTGTTTCTTGCCGGCATCATCAGCGACCCCGTCTTGGCGCACGCCGCGCTATCGGTCACCGGCAAGCCTGGTGTGCAGAGCGTCGGCAGTCAGGATGACGGCCTGCCGGGAGTAGCAGGAGGCAAGAGAGGTAACTCACAATCCCTTTATGCGAACCACGTGTCTTCCGTGGTAACCGCGCCGGGCGCGCTACTCGTCTCACGCCGCCGTGACACGACCGGCGATCATGCACCCGCCATACCGGGTGCGCAAGGATCTGTGAACGTCGGTGAGGTCAATGCTGCATCCGGTCGGCGTGCACCCCATTCGGCCCGCAAAAGGCAGTTTACATCAAGTACGGCCAAGACCATTGTCGATCGGGCACAGATCGAGACCCGGGTCCCGCCCGGGGGCAGTATCGTGCACGCGCTCGCCGCGGCCCCCGGCGTGCAGATCCGAGGCTATGGTTCGGGCAACGGCGCCTCCCGCTATCAGATCCGCATTAACGGTATTCAGGTCGGCTGGGCGCTATCGGGCGGCAATCCCGAGAAGAATGGCATCGCCGTTCTGTTTGACGGCATTCCCATGAATAATCCGCTAGCGCAATGGGATGGATGGGAGAGCGCTGAGGTGCCCATCGCCGAGATCTTCCAAGGGGTCACGGCTGTACAAGGTCCCGGCAACCCGGCGAGCCGCTGGTATGACAGCATGGGTGGGACCGTGGATCTCCATCCCATCGAACCCACGCACGGAAGCGGCGGGCGGGTGAGTGTGGGTGGCGGGAGCTTTGGCACCTACCACGCGTTCGCCCAGGCGGACTCGGGGGATTTCGGGGGATGGTCGACGGTGGTGGGCGCGGGCTACACCCACTCCGATGGGTTCCGCGAAGGGCTTTATACGGGGCCAAGCAACGGCACAGCGGCGTTTATGAAGCTGCGTCGGGCGTTTCGGGGCGGTAGTGCGAGCTTTGGCGCCTACTATTCGCGGGTAAATGAGTATCGTCCCGATTACATCCCGGTAGCCCCCATCCCGGGCGTGTCCGTCAATGGCTACGGTGTCCCGGGGACCGCCTACAGCCAGGACACCAGCGGCTTTTATTACACCATTCCCCAAAGCCTATACTCCAAGAACGACTTCGCGCACATGTGGCTCCTCTATGGCCGCCAGCGCTTCGATCTGGGGGGCGCCTGGCGACTCAGTAACGTCTTTTGGTATCGCGCCGGCTATCGTCATCACAACCGGCAGCGCTTTTACTACCCCGATTACACCGGCATCAACAGCGAATATTACACAGGCGCTACCCACACCCTGGGCGACCGCATCGCCCTGCACTGGAGGAATGCCTGGAACGACCTAACGGTCGGTGGCTATTACATGCACGAACGCTTCCACAGCCTGTATTACGGCTACAACCCGGCTATCTTCCAGAGCTCCGCCAGCCTCCCGCTGTTTGTGGCCGATTACTACGATTACTGGGATGGGGCTGTGGCGTTCGCCCAGGACACCTTGCGGCCATTGCCGGCTTTGCGCATCACTCCTGGTGTGAGTCTCATGAATTATCGCGTGCAATTCGCCAATAACAGCGTCGGTGGCATACCTCCCGGCGCCTCGCCGATAGTGATCTATGACGCCGCGCGTAATAACGACAATTCGTATACCAAGCTTGCGCCGAGCCTGGGTGTGAATTATCGCCTCAACCCCAGCCTGCACGCCTTCTTCACATGGGCACAGAACTATCAGACGGCCCCAGCCTCGGCATATGGCAACTATCAGGCGTACCCCACGGTGCCACCGAGCGCGCCTACGCGCGTGAATAGTGACATCGGTGGACTGAAGCTCGACCGGGGGCCCCTGCGTGGTCAGTTGAGCGCTTTCCATATCGCGCTCAGTAACGCCGTTTTGTCGACCTTTTTGCCTTCGCTTGCGATCACCAAGAATGCCGACGTCAGTGCCGTGTATAACGGCGCGAACCTCGACCTGCACTATGGGCGCGAGCTCGGTTGGCAGGGCCTTGCCAGCGCCACCGCGGAACATGCCTACTACCCCCATTACGTCACCGGTGGTACCACCGTGCTGGGCGCTTCGATTCCCAATATCCCCACGTGGCTGTTCACGGTCGGCGCCGGATATCGCTGGTATGCCGTTCACACGACGTTTTCGGCACGCCTATGGGATAGCTACAATGGCCAGCAGTACCTGTTCTCGAATCTCACCAACCTGCCGACGACCACCACCCAGGGTGCCTACAATGTCGTCAACCTGCGCCTAAGCGCCCGTATCGCCGTCCTAAGCGATGCCACCCATGGACTGAAGGACGTGCGCGTAAGCCTGTTGGTGAGCAACCTATTGGATCGTCGCTACAACGCCATGGAGTACATCAGCAGTGGCGGGGAACTTGGGCCCACAAGTGCCGGCGCGGTACTAGCCGTGCCCGCGGCCCCGCGTGCGATCTACGCCAACCTGAGCGCACGTTTCTAAATCACTACCAGGGCCTCGATCTCATGACCGTTCGCACTCTCCGAAACTTGCTGATCCTGGCCGCGGTCGCGGCCTTTGCGGTCATGGCCGCGCTGTCTTATCCTGCCCATGGCCATGTGTCACGCGGTCAACGCGGCCCAACCGTCCTACATGCCGTCACCATCGACGCCAAAAATCGTGACCGCTATATCCATATCTTGCCCACTGGCCGCCGGCTAGACCTGGTCGGGACGATCAATGGCACGCCCGATTTTCCCACGGCGGTGGTGCCCTTCAAGCACGGGGTGGCAGTCCTGGCCAACGGCGCCACCCCGTCGCAGACCATAGGGCTCTATGAATCGGATCTAGAGCGTTATGCCTTGTTGGCCGTCTACCGCGGCAAGGCCCCCGGCAAACCCACGACCATTGCCCTGCCCAATGGTCTGGGGATCAGCGAAACACCCCACCACCCCGCGGCCGCGGGCGTCGCCTATCGTCCCAAGGCGAGCGCTGCGCAGCTCGCCGCCGACGCGCGTCGGACCCTGCACGCGCAGGCTGCTCATCCGCCGCTGGCCACCACGATTATCGCTCATGGTGATCTGTTCCAGGGTCTGGCGGTGGGCCCCGACAACATCCTGTATGCTGCCGGCGGGGCATCGGACACCGTGCTGGCCATGCGCCGCGTACGCGGCCGGCTTCAGGTTGTGCGTCGCTACACCCTGCGCTGGCAGCTCTTTCCTGCCCACCAGTACCCCTATCAGTATCAAGGCAACCAGGATGCTCACCATCTCTTCTATCCGGACTCGGTCGTGGTGGGACCAGCTGGTCGACACCTCTATGTGGCTGGTCTGTTATCCAATAGTCTCGCGCGCATCGACATTGCTAGCGGTCACGCCCAATATGCCCCTGCGGGCTCGTACCCATTCGCTGTGGTACTTGCCGATGGCGGGCGGCGGCTGGTGGTGAGCGATTGGGGTGGCAACGGCGTGACGGTGATCGACCGTGCCCCTTTCCGGACGCTGGGCCAAATCGCTACGGGCCCCAAGGAACGGGCCGATAGCACCGGCGCGGGTGTCCACCCCACCGCGCTGGCGGCCGTTCCCGGCACCCCGGACGTCCTGGTGGCCGATGCCGATGTCGACCGGATCGTTGAGATCGATACCGGGAGTCTAAACACCGTCCGGATACTGGATGATCAGCCCTATCCCGACGCCCCGCCGGGCAGTTATCCGGATGGCTTGGCCATCGCCGACGGTCGGTTATTCGTCGCCAATGCCGGCAACAACGACGTGGCGGTCTTCGATCTCGCCACCGGGCAGCCCCTCGGGCTCATCCCTACCGGCTGGTATCCGAGCGCCCTGGCGATCCATGGAGGCGCCCTTTATGTCGTCGCCGCCAAGGGTCTAGGGAGCGGGCCCGACATCCACTACCAGTGGGTGGGCGATATGATGACAGGTCTGGTACAGAAGATCCCATTGACCGATCTGTCGGCCAAGCTCGCCCGCTGGACTGTCATGAGCCTCCAGAATGATGGATTCTCCGGCGTGCAACGCGCCGCCCGTCACGCCCATGACGTGCGCACCGCGGCCTGGCTCCGCCGACACATTCACTACGTGGTCTTCATCCTGCGTGAGAACAAGACCTTCGACGAGGATTTCGGCCGATACCGTGCCGCTGGCCACTGGGCCGACCCGCATCTGGACCTCTATGGGCCGCGGGAGCTGCCCAACCTCTATCATCTGGCGGCCACGAGCACGCTGTTCGTGGATTTCCTGGCCGACGGCGAGGTGACCGCCCAAGGCCATCAATGGACCACCGGCGCCTCTGACTCGGACTTTGTGCAGCGCACATGGCCCGAGTACTATTCGCAGCGCGGCCTCATCGGCAACCCCGGCTGGACTCAGCCGCTCACCCCTGGCAGGCCGGGCACTCACAACCCCTATGCCATTTATGCGAACCTTTCGGCGCTTGGGCGCTGGTCCAACCCCTGGATCAGCTATCCCGGCCGACTCTATCTCTTCAACGATCTCCTCGCGCACCACGTCTCCTTCGAGGACTTCGGCGAGTTCGTTTCACGCTCCAAGATCGGGGCCATATCGGCCGCCATGCGCCGGCATCTCGCCACGGATTTCCCCGGCTGGGACCGCATGATTCTCGATACTGCCCGTGCGCAGCTTGCCATCAGCTGGTTGAAGAGTCACCCCGGCCGCCTGTTCCCTCGGTTCCTCTATATCTGGCTACCTGACGACCATACCGCCGGCCGCAAGCCCTGCTACTACAGCCCCGATTACTACGTCGCCAATAACGACCGGGGCACCGCAGAGCTCATCCATTACCTGTCCACCACCGCACAATGGAAGCACATGGTGGTGTTTCTCACGGAGGATGATGCCCAATCGGGCGCCGACCACATCGATGCCCATCGCACATTCGCGCTGGCCGTAGGGCCATGGGTTAAACGCGACCATCTTGAGACGGCCGCCTACTCACAGGTCAATATCGTAAAGACCATTGAGGCCATTCTGGGTCTGCCACCGCTGTCGCAGTGGGACGCGAACGCCACCGTGCTGTCCGGCCTGTGGGCCGACCATCCGGACTTCGCGCCAGTCCCGGTGGCCCCCATGAAGGTCCCGGTGACCTTCAATGCCGGCACCTGCCCCGATCACACCCTGCTGCGCCGTGAGGCCGGGGCCACGGGACATTCCCTGACAGCCCAGTGGCTAAAGATCCACACCAACCCCCATGGGGCGTCCTTGGCCCCGCCTGATGCCGCTCGAAGCTACACGACGACAAGCCTCCTCAAGGTCCCAGGCCCCGAGCAGATGCGTCAGGAATGGATCGCCGCCAAGGGGCGACGCGCCTACGAACGGGTGATGGGGTATCTACGCCGTTACGCGGGGGCCCATCACAGTCCGCTCAGTCACTACATAGCGAACGATGGGGGTTGAAATGATGCGGGCGCGGCCAGGGAGGCAGCGCGGCTTGCGGGCGTGGCCCATAATGATTATCACACAAGAAATCCGCCGTGGGATAACGTCGCATGTCTCTTCAGGATGATCGGCGGGGTCCACTGATTCCCTGGTCTTGCCCGGGTCACCGTGGGCGGGAATCGTAGCGCGAGGCGGTCTGTCTGCACGCGGGACAGGTCTGCGGACTATCGGCTCTGAGCTGCACGCTTATGGCAATCTTCCTAAGCGAGCGATCCGCCGAGGGCTGTGTGATGTCCACGGCTGTCACCTCTCAAGGCCTCGTCAGGCCCGGAAGTGTTGGGTAGAGTTCGGTATCGCACATTGATCAAGGTTCCAGTTGAAAGAGGCACGATACCCCCCCGCACAGGATGAGGATTAGGCAAGACTAGCCCGACCCACACAGAAACCGGGAGAGTCATTTTAAGTACAGCCATATCGATAGGGATCCAAAAGAAGAGGGGGTGTTTAAACATGGCTTGGAATCCATGGAGAGGCACCCGTTCGAGACAAGCGAAGAAAGCGGGATATCCAGTTGCATGTCCCTATGTGCCGGAGACAGGCATAACCAAGGATGTGAGTATGCGATCGGGAGACTTTGTAAAGGAAAGTCCGTTGTACCATCAGATTATATTGGTTCTCAGTCTGTTGCCCATGATGGGCTTCGTCGTGCCACCGGAACGTGAGAAGATGATGGGTTACGGCACGTATGGGGCCGTGATCGACGTGCTCGAAGACGCGGTCGAGCAGGGCGAATACCTGCTCGGCGACAACTTTTCGGCTGCCGATGTCTATGTGGGTGCACATGTGGGATTTGGTATGCAATTTGGCACGATCGAAAGGCGTTCAGGCCTTGAACATTACTGGTCCCGAGTCAATACCCGCCCGGCTGCGATCCGGGCCAAGAAGATCGACGATGACCTGTTACCCAAGGACACCGCAAAAACATGACGCATGAATGAGGACATTAGGTTGCACGGGATCGAGAGGGTTCGTCCCGCTACCGCTCAAGACGCGATACCCGCCGTCGAAGTCGTGCGTCAATCAATCATAGTGTTGTGCGCGGCCGATCATCGGAACGATAGGGCTACGCTGGATCGATGGCTCGCAAACAAGAGGCCAGAATTATTCGAGTCGTGGATCGCCGAGTCTGAAAACTTCTGCGTGGTCGCGGAAAGCGAAGGGGTCGTGAAGGGAATAGGACTCCTTCATGGCAGCGGCGAGGTACGACTGTTGTACATATCCCCCGGCTATCAGCATCGGGGTCTTGGGCGCGGCATCCACTCGGCCCTTGAAGGCCATGCACGATCCCTGGGCTTGCCGAAGCTGCGGCTAGAAAGCACGCTGCTCGCGCGTAAGTTCTACGAGGCGCTGGGTTATATACCCGCCGGTGCCGAGAAGTCGCGTTGTGGTGTGTTGCGCGTTTATCCTTATGAGAAGCCGCTGTAACCGAATAGTTCCGCGTACGCGAGCGCCTTCGGCGGCGCGTGATGTGAGCCGTTGGCTCTCAGGAAGCCCGCTTATGTCCGCCATCGCCGTATACCGCTATCTCGTCCCCGTTATGTGGTTTGGCTGGGCGGTGTATTGGCGGGCCTCGTCGCGCAATGTTAAGCGGACTGTGTGGCACGAATCGCTACCGTCGCGGCTGTCATATATCGTGCCGCTGGCACTCGCTGGACTGCTCCTTTCAGTTCCCAACCTACCCCTACCGGTTCCTGCGCTTCAGGCGCGTTTTCTGCCGGTCGCGGCATGGCCGTTTGTGATTGACGCGGTTCTGACCGGCGCCGGCCTGTTCTTTTCGGTCTGGGCGCGTCAGTACTTTGGTACAAACTGGAGTGGCGCAGTGTAGAGAGCCCGCAATTACAACGGGTCGGCACCATCCTAGGTGGCGCGGGGCTAGCGCTTTTGGCGCTCAAGATCGCGCGCGTCTCAAAGGGGTCGATTTCCCCGTGATGAGGGCATGGCATGGCCGGTTTTCTGGTACATCAAGGGGGAGTGCTTGTTTTTGCCTGCACGGCGCTGGCCAAAGGGCGGCGACATCGCTACAGTAGACAGGGTCCGCAGACCGATATTCGTCGCCGGGCCCTTACCTTGAACGCGGCGGTATTCAGGGGCGGCGGAGGGCCGCAAGCGAACGGTCTGTCACATGACTCGGCCAGTGTTTGACGCCTAAAACACCCCCATTCCGGTAGCGTTTCGAGATTCCTCGCCGGCCGGTTGATGGGGGAATCGCGATGACGCGGAGGTGACATGAAATGTCCTAAATGTAATTCCGACCTAGTACCAACAGTTCGCCACAAGATCCCTGTCAATGCCTGCCCATCCTGCAAGGGAATGTGGTTCGAGCGCCAGGACCTCAATCAGTTGGAAGACGAAGCCTTTGATTTCGGTGACGATGCGAAGGGGACCATAGTTTTCAGTTCCACGCCCACAAGTGCCAAATGCCCGGAGTGTAGCGGACCGCTCAAGAGGTTTCAGTATCGGCTTTTTGAATTGGAGATGGAGTTTTGCGAGCAACAGCATGGATACTGGCTTGAGGATGACGAAGACACCAGGGTTCTGGAACTCATGAAAAAAGAGGAAAAGGATTTCGAACGGAAGGTCCTCGCGGAAAACAAATGGACGACGACCTTAAAGCAGATGCGCTCGCATTCTTTTCTGAGCAAGGTACGGGATCTGTTCCATTAGGAAGCCGTTTTATGTCGTGTGTTTAGTGCAAGGAGTGGCCATACAACGGTTTTCCGTCCCATAAAGACGCTCGAGTGGGTATTGCCGGATTGATCGATGGAAGAGGCCGCGCGAGGCGGCATCCCTACTGCACCGCTCGGCATGCGGGTCCGCACTAGGCGGTTCGAGAAGTGGGGATCATGTGAGTCGGGGGCTCCCGGATCGGCGAAGTATTTGACCGCGAGGATACGATTCAGGCCGGCTCCGCTATGAACCCACCATCGGCCGGTACCGCCAGCTATCAAAGCTAGCAAGTCGTGGCGTGCCCCGGGCGCCGGAAGGCGACTGTACAGTGTCGTGCGCATGCGCCACTGTTTTGAGCTGCGTGCCCCGCCGCCGATTCCGAGTCCGCGAGTCTGGGTCTTTGAACGCAGAGGGAGTCTGCGCGCGCCAGAAACATGCCCTCCATCCTGAGACGCGTGTGCAAGCGCGCCGGTCAAGCCGCTGCCGCAGGAGGCGGTGCGCGCCTGCGACAAGAATGCCAGAGAGTTCCGGCTCGACGCAGGTGTGACCGCGGCAGCCGAAACGCTGGCGGGTCGTCGACAGTTCGTGCTGGACGAGGCGTAGTGGCAAGGCCGTGCTGATCGAGCGACTGATGGCGCTCACAGGGGCTTCGCGATTGTGCCGGCAGCGCAGCGGATTAGACTGTAGGGGCTCGCAACAGGGCGCCGGAGGAGGCCGGTATGGAAACGGAGGAAGAACTGATTGCTGCACACGCTCTCGCAAGGGGCCTTACCGTTGTAACCGCCAATGTCCGAGAATTCTCCCGGGTGCCAGAGCTGAAGGTGGAGAACTGGCTACAGGCATAGCCTGCGATGCCTGCGCAAAAACACATTCCGGCCGGCATTTACTTATGGGTTGATATCCAACTTATGTGTGATAGAGGCCATACGCTTTTGGATCCGAGTCGATGAAGGGGCCTGTGACCGCGGTGCGTTCGAGGGGAGGGGGCTCTTGACGGAGATTCGCTGGATTTAGCCTATCGTAAGGGGCGCTACCGCTATGAATCTCATGGACTGCGATTCGATGTGCGTCGTCCCACCGAAGACGAGAGTACCTTCCGGACCCCGCGCCTGCCACTTGGCATTGCGCCCCGACGCTGGGTTAACTGGTCGGTGCACGGCGCGGTGCTGGTGTGGGTGCTCTCGGGGTGTGCGCACAATGCAGCCGCGCATAGGGCGCGCATCGGCCGCCACACCGTCACGAGATGGTGGACGTGGCTTGAGAGAATTCGCCTTCGTCCTGCGCAATCGCTTCCCGGGGTGGGGGCGAACCCCCGACCCATACGCCTTCTGGCATCTCGCCTTCGGGACCATGCCGCTCGCGGAGATCATGGCCTGTCTCGATCGTGACATCGCCGTCCCATGATGGCTTGCCCTCAGTTCTTGGTGAGCTTCGAGGACCGGCAGGATTTGCTCGGCCACAAGTCGCGGCGCATCACCGACCACTACTCGGCGGCGGAACTGAGCCAGCTCATCGAGGCGGCCAATCCGGCCTGCGGGGAAAGTCCCGTAAAAGTCCCGCGCTCGGTTTTGTGAAGCCGACGTCTCGGAAAAAAGTGTCTATAACTTCTTGATGTGCTGGGGAAATTTTGTCTTGGCGAGAGGATTTGAACCTCCGACCACCTGAGCCCCATTCAGATAAAAGTCATTTTCAGAATAGCAGGTTATAGAGAAATACTTTTAAAAATAACGGCATAAATCGGCATGGGGCGGCGTTTGTGGGTGTTGGCGGATGGACCAAGTGGACAAAATTTGGACCAATACTCCTTTCGGTGAACGTCTGGTCCTAACACCCGAAAACCCGCACCACTGCCAGCCCCTCAGCACACCATTAGTCGCTCGCTGGTTCATTGTCACGGTCGCTGGGCGTCAGGATCGTGGGAATATCTCAGGCACCATGGAGGATGCGGATGATAGTGACGTCCTCCCGTGTTGCCACAAAGAAGATCACGTAGTGGCCGTGAGCGCAGGAGCGGATGTCATCCCCGAGCTCTGGTCGTAGGCGGTAGCCGGGCGGGTTGGCTGTGATTCGTTAGCGTTGAAGGCGCAACTCTCGAATGAAGCTGCCGGCTCGCACGGGATTGTCGGCGGCAATGTAATCGCCGATGATCTCTAGGTCCTGCTCGGCGAGTGCGGTAAAGGTCAGGCGTGTCAACGCGGCTGGTCATCAGCCTGGGCGCGGTACTTGGCCTCAAGCCGTGCGAACACCTCGTCAGCGGGCTTAGGTGTGCCACTGGCCTTACCAGCCGCGATGTCGGCGCGCAGGGCGTGCAACTCAGTCTGATGGCGTAGTTCGCGCTCTTCCAGCAGGCGCAAGCCGGCGCGCACGACTTCGCTGGCATTATTGAAGCGGCCACTTTGCAGTTGCTCGCGGATAAAGGTCTCGAAGTGGCTGCCTAGGGCGATGCTGGTCGGCATGGCACGCCTCGTATCTATTAGTAACAGTTCTTAAAACAGCGCCCGCCTTGTTCGTCAATGCCGGCGCAAGGAGGATGTCAACGGCGAAAGTCCCGCGTCACCACCAGCCGACGCAGGACCCCATAGGCTTTGAGGTCCGCCACCTGCTGCACGGCATACGCGGGATTCAGCGGCCGCAGGAAGGTCCGCCCGCCATTTAGAATGAGGCGTTTGGATGGAAAACCCGCACACCAAGGGGGCGCCATGATCCTGTTCCGTAACGCCACCAATCATCGCCGGATCGAGAACTGGGTCCGCGCGGGCCGCCTCCTTCGGCTGGCTAAGGGTGTTTATTCAACCGACCTCGAGACGGATCCGGCGTGGCAGGTCCGGCAGAACCTCGTTCTGATCCTGGCCGTCCTGCGCCCCGGCGCAGTCATTTCCCATCGCGGCGCCTTGCGTGATGACTTCGGGGCCGAGGAAGGGTTGGTGACACTGACCGACCCCACCATTACCCAGAACTATCTGATTTCCCTGCCAGGCGTGCATGTGGTGGTCACACCCGGGTCCGGCCCCACGCCTTACGACTGCGACCTGGGGGTCGGAAAGACCCTCGGCCAGATGGATGGCACGATCCATGTGTCGGGCCTGTGGCGGGCCATCCTGGAAAACCTGGAGCCGCGCCGGGTCATGCGCGCCCTCGGCCAGTCCATCACTGTGCCAGCATCCGACCTCAAGACGTTCCTGGCCGATCGCCTATCGACCCCCAAGGATGTGGATCACCTGCAAGAGAACATCGTCTTAGGGGTTTCCGTGGCCCCCCATTGGCATCGTGAGGCGGCTAAGGCGGATCGCCTGCTGCAACGCCGCCGGCAAGACCTGGCGACGAACACCCTCTTTTTGATCCCCAACACCGATCAACGGCGCGTGGCACGCTTCGAGGATCTGGCGCGACAGCTGATACGCGGCATACACGGTAACGAGTCCTTGCGGGACGACGGACTCCCGGATTTTCCGGGGCGGCCGACTGTCGGTGACAGGCGTTTCTTGAACGCTGCCTTCTATGAGTCTTATTTCTCGAACTACATCGAGGGCACGAAGTTCGATCCCGAGGACGCGCGGGCGATCGCCTTGGACCAGAACACCGAAAGGGAGCAACGAAAGGAGGGGCACGATATCCGCGCCCTTTACGAACTGTACGCCAATCCTGAGCTATTTTTGCGCGCCGATCATACGGCGGACGAGTTTCTGACCAATCTCAAGGATTGGCATGAGATCTTTGGGGCACATATTGAAAGGTCGGTCCGACCGCTTTCGCTATCCGCAAGGGGTCAAGCTCGATCAAGGGAACGGTCGCATCTTTCTGCCCAAACTCGGGTGGTTGCGTTATCGCAACAGCCGGGAGGTGCTGGGCACGGTGAAGAATGTCACCGTGTCCCTGAGCGGTGGCAAGTGGTTCATCAGCATCCAGACCGAGCGCCATGTGGCCGAACCCGTCCCCCCTGCCTCCAGCATGGTCGGCATCGACAGGGGGATCATGCGCTTCGCCACGCTCTCGGACGGCACGTTCGTGGCCCCGCTCAACGGTTTCAAGCGGCACCAGGACCGGTTTCGCAAGGCCCAGCAGTCCATGAGCCGCAAACAGAAGTTCGGCCACAACGGGAAGAAGGCGAGGGCCCGCGTCCAGCGCATCCATACCCGGATCGGTGCTACCCGCCGCGACTTCCTGCACAAGACCACGACTGCGACCGGCCATGCGGCCGGCCATGTCAGCCAAAACCACGCGATCGTATGTCTCGAGGACCTGCCGGTGCGGAATATGTCCCAATCGGCGGCCGGCACAACCGAGAAACCGGGAAGAACCGTCCGGGCCAAGTCCGGCCTGAACAAGTCCATCCTCGACCCGGGCGGGTTCGAGTTCCGCCGCCCACTGGACTACAAGCTGGCGTGGAACGGCGGCTGGCTCGTCGCCGTGCCGCCGCACTACACCAGCCGGACGTGCCCGTGCTGTGGCCACATCAGCGCCGACAATCGCAAGACGCAAGCCCGATTTGCCTGCGTGGAGTGCGGTTTCGCGGACAACGCCGATCTCGTCGGCGCGATCAACATCCTTTCCCGCGGGATGCACATGCTGCGGGACGAAGGGCAGGACACGGCGGACGCTTCCGCCGGGTGGGACACCACAGCCCGAATCGCCTGTGAAGTGAGCGGTGCAGTCATGCCGCCAGCAGCAGGAACCCGCCGAAGCGACTTAGGGGCAGCTCAATGCCGCCCCTTGGCGCCGTAGGAATCCCCGGCCTCATTGCAGGCCGTATGGCCCATTCCGCGTAAGTGGCGACCATGAGGTTGAGGGAGGGGAGGATGTCAAATAGCGAACGCTACTGCAGGCATTACTACCAGGGCCTATCGCGCCGGGGCCATCTTCGCCGCTTGGAGACGGCAAAAGGGAGGCGGCAAAACCCTTGCGCTTCCCAAATCCCAGTGCTAGGATGCGCGCCTTATTAATTTTATGTGGTTGGAATACCAGGGCATGCGATCTGATCTCAACATCCACAGGAATGCCGAACCGGCGAACCACGGGACGTGGTGGCTGGTAGCCGGTCTGTGCGCGTTTGCGGGGGGCACAGGGCACCGTTATTGAGAGACGCTTAGAGATCGCCTTCTCCTAAACCCCGCCTGATGGACAGTCTGCGGGGTTTTTTATTGGGGTCCCGGGCTGAGATGGGGCGTCCCCTCCCCACTTTGGGAAGGACTGTGTGATGAAAAGACCCGCCCGCACCTATCCGCTTCCGGACGGCTTTGCCTTTTATGATTACGATAAAAGCCCGCTGATCGTGCCAAAGCCCGTGGCCGCCGAGATCGCGTCCCAGCGCGCCCGGGACGATGAGGAAGAGCCGTGTGATCCCTTTACCGGGGAACCCCTCGGGCCCCCAGCCGCGGAGACGCAGGTACCCCCGGTGGTCGCGACCGTGAGACGCCAGCGCGACCGCGTGCCGGTGTTTGCGCAAGAGGCCCTCCAGGAGGCCATGGCCCAGGTCTCCAAGCTGCGCCGCGAGGACAAGGCGCGGCTTTTGCCACCGCTTGAAATGGCCGCGCGCGACGGCGGGATGCGCCAGGTGCGCCGCCCGAGCCCCCGGACACTCCCCGGATTGCTGGCGAGCCTTACCCGCGACTTCCCCAATTTTGGGGCGGTGATCGAGGCGTTGGCCCCCGAGTGGGCGCTGCAAGCCGGACAGACGGCGGCAGGCTTTCGCCTCAGTCCCCTCCTGCTCTATGGGGCACCCGGGGTGGGCAAGACCTTCTTTGCGAGCCGCCTGGCCGGTCGTTTGGGCGTCGACTGGGAGCAGATCTCGGCCGGGACCGCCCAAGGGGCCTTTGAGGTCACGGGGACAAGCCGTCACTGGTCGACCGCCAACCCCGGACGCGTCTTTAGCCTGCTCGCGAGGAGCCGCTACGCGAACTCGGTGCTCTTGATCGACGAGGTCGACAAGCTCGGGCAAGAGCAGCAAAGCCCCATTGTGCCCGCGCTCCTCGACCTGCTGGAGGAAGACAGCGCCCGGCGGTTGCGGGATGTGGCGATGGATCTTACGTGTGACGCAAGCCGGCTGCTCGTGATCCTCACCGCCAACGACATCGAACGGGTGCCGGCGCCCTTGCGCTCGCGTGTCCAGGAGATCGCGGTGGCAAGCCCGACGCGCGACGAGCGTCTCGCGATCGCCATGCGCCTGGCGGACGATCTCTGCAGGCCTTTGCGGAAAGCGGCCCGAGTGGCGATTGACCGCGAGACCTTGGAGGCCTTGGCCTCCGCACCAATGGATCTGCGCGAGCTCAAACGGCGATTGCGGCGCGCCGTGGGTCAAGCGGTGTTGGCCGGCAGGCGGCGGTTGGCTCCGGCCGATGTGGGGACCATGGGGCGGCCTGAGACGCGGCCGCGCATGGGCTTTGTATAGTAGGTCCGTCTACCGCACACCGGTCGCGAGGCCCGCGGGGAGCCGTGGGCGGCGCCCGGGTGGCGTATCGCGCCCAGACGGCCGGGGCGTCTGGGCTTTAGAGGCCGGGTTAGGTAACAGAGGCGCGGGACCTCCGATCCGTCCTTCGGGGCGGATCGGGTTTTTGCTAAGAGGGGTCAGAGGATCGGCAGATGACCGACGATCGGATAAAAAGGCCGGAGACAACCGAGGGTGCGTCGCCCTTGATTCTCTTTGCGGGCGATGTCCATGGGCAGTTTGAGCACCTCTCGGCAGCGGTGGCCGCCTGGCATCCCCAGGCGCTCGTGCTCTTAGGCGATATCGAGGCCCCGCGACCGCTCGCCGACATCGCGGCCCCTTGGGAGGCGCAGGGAACCGCGGTGTGGTTTATCCCGGGCAACCATGATAGCGACCGTGAGGATCATTGGCGGCATTTGGAGAGCCTTGCGGAGCGCAACCTGCACGGGCGGGTGGTCACCGTGGCCGGTGTGCGCCTCGCGGGATTGGGCGGGATTTTTCGGGGGCAGATGTGGGATCCGTTATGTGCCCCCGCCTATGTCAGTCACGCGGCCTTTGTTGCGGCCGAGCGCACCTCCCGCCGGGGGCGGGGCGTCGGCGCGCGCGCCGGGCGCGAGGGCGCCCCCAGCCCTCAAGACATCGCGCGCGCCGGGCAGATCTTAAAACATCGCTCCACGATCTATCCCGAGGATTATGAGAGGCTCTGGGACGAAACGGCGGACATCCTTGTGACCCACGAGGCCCCCAGCTGCCATCCCTATGGCTTTACCGCCATTGATGAACTCGCCCAGGCCTTGGGGGTGAAGAGCCTTTTCCATGGGCATCACCATGACTGCCGGGACTACCGCGCCTGGGACCGGCGGGGTCTAGGCTTTCGCGCCTATGGGGTGGGGCTGCGCGGACTGCTGGATCAAGAGGGGGTCGTGCGCCGCGTCGGCGACCGGGATCTGGAGCGGGGACGGTAGGATGGGCCGAGGCGGCACAGGGGCCGACGGCCGGCAAGAGGGCGGCCCGCGACACCGCCGCGACAGAGGCGGCACCGCGTCCATATTATGGCACTGAACGGGTCCGGACGCGGTGGCGCCCCGAACCCAAGCCCCGCGGCCGGGGCCACCCATGTCCCGCCGCAGCCACGCGGACGTGACCATACGTCCTTGCTCAAAGCAGGGTGCGGCATTTCACGGTACGAGTCGGTATTCGACCGCGCAACGCTTTATCCTTATAAGGAAGAGACATGCAACCTCTCAGGCTCCATATCCTGTCCGACGTGCATCTGGAGTTCGGCAACTGGTCGCGGCCCCGCCTCCGGGATATCGATTGCGACGTGCATATCTTGGCGGGGGATATCGGCGTCGGGCTCCAGGGCCTGGATTGGGCCTTGAAGTCCTGTGACCGCCCCACGATCTACGTCATGGGCAACCACGAGTTCTATGGGCAGCGGACCGTAGAGGCCTTGTGGGACAAGGCCCGTGCCAAGGTCGCGGGCACCCCCGTCCATCTTTTGGAAAACGAGGCCGTGGTGATCGACGGCGTGCGATTTCTTGGCGCGACCCTCTGGACCGACTTTGGTTTGAATGGCGCGCTGCACCAAGACGCAATGATGCGTAACATAGGGGAGCTCATGACCGACTACGCCCGTATTCGAATCGGCCGCAGGCCCTCAGAGCGGGTGTGCGCCCGCCCCTGCACCACGCTGGCCTGGCACGAGCGCAGCGCCGCCTTTTTGGACGCGGCATTGCCCACGGAGCGCGCAGAAAGCGACAAGACTGAGGCCGGCTGCAAGCTTGGCCCCACCGTGGTGGTCACCCATCATGCCCCCTTGGCGCGAAGTCTTCTGAAGGAGCCGCCCTACGATGTCACGGATACCGCCTATGCAAGTTGCCTCGATGACCTCGTGGTGCGCGCCGATCTTTGGGTACATGGGCATACTCATGTCCGGGTCGACTACACCGTGAAAGACGCGTGCGGCCACAAGACACGGGTCGTGTCCAATCCTCGTGGGTATGTTGGGGTCGAGCCGGTGGCCACCTTTGATCCGAAGTGGGTTATCGAGGTCGGGCGCTAGGCCATCCCCCTTGGCCGGGAGGGCGAGCCTGGAGCCGCCCTAACGGCCCGAGGGCTTGAGGCCTCCCGCGTAGCGAGAGCGCGGGTCCGATTCGGCCGCGGTTGGTATCGCGTCTAGAATCGCAGAATTATGCGCGCGGTCAGGACCAATATCCTTGACAACCCCGCTCCTTACCATCTCTACACGCCATACTCAAATCTCTTGGATAGGACGCCTCGGGGGATTACGCCGCCGGGAACTGGGACGTCAGCGCCGCCACGCGCGCGAGGGAAAGGCCCTCGTACAGCCGTTTGGCATCGACAGACCCGATACGCGCCTCACGAAACGTCGTATCGGCCTGATGCACCATGGCCGTCCATGTGGCGTATACCAGCGCCTGGACGTGGGCCAAGGGACGCATGCAGAAGCGGGCGATCGCAGGCGCCAGGTGGACGCTTACCGCCTGGTACGGATTCACAAAACCGCAGAGACGCGTCGCGAAGGCGGGGTTGCCGGTGACGGGCACGAGGTCGTAGGCCGGCGCAAGCCGCCAGCGGTTCTCTTCATCGAGCCGCATCTCCACGTTGCCGAAATGGTTGTCGCTGTCGTGCATGGCGGCCATAAAGGCGATGCGCCGGATCCATTCGTCGTGGTCGGTCTCGGGGGCGGCCAGGGCCTGCAGGATGCGCGTGACATCCCGCGCATCGGCATGGGTATCCCAACGTCCAATATTATCGGTGCCGGTCAGTGTCCGCAGGCTTAAGCGATGGGCGCGATGGGCCCCCTGGCGATCATAACGCGCCACCAGCAAGACATCGGCCCCTGATCGGGGGAGGGTGACGACCCGGCTCTCCGCGACTGACAGGCCGGAGGCCGCCGCCCAGCGCAGCATGGCGTGCTCGACGCGCGCAAGGCTCGTATAGACATCGTCTGGGCGATTGAATTTGGCGACATAGTGGATACCGTCTAAGCACACGGCGGCCTTGGGGCGCGCCCCGCCGAGCGTGGTCAGGGCATAGACGTGGGCCTCGTCGAGGATATCGTCACCGGCCAAAAGCCCCTCGATGCGCGCGGCGATCGTCTCAAGGGCCGCGAGCGAGCGCGGCAGGCGTTCGGGGGTGGCGACGGCCGCGAGCGCGCGCACCAGGAGCCCCGATTGGCTGCGGGTACCAAAGGCCGCCAAGTGCGCCAGAGGACCCGCGCCCTGCAACGCGGGACGACACCGCTCCCACAGGACCGACCCGAAGTAGCCGGGCAGGATGTCCCGGAAGACCCCGAAGAGTTCCTGGCCGGGCTGCGGCGCAAACAAAGCGCCGGGGGGCTTTGCGCGATAATCGAGGTGCAAAGGGTCGAGCGGGGGGCCATCATAGGCGCGCAGGTAGCTAAAGGCGCCGCGGCACGGCCCCTGGGTGCGCAAGACGCCCGCCAACTGCCAGCGTTGGCCGCGGGGATCGGGCAGCGCCTGCGGATTCCAGAGCGACACCAGAAGGTCTTGTGCCGCGGGCGCCGGGGATGTCGAAGGGAGACTCGCGGCGGGAGGCATTTTCGAGACCAAGGGCCTTCCTTAATCGTAATGGCAATGGGGCGGGGCGTTACGCCGGCCCCCAAAGACGGCTCTGTCCGCCGCCATCCGGCAGCATCCCCGAAGTTCCGACGGGCCTTGCCCCGTTACGACCGCATGGTCCCTTGCGTCGGCATCCATTCGCGCCTGGGCCTTAAATGGTTCTCGCGCAGGAAAGGATCTGTCACACGAGACTAGACCAGCCGCCGGGGCAATGAAAGGCCCCGGCGTTAACATGGTGCCGCACGCCCGCCATAGTCGAAACGAGCGCCATAAAAAATCAAGATGCTTTCACGTGCCCCCAACCGGCCACATCCCGGCCCAGGCCGTGGGTGGTCGCGCGACCAGGTAATCGGCGCCACCGAGACTGCGGCCCCTGCGGGCAGTGAGGCGATCAGCTGGGTATTGTTAACAAACCTGCCGGTCGATGACTTCGCATCGGCTGTCGAGAAGGTGCGCTGGTACGGCAAGCGCTGGGGCATCGAGACCTGGCACAAAGTGCTCAAATCGGGCTGCCAAGTCGAGGACTGGCTGCTCGAAGAGGTCTTGCGCCTGAAACGCTATTTGACCCTCTTTAGCATCATCGGCGTGCGCCTGATGCATGCGCGTGACGAAGGCTTTGCCTCCGCCAGGACCCCCACCGACGCTCCGCGAGGCCGTGCGCATGCTCGGCCGCCTGGGCGGCCACCTCGGGCGCAAGGGCGACGGGGAGCCCGGCGTGACCGTGCTTTGGCGCGGCTGGATGTGGCTCTACGAATCAGTGGAGATGCGGGTTGCCTTGCAAGTCGCGGGTTGGGTTCCGCCAGGCTGACCGATGCGCTACTGTGGACGGGATTTTACCCTGGCCGAGATCGACCGGATCCGCGCGCTGATCGCGACCTCTCCGCCGCCCTCCCGCTATCGGCTCTCGCAGGACGTGTGCGCATCCCTCGCCTGGCAGCGCCTCGACGGGGGGCTAAAGGACATGAGCTGTTGCGTGGCGTTGCTCCGGATGGAGAAGGACGGCCTCATCACGCTCCCGCCGCCACAGTGCGCGAAGCCCGTCTCCTATCGGGCGCACCCTCTGATCGACACGCTCGTGCGGGAACCCGTGATCTTACCCGTGGTGGATCTTGCCCGACTCGCAGTCGACGTGGTCGTCCAGCGCCACGACTCGCAGCTCTGGAACGCGTATATCGCCCATTACCGCTATCTGGGTCATAAACCCCTGCCAGGGGCGCAGTTGCGCTATGTCGTGCGCGCCGAAGGCACGATCATCGCGCTCTTGGGCTTTGGGGCTGCGGCCTGGAAGACGCACCCCCGCGATGCCTCTATCGGCTGGAGTGCCGCGCGGAGACAGCGCAACCTATATCTCATCGTCAATAACGCGCGCTTTCTGATCTTGCCGTGGATCCGTCATAAGAATCTGGCCTCGCGCATTCTGGCCATCGTTAGCCGCCGGCTCGCGGATGACTGGCAGGCCCGTTACGGTTACCGCCCAGTGTTGCTGGAGACCTTTGTCGAAAAGCCACGCTTCGCTGGCACCTGCTACCGAGCTGCCAATTGGCAATATCTGGGGGATACACAAGGCCGCGGCAAGCTCGATATCTTCCATCGTCACGACCAGCCCATCAAAAGCCTCTGGATCTACCAACTCACCCGCGACTTCCGCAAACAGCTCCGCAACTGCTAAATCATCACGGCAATATTTACACCATCACGCCGTGTTGGCCTTCAAAAGATGTGTGTAATAGATAGATTTCTGCCGACCCATCATTCTTCCAACCACTCCATTCCCGTCATATCAGTTTAGCATCTTGAAGCGCTTGCACACCAAATTGATCCCGTCCAAAAAATGTCAGGAATGTTTTTATTGATTTTAGCCGTGCGGGCTTAGCCCTGGAACTTCGGGGCGCCGGGGTTTCGACGGGAAACCACCCGCTTGCGCTCTTGCGCTTGCCGGGCCTCGGCGACCAGCGCCATCGTGGATTCCCAATAGTTTCGGCAGAGATCTTGAAAACGGGACCGTTCCGCGTTTCGCGGTAATGCCCTGAGATCAGACAGGCTTTTAAGATCAGGAATGGTCTGTTGATAGTCCGATATCGCCTTCTTGTATTCCTGGCGACCTTCGGCTGGCACCACAATGGGTGGGAAGCCCGCGCGCAGGACCGGCAGATTAGCGAGTAGACGGGCCATGCGCCCGTTACCGTCAAAGAAGGGATGAATGGTGACGAAATCTAGATGCATATCGGCATAGGCGCTGGCCGCTGTGTCCGTTGTCAGAGGTTGGCCATACCAGACATTGAACGCATTGAGCCACTGACTCATCAGCGCCGGAACGTGCGCCGGTTCCGGAAATTCGCGCCAATGCTGACGACCATCAGGCCCCACCAGTGTCGTGAAATTGGCTTCGTTTTTCCAGGCCCCTACCGGCTTATAGATATCCATAATGGCTTCGGTAAGGACAACGCGATGCAAGGCAAAGATATCCGCGTCCTGCAGTTGAGTGACTTCCAGTAGGCGATAAATGACCTCGATACCCCGAGCGTGGCCGTAGACCTCCTGATGATCCCGCAGCGGCTTACCGGCGATCGTCAGACCCTCTTCCAGGACAAAAGCCGTGTCACCGAGCGTCAGCGTGTTCCCTTCAATGGCGGTGGACGCATGCGTCCACAGATTGCGGACCTGGGCCAGAAGAATGACCTTTATGTCCTCGTCGAGACCTGCGAAAAAGGGTTGCGGCCGGTCTGTCGTCACTTTACGGTTTATCCTGTATAGGGAGCCTAAAAACTGCGCAACAGTATATCACGCTCCACCGACAAACTCGGAGATCCCGACGTGATCGCTCTCTCATCGAGGCCGCTCTCCAGGCCTCATATCGTCCCTGCAATCTCATCCAAAACATCCTGTCATGTATCGCGCAGCCTGACGGGAATCGCGAGCATCAAGTTCAGGTCTTGGCCAAAACTCTCGACCGCGTAACCGGCCTTGCAGGCCGTGGGAAATGCCCTGTCCGGACTCAGGCCGTAGTGGGCAGCCACCATGGCGCAGGAGAAAGGCCGATAGGCGCTGCTTGGCCTGCCGCTCGAGGGCCTTGGTGTCTTCCCGGGCGCGGGTGAGGTCGCGCACCGCCTCTTGCTCGGGGCCTGGGACCCAGACCGCCGTGAGCTCGCCGGCGCGATGCAAGCGGGCGAGCGATTCGCTATCCCGGCGATCGGTCTTCACCCGATCCCCGGGCTTTACGGGGATGAGCGAGGGGGCGACGACCACGCAGTCGTGACCCAGATGGGTCAACTGCCGGTGGATGCCGTAGCCGCAGGGACCGGCCTCGTAGCAGAACGACAGCACCTCACCGGCCGGGCTCAACTTCTTCACGAGCTTGGCCACCGCCTCCGGGGTGTTGGCGATCTCCCCATAATAGCGGGGCTTGCCCTGACCGGCCTCGGCCATAGCCACCGCTATCGTGTCCTTATGTGTATCCAAGCCTATGTACTTGCTAAACTTCGCCATGACCTGCCCCCTCAATTGTGGCTCTGAGCTGATGGTGGTTTTCCCGACCTCAAGCTTAATCCACGTCGCTTGAGGCCGGGCAGGTCAATACATCTACGATGTCCATGAGATCGCAGCCAAACACCAGGTCCATCCGAACCAGGTGACCCAGTGGCGCCGGCAGTTGATCGACCAGGCGGCGAGCATTTTCGGCAAGCCCACGGGGACGACACCCACCAGCGATCGCGAGGCCTTGCTGGCCAAGATTGGAGAGCTTACGGTCCAGAACGATTTTTTCGCACGAGTGCTCGGCAAATGACCACGGCTGAGAGACTCCAACGGGTCGAGCGCGAGAATCCGGTGGTGCCGATCGCACGCCAATGCGCGTGGCTTGGCGTGCCCCGCTCGAGCGTGTATTACCAGGGGAGACCTGTGGTCTCCGAGGACGATCTGGCGCTCATGAAGCGGCTCGATGCCCTCCACCTCCAGCATCCCTTCCTGGGCTCGCGGCGCCTTAGGGACCGGCTGGAGCGCGACGGCGTGCTTGTGAACCGCAAGCGCATCCAGCGGCTCATGCATCGCCTGCGCGGTCCAGACGGAGGTTCAGTAACCCGCTTATGACATAAGCGTTCTCATCTACTATACAATGTCATTGCCATTGGCAAACTATTAACCATTCACCATGAGACGTGAGTCTTTATATCAAGGCAGGAGTGGCACAGCTTCCAGACCTTGCTCGCGGATCTGGCCACCGTGGTGCGTAATACTTGTCGTGTGCCGCATACAAACGGAGAGGGGTCGACCTTCCCGGTTCTCACTATTCCCAATGCCGCCCAAAAGCGGGCCTACGAACTGATCGAAACCACCCCGATGTAGACAGCAGCCGGAACTCTGTTTTCAGGCGAGTTGATTGAAACATACGGAAACACTGCTTTGTGGACGGTGGAACTAATGACTAGTCTCTTCTGTTGGCATGGCCCGCTGTGTATTATAATGACCATTACTCTGGTCAGTGAGGCTTTCTTAATGGAGACCATCAGTCTGGTCGAGGCCAAGGCGCGATTGAGCGAAATCTTGAACATGGTCGAGGCGGGCGGGGAGGTGGTTATTACACGCCACGGCAAGCCGGTCGCGCGTGTGGTGTCGGCGCATGGCTCGCTCAAACCCTTGCCGTCTTTAGCGGCCTTTCGGGCAAGCCTTCCTCGAGCACGGGCCTCAAGCGCGGAGCTCCTGCGCGTTTTGCGCGACGAAGGCTATTGAGTGCTCTATCTCGACACGAGTTTCGTGGCCCCTGGTCATGCCTGAGGAGTCGAGCGACGCCGTGGAGGCGTTCCTTCGCGACGGCGAAGACGAACTGGCCACGTCCCAATGGACCCGGGTGGAGCTGGCAAGCCTTGTGTCGCGGCGTGTGCGCATGGGTGAATTCGACGAAGTGCAGGCAGAGGCCATTCGCAAGACCTTCGAGCAGCTCTTGGTGCAGTCGTTTGTCCTCCTCGCCCCGAGCGTCGGCGATTTCGTGACGGCCGCGCAGCTTCTGACTCCAGCGGATACGGGGATTCGTGCCGGAGACGCGCTGCATCTCGCCATAGCCACGAACCACGGAGCGAAGAGGGTCTATACGCTCGACCGGGGTTTGCTGAAGGCCGGGGAGCAGCTTAAGGTACCCGTCAGTTCGGGAATTCGCTGGTAGTGGATTCGCGCAAGGCGCGAATCTTGGCCTATCGAGGGGCTTTGGTTTGTCGGATGCGAGCGATTGCAGCCTTTGGCGGCAATGAAGTTTCCGCGTATCCAGTCCCAATACGTAGTTCGGGGACTGGAAGCATGCCTCTGCTGCATGGCTTACGGAAACTGGTCGCAAGGTGTAGCCCCAGCCCGTTAAAGCTTCGATGTGTACGCCAAGCCCCCAACGCCTCCTCGTTTCCGTGAACGCGTAGACTAGCCACTGCCAACCTCATGGTGCCTCTCGATGGGACAGGTGGGGCGACAAAGTTTCTGGTTGCGGCGTTTCTCTGACGGCCCTAGACCCAGTAGCAGTATCGGCGGGACGGTCAAAAACGACGCGTATCAGTAAAAACAGTGCGTGGCCCTGATGGCCGGTAGGGCAACGACGGGACCGGAACGAGTGGTGTCTCGAAGGAAGTGAACCAGGACTTGCTCGGCCATAAATCGACGCGTATCACCGACCACTATTCGGCGACGGAACTCAGTCAGCTCATCGAGGCGGCCAATCGGGTCTGCGGGGTGGAGTCCCGCAAAAGTCCCGCACTCGTTTTGTTGAAACCGAAGGCTGCGGGAAAGTGTGTTGGAACTACTTGATTATATAGGGGATGTTGGTCGGGGCGAGAGGATTTGAACCTCCGACCACCTGAACCCCATACACACAAACGCCCCATAGGAATCAATGCCTTAGAGCGTAACCCCTTCATATTACGACTTTAGTTGTCCAAGTCTTTCCTTCAGATGGGCACGACTTTCGGTACTCGGTGTACCAAAATGGTACCAAAACGATTGGTGGTCTTGCCTTGCCGTGTCACAGTCATCGGATTGTGGGGTTCGGCGCGCATCTTACACTGAATATATGGACACCCCCTACATTGCAAGCACGTATTGGCTTTTGGGATTAGGGTCGGACTGCATAAATATATCCGGCCTCTGATGCGTCCGTCGACGCGGGCCCTGATGACATTCGCTCGCAGGAGCCTCGTAAGTTGCTCGGTGTGGGATCCACCGTTCAGTTTATCAGGCTTATCCCGCGGCGGTCTGACCTGCTTCCATCAGCTTCTACGCTCTAGCAATCCTGGCGAGTAGCACCTCCATGGCAACAACACGATCCGTGAACGCTTTCGGTAGCCAGCCTGCGTCAGGCCGCGGCCTCCGGAGCACTCTCGGTTCGATACTCAGTCCCCCGGGCCAGCATCGCCCAGGCAATACGGGCATGTTTGGCGGCCAAGGCAACCGCCGCGACGTTCACATGTCGACGCTCTTTGAGTTGGCGCGCCCAGACGCTTTTGGCATCGGTCTTCTTGTCGACGACGCGCAGGTAGGCGCGCGCGCCATGCACGAGGAGCGTCCGCAGGTAGCGATCCCTCTGTTTGGTGATCGCGCCCAGGCGGTTCTTGCCGCCACTCGAATGCTGTCGGGGGATCAATCCCAGCGAGGCGGCGTAATTGCGCCCACTCTGGAATACATGCGGATCGCCCATGCTCGCCACCAGCGCCGTGGCCGTCTGAGGTCCGATCGCCGCGACCTGCATGAGCCGCCTCGCCGGTTCGCTCGCCTGGGCAAGCGCGCGGATCTTGGCGTCATACTGTGCGATGTCCTGATCGAGGGTGTGGAGCTGCGTCAGTAGCCCGGCCAGCACCTCGTGGGCGAGCATCGGCAGCCCGTTCTCGGCATCTTCCAGGAGGCGCGGGAGGTGCGTGCGCAAGGAGGCCACACCCTGTGGTACGGTCAGGCCAAACTCCCCCAGGAGCCCCCGGATCTGGTTCACTTGGGCGGTCCGGTTCGCCACCACCAGGCTTCGTGCCCGGTGCACCATCAGCACCGCCTGCTGCTCCTCGGTCTTGATCGCCACGAAGGGCATGTTGGGCCGACCCACAGCCTCGCAGATGGCCTCGGCATCGTTTGCGTCATTCTTGCCGCGCTTGCGGTAGGGGGTCACGAACTGCGCCGCCATGAGCTTGACCGTGTGCCCGAGCCAGGTGAGCTCGCGGCCCCAATAATGCGCGCCAGCGCACGCCTCCATGCCGACCGTACACGGCGGTAACTGCGCGAAGAATTCCAGCACCTGGGCGCGCGCCAGGGTCTTACGGATTCTTACTACCCCGTGCTCATCGACGCCGTGGACCTGCAGCACCTGTTTGGCAATATCAAGACCGATTCGTGTCATCGTCTTCATCGTCACTCCTCCGGCTTTCTGATTGACTCACCTGTACTCTCAATTGGGCACCACCGCTAGGGTAAGGGTAGGGGGTGTCCATGTCATTAGTTCCCCGGGATTCCGCGATGGGGTAACTTTCACGCTCACGATCAGAAACACCGCCTGAATACCTCAAGGTGGCCAAAAAAACTCCCCGGGGGACGGCGCGGTCTACGTTGCGGAAGACATGTGTTGGCATGGTCCTTACCGGTAACGGCTCGCATAGATGGCAGTATATTGACTGTTGCCCTGCGACCACACGGCGATGACGGGCCCGCGGGTGTCGCCACCGAGGACCGGATTGCTCACCCGGGGTCCGGCCGGGGCTCCATAGAGAGCAATGAGCCGTTTTTTCAGCAGGGAGGGGATGTCGCGCAAAGCGGTGTTCTCGCCGATGCTGGGGTCATTGACCATGATCGGTGGTGTCCAGCGTTTTGTCGTCGTTTGCCGGACGGACGCGTCTATCCGGGTCTGGCCACCTATAAACTGTCGCCACGCCATGATGAAATCTCCCGCGCTGTCTGTGGTCAACGCGGGCCGGCCGGGGCGCGCTTTTTCAGATCGTGGCGCCACGACTTGTTCCGGGCGGCGCCATGCACGATGACCTGACGGCAGAAAGGCGGCGTCTATGGCCCCACCCCGGGCTCGGTGCTGTCGCCAGGCAACCAAAATCGTTCCTTCCATATTGGCGGCTGCGACCGGATGGCGGGCATTGCCCTGCCTGCGGGAACTGATGATGACCGGCGGACTCCAGGAGGCCGCTTTCTCTTCATGTCGGGCCGCCATGATGAGATTACGGCCGAAACGGGGGTCATAGGTTCCCCAGGCGACCACGATGCGACCGTCTGATCCAACCGCGCTTGTGACATGAAAAAGACTGTGCGAAGCCGGGGTCCGCATGATGGTCTCGGCCCGGGCATCCCTTGTCCCGTCAGGGTGGAGGATGGCCGCCTTGATCGACACATATCTGCGGGAGCGTTGCGGCCAGATCGCATAGACAAGGCCTTTCGCGCCGGAGACCAGGGTGACCCCCGAGATAGTGCGCGCTGGCCTCGCCACTCTAAATGGGCCCTGCCAATCGGTTGTTCCCTTGGGTTGGATGGCCGCAAAAATGGTCTGGGAAGACTGGGCGCGGCCTTGCTGTACCCACGCCACAAAGGTATCTCCTTCGGAGTCCCGGATCATGGCAGGGGGGTGCGAAGCGAAATTCTGGGCGAGAGGGCTCAGGATGCGCAGGGTGCCTGCAAGCGGTGGCCCGGGCCGTACGATTGCGGCGATGAGGCGGTTGTGAGCGGCGCGCGTACCCTGATAATTCCACGCCAGTATGATACGTCCTTGCGTACGGACGATTGCCGGTCGAGACGGGTAGCCGCCACCGTTCTTGTCATCGACGGTTATCGCAGGCATCCAGCGATTTGCGCCTATAGGCAGGGTGGCGAGGCCGAACCCGTCAACTGACAAGGCGGTTTTTTGCACCCAGGCGGCGGTCACATCGCCCGCGCCATCGCGGGCAATGGCGGGATTCCACACGCCCAGTCGGCCGGAACTGATAGCGAGGGGTGGGCCCCAGAGCGTCCGGACTATTTGTGCGGCCGCTTCCTGGCAAGAGACACCACAGAAAGAGACAGCGCATGCAAGCGCCCGGATCCCTGGGTGGCCCACACAACATCGAGGTCGGCTATATGTTAGGATAGGCACACGGAGACTTTATAGGTTGCAACCGCGTCAATATAAACAGCAAAATCTCGTGCGTAAAGGCGCCAATTGGGAAAGCGCCTCGGGTGGCACGGTCAGAAGGCGTCTCTAGAGGATGCCCTCTCGTTAAATACCATACGCCCCCGGGGCGCGCCCTCACGCAATACCTTATCAGGATTGGCGATAAGGATTGGTGGGACACGCAGCCGCCACGGCGGGGACACTTCACCACCTCAAGCGCACTGTGCCTTTCGCTGTTATGGGCATGGCGGTGACTGTCTTGGCCATGGATGTTGGGGTATCTGACACGGTTTCGATAAAAACGGGGGAGGGTGGATGGTCACTACCACGAGACATGTCGCGATCGCCCTGGTATTGGGTGTGCTCGGGGGTGCCGCGTGCGCACAAGCCGTGACATTTGTACCGGTGTCTCGCCAGATTCGGCGCAGCGACAGCGGTTGGCAACTCGCATATCGGCAAATCTTCGAGCACTACAGCGAATATGCCCCGAACGGCTCTTCATCGCCGTATGGTCCCATTGCGGATTCCGAGCACGGGATCCTGCGCGGGGGCGCCCTTGGTTATCGGCATCAGGGCGATCACCTTGGATACGGCGCGGTGGCCGCGTATACGGAAGGGACCACGGCTTACCAGGGGTTCACGCAGGATTACAAGACGGCCACCTACACGCCCCTGATGTCACACACGGGCAACGATCGGACCGAGGCGAGGCTGTGGGTGAATTACGCCTTTGCGCTCTCGGCGCTTCCGAATCTGGCCATCGTGCCTGGCATCATGGCCGGGGATGAACATTGGGAACGGCGGACCAGCGACGGGGATCATGAAACCTACAACGCCTTTTACGCGGCCGGCCGCTTGGCTTTCGAGCATGCCATGGGGCCCGTGGTGCTCTCTGTGTCGGCCGAGGCGGGACGTCTGATCCACCCCACGATGACAGCGACCTTTGCGCCGCATCAGACGTTTGCGCTGGGCGCACGTCAGTGGGTTGGGTACGGCATTCGCGTGACGTACAACATCGATCGCGATGTGAGCGTCTACGCAAGTTACGCCGAAGACCGCTACCAATGGGGCCAGTCGCCCATTGTGAATGGGCTTTACGAGCCCGCGAGTCACACGACATTGGGGCAGGCCTCCGCAGGTGTCTTGATTCGCGGCTTGTGACCGTTTAGGCGAGATGGGAGGGCGGCTTCACGCCACGCCCTGCTGTGGAGAGCGCTGCGCGGACGACACGTCGATGCCCGTCAATTGTGCAATGAGCGCTAAGTGGCGCGGCAGGCAGATGGTATTGAGGTCAAAACCGGAACACACGGTTTGACGAGCCCGGCGGCCGAGTTCGGTGTAGCTCGCCCGGTCGCGTAAGACCGCCCCGATCCGTTCGGACACGGCCGCTGAGGAAAAGAAGTCGACGAGAAGACCGTTGTCGCCATCTCGTATCACTTCTCTCACGGGGGCCGTGTCGGACGCCACCACCACGCATTCGGCTGCCATGGCCTCCAGAAGCGACCAGGACAATACGAAGGGCTGCGTCAGATACACGTGGACGGTCGAGATCTGGAGGATCGTCAAGAAGGTCGGGTAGGGGACCTTCCCCAGGAAATGCACGCGGCTGCGATCAAGGGAGGTGCCGAGTTCCGCGAGCAGCGCTTGCCGAAAGGTGTGACCCGAGGGCAAGCGCGGCCCGTAGCTGACCTCATCCCCACCGACGATGACGGCCTGGGCCTTCGGGTGACGCGCCAGCGCATCGGGCAGACAGCGCATGAAGGTCGGAAAGCCGCGATAGGGCTCCAAATTGCGCGCCACGTACGTAACCACCGGATCGGTGGCCGTCAACACCGAGCCGTTCGCAAGTTGCAGTTGAGCAGACGGCGAGGGCTTGACGCGTGCCGTGTCGATGCCCTCGTGGATGACATGCAAAAGGTCATGATAGCGCGATGGGTACAGTGATTTTTGCCACGCTGTGGGACATTGCCCAGCGTCCACGGTATCCAAGGCCAGCAAATTGCCGAGATTCTTGGTGCGCACCCGCGGACCATCGTCGAAGGGTGTAGGTACGGTCGGATCGAAGCCCACATCCGCGCCGTGCCGCTTATAAAAGAACTCGAAATACCCCAAAAGCGGCGTGGACGGGAAGACGTCCTTCAGATACCAGATTTCTCCCCAGCCGTTGTGGCCGATCATGAGATCCGGCACGAACCCGGAGGCGCGCAGATCGAGGGCGGCCCGCGCCACGGCCTGGGCGTTCAAGACGCCGGCCTCGGTGTCGCGCAGGTAGTGATGCCCGCCGGGCGTCACCGACCGGTGCGGCCGGTAGACGACGATGCGGATGCCGGGCCATTGGATGTCGTGACGCTGGGTGAGGAACACGACCTGATGACGCGGATCCCCCCCAAAATGACGGATCAGGTGCAGGTACTGCCCAGGCAAATTTTGATGAACAAACAAAAGCTTCATGGACGTCACTGTAATGCGATTTCGCAATGCTGCCAATGGCTTGGCACAACATCTCCCAAATCCTTCCCGTTTCGATTGATAAATGTCACGTAAGAAATACAGTGTAATTGCATTTATGGAGGATCTTATTGACACCTGATTCTCGAATTCAGTACAGTTCGTAGCTAACGAGGATAGGCGGGCCAAGGCCGGATCGCGCCCACGACAAGGTTCGTAACGAAAATAAGGGGGCGGGCGTGCCCAGGGACACGCACCGAAGCCATTGGCAGGCCATAGGCCAAAGCGCGTCCGGCGCGCCGCACCGTGTGGGGGCGGGAGACGCGGGTAGCGCGTATGCGCGGTGCGCCCGGCGATGGGCGCGGCCCTGATGCGCGCGGGGGGCGCACGGCTCTTTCGGTTCATGGCCGCTGCGGATCCGGCCGTGGCCCTGGCGCTCGACGATGTGGTGTGGGTCCTCGGCAGCTTTTGTGCCCTCAATCAGAAACCTTTCGATCCTCCTTTGCTGGTGGGCCAGTACGCGCCGCCGTACACCACCGAATCGCTGATCCGAATGGCGCGGGCGTTGGGTTTTCGCATTCAAGGGACACATTGCGACAGCGAAAACCTCGGCACCCTGACGCTCCCGTGCATTGCGCTGCTCAAAACCCCCCAGGAAACCCCGGCCGAAGCGGCGGCCGATGCGACGCCCAATTCGGCGCCCGATGAAACTGTCCCCACCCAAGGCGCCACCGAATCGGCAGGGGCCGATTCCGCGTCCCCGGAACCCGCCGGCGCATCGGCGCGCCCCGCGCTTCTGATTCAGGTCACAGACACCGCTGTCACGCTCTTCGAGGCCGGGACCAATGTGCCGGTCACGTGGCCGCTTGCGCAATTCGCGGCGCGCACGAACGGGCGAGTCTTTCAACTGGCGCGCGCCGCGACCCTTTTGAAAGATCCCGATGACGCCCTGGCGCGCACGCGGCCCTTTGGGTTTTGGTGGTTCATTCCTGAGCTGTTGCGGCATAAGCGGGTATGGCGCGAGGTGCTGGGGGCCTCGCTTGTGATCCAGCTGCTCGCCTTGGCGATCCCGCTTTTCACGCAGGTGATCATAGACCGCGTGATCACGCATCATGCAGAGAGCACCTTGATCGTGATCGGTGTCGGTATGGGGATGTTCCTGCTGTTTTCGGCGGTGTTGAGCTGGGTGCGCCAGTATCTCGTCTTGCACACCGGCAACCGTGTCGATGCGGTCCTGGGCGCGGCCGTCTTCGAGCATATCTTGAAATTGCCGCTTGGCTATTTCGCGCACCGGCCGACGGGCGTGATCACCACCCGCCTGCACGGCGTTGAGACGATCCGCGAGTTTGTCGCGGGGGCTGCCGTCACCTTGATCCTGGATCTGCCGTTTCTCGTGATCTTTGTCGCCATCATGTTGTATTACAGCGTGGTCTTGACGCTGATCGCGCTTGTGTTGATCGGGCTCGTGGTGGGAATAAGCCTCGTGATCGCGCCCATCTTCCGGCAACGCTTGAACGAGCAGTATCTTCTGGGCGCGCGCAACCAGGCCTTTGCCACCGAATACATCGCCGGCGTCGAGACCGTCAAGAGCCTGCAGATGGAGCCTACGGTGAATGCGCGCTACCGGGATTACTGGGCGCAGTTTCTGCGCTCGGGGTTCGAGGCGCGTCAGATCGCCAACACCTACAACGTCGTGGCCAATGGTCTCGAGCAGGCCTTATCGTTGGTCATCCTGATTTACGGGGCCTATTACGTCATGAACGGCACCTCCTTTACGGTCGGTATGCTGGTGGCCTTTCAGATGTTCGCCGCCAGGCTCTCGCAACCCATGCTGCGCTTAGTCGGCCTCTGGCAGCAGTTCCAGGAGGCGCGGCTCGCTGTAGCACGGCTTGGCGATGTCATGAACGCGCCCCCGGAACCCTATACGGTGGTCCCGAGCCGCCAACGGTCACGGGCCGGCGCCATCGCGATGGAGGGCGTGAGCTTTCGTTACGGAGACGACCGGCCGTTTCTGTATGAGAATTTCGATGTGCGTATCGCGCCCGGTCAGGTCGTCGCGGTCACGGGACCCTCGGGGTGCGGCAAAAGCACTCTCACGAAGCTCCTCCAGGGGTTTTATCATCCGACGGCGGGTACCATCCGCATCGATGGCACCGACATCCGCCATCTCGCGGCCAACGATCTGCGCCAGGATCTGGGTGTGGTGCCGCAGGAAACGATCCTTTTTGCCGGGACGCTCTATGACAACCTCCTGCTGGCCCGCCCGCAGGCCACCTTCGATGAGATCGTGCAGGCCGCCAAGATGGCGGAAATCCATGCCGTCATCGAGCAGCTGCCCGAGGGGTATCAGACCGAGATCGGCGAGCGCGGCGTGGGCCTGTCAGGGGGCCAGAAGCAACGCCTGGCCATTGCCCGCGCCCTTTTGAAGAAACCGAAGATCCTGATCTTCGACGAGGCGACCAGCAATCTCGATCAGGAGACGGCCGAACACTTCGCCCAAACCATTAACCAGCTCAAAGGCCAGGTGACGATGCTCTTCATCGCGCATGGATTGCCAAAGACCCTGCACGTGGATGTGGTGGTGACTTTAGGCAGCAAGGCCGATGCGGTACCCCCGGAAGACGCCGCAGAGGGAAGTGCAACTCCCCATCTCGTACGGGCGACCGTATGAGGGAGAATTAGGATGCTGAGTATGAGCGATGAAAAGCCGGTCTATGCCACTGTCGATTCCGCAAAACACAGGCGGGATAGTGTCATGACCGCGGATTGCCAGAGGGCGCATCGCACCCCGATCAGACGTCCCCTCTCTCTATCGGCAAGTCGGCGGCGGCTTGGGCCTATCGGGCACGGGTATCTGGGTAGCGAGAGCCTAACAGGCGGTGTGCCCGCCCCTGGTCGTACCCGCTCTTGGGTACATCGCGCGCATCGATTCCTCAGGATCCTGACCTTCCTGTTTCTGTTGTGTCTTCCTGTCTTCGCCCAGGCAAGCCTCGGCTCCTGGGTAAAAGGCGTCTTGCATCTGGGGAAGTATAGCGAGACCGTCGCCACCGAAGTCGCGACCTTGCCAGAAGACCACGGCACCTGGGGCTTGGCCTTCAGTCCCCATGGCCGTTATCTCGCCGCCTCGTCTCCGCAAACCGCCTTTGTACAGCTCTGGGATTGGCGAAAAGACCGGGTGGTGCGGCGGTTTCGGCGCAGTGGTTCCGATATCATGGTGACCACGCCGTTGGCCTTCAGTCCGCATGGGCGCTTGCTGGCTTCCTGTCAGGATGTCTCTATCGATGTCTGGAATCCTCATACGGGGGCGATTGTGGGCCAGATCCAGGATCCCCCTAGCCAGGGTGGATGCCAGGCGCTCGCTTTCAGTCCCCGCGGTCATTCCCTGATTTGGATCCGTGGGGAGGGGGGTCTAGCCCCCAAGGACGCGTTCTTTGTCTACAGCACCCGCACCTGGGCCATTCGCTGGGCCTTGGCCACGCGGCCCTTCGAGCCCAATGCACTCGCCGTGAGTGCGCACGGACATTGGGCGGCGTTGGGGGGTGGGACGAATAACAGCAGCGAGGTGGGGTTCCAACAGCAGATTGCGCTTGTTAATCTGAGACGTCATGCCCTTGTGCGGCTGATTGGAACGTTTCCCATGTCTCAATGGTGGGGTCCGGGAAAGCCGAGACTTGGCCCAAGCTATCCTCCTATGGCTCTCGCCTGGAACTCTCGGAATCAGAGCGTGGCGATGGGTGTTTGGAGCGCCGGTATGGGAGCCGCCAATGTGATTCGTGTTTACAATGCTCGCACCGGCGCTCAGGTAGCGGGCGAGTCGGGACCGGTCGGCACTAAAATCTCAGCCCTACGCTACACCCCCCATGGCCGCTATCTGATCGAAGCCGGTATCGACAACACCGTCGAAATCTGGGATGGAGATCATCACCACCTCCTTCAGAAGATCCCTCACCAGGCCTGGAGTCTGGCGGTCTCCCCACACGGCCATTATCTCGCCTTGGGCGAAGGCCGCCAGATCCAGATCTGGCGTTTGCAGTCATGATCAGTCAAGACCACAGACAAGGATAAAACACGATGGCCACGATCCTGGAACTCGCGGAGTTGAGCAGTGCGGTGTATGGGGATACTCCAGTGCCCACAGGTTGGACAGTGATGCCGGGTCCTTACGGGACATCAGGATCGAATCCCGACGGCTACTACGGTGTCGCCTATATCAACACCACCACCCACGAGATCGTGATCGCCAATCGTGGGACCGTCCCTGCGTCGCTTGCCAATCTAATCAACGATGCCGAGCTTGCGGCTCATGAGGTCACACCCGATGAGCTGAGCGCCATTGCCTTTGCGGAACGAGTAAACGGCCACATCAATGCCCCATCTGGTACGGACGAGCGTCTAAAAGGAGACCGGTGACCACTAAAGACCGTAAAGAGAGCCCGTCACCGGCTGTGGCCTTGATGCGTCCGGCGTTGCATCTGTGGTGGCGCTACACCTGGCGCATGGGCCTCGTGCCGATCGCCGTTCTCTTGCTGATGATGTTTGTGGGCGGGGTCGCCATTCATGTGGCCTCCGCTCCCGGATCGCATGCCTTGCGCTTTTGGTTGTTGTTGATGGGTCTTATAGCGGGGTCTGTGATTGGTCTGGGGCAAGGCCTTTTGTACTCAGCTACGAGTGGCACCGTATGGGGAGGCCTTTCTCCGTTTCTGGCCCTGTATGGTGTCTGGTTATTCCGGGCACGGGTCTTACGGGACCCCATCCGTAGTGGGGGCCAGACGCTCCATTTCGGAGTCGATTACGGCAACAAGGCCTTGCCCGGACCTCTTCCGATGCGCCGGGCCTTGGTCCTATGGATGGGTTTCTTCTGGCGCATGGCATTGATCGGTGGGGTGACGGGCGCACTCTTAACGCAGGTGGTTCCTCCACAGTGGCTGTCTATCCGATTGCCGTTGACACCTCTATTGGGCGGAGACCTGAGCCTTTGGTGGATGCTGCGGAAGGCCTATGTCCATATCCCCGTCATCCTGATTCAACTGCCCGCCGGTTACCTCGCGGCCTGGTGGCTCTTGGCGGCGTCCTACGGAGAGACACGTATTACAGTCGCGCCGCGGCAAGAAGAAAGCGTACCGGCAGTCCTTCCCGAGACGACCACTGATAAGACGGCAGATGGGCGGCCAGTCCCTGTCCCCATCCGGCGGACTCGTCTCCTGCGCCGCGGTCTCTCCCTGATCGCCATCGGGGCTTTCTTGTTGTTCCTACCCTGGTACCTCGTTCAGTACCGCCTCCTGGGCCCCGGTGTCGCGCGGGGGAGTGTCTGGCAGGATGACATCACCTTCTTTTCGCCGTGGTTTGGGTGGGGGAAGTATCACGAGACGGTGGCAACGGAGCTTACTACCCTCAATACGCGTGGGGATGTCGCCGGTGTCGCCTTTAGTCCTAGCGGCCATACGCTGGCGGCCCTCAATCCCGAGTATGTGACCGTCTGGAACTGGCGGCAGGGTCGTCGACTCTTCCATCTCAAAAATACCTCGCCCGACACCCTGGCCGCGATGCCCTTGGCCTACAGTCCCGATGGTCGCTACATCGCGGCCTGTCACAGTAGCCCGAGCCGGATCGTGGTTCGGGTGTGGAATGCCCATACCGGGGCGGTGGTGCGCAATATCCGTGATCCGGTGGTGGGGGGTAACTGCAACGCCCTTGCCTTTACGCCCCACGGACACTCCTTGATTCGGGTCGTGGCGCGGCCCTCGTGGTTTCACGCGGCATCGGTCTTTGTCTATAGCACCCGCACTTGGCAGATTCGCTGGAGCCTGAAAACCCACCACTTCGTACCGAGCACCTTAGCCTTAAGTCCCCATGGGCGTTGGGCGGCGTTGGGGGGCGGGACGAACGGCGATATCGGTAAGTGGTTTGCATTTCAGCCACAGCTTGTACTCGTTAATCTCGGGAACCATCATATCGCACGTATGATTACGGCCTTTTTGGCGCTATCGCCACCAACGCGCAACGTCAATGGCACATTAATGCCTGAGGGTACGGGCGCGCCAAACGCTTTAGCTTGGAGTTCCAATGCAAACACCATTGCAATTGGGGTATCGGGGGGCTCGGTATAGGACCAGCCAATGTCCTTCGTATCTATAACCCTGATACTGGTGTCTTGGTAGGGGGCGAATCCGGACCGGTCGGCACCGAAATCCACGCACTGTGTTACACGCCACATGGTCGCTATCTGATCGAAAGCGGTATTGGCCATACGATCGAGATCTGGGACGGGGCCCATCACCATCTCATGCAAAAAATCCCCGGCTTGGCCGAAAGTCTTGCTACTTCACGTCACGGACATGATCTAGCGATGGGCTGGTTAGGGGAGATTCAGATCTGGCATTTACAATAATAGCGAAAGAACAGAATGGGGAGTAAAGAACAATGGCCACGATCCTGGAATTAGCGGAACTGAGCAGTGCGGTGTATGGCGACACACCCGTGCCTATGGGTTGGGCGCCGTTGCCGGTAACCCTCAAGGCTAACTCTGCCGGCTACTACGGCGTTGCGTACATCAACACCACAACTCACGAGGTCGTGATCGCGAACCGGGGTACGGTCATTACGAACGGCGCGAATGATGTGAACGATCTGTACCTCTTGGGTGTCGGGTTGTTGCCCCAGTGGGTATTGGCTACAGGTCGCCCGGGACCATCGTCCGATCAATCGGACGCCATTAACTTTGCAGAACAAGTAAACAGTTACGTCAACTCCCATTATCCCGGTTACTCCCTGATCGAAACCGGTCACTCGCTCGGCGGCAGTGAGGCACAGGCGGCCGTGGCAGCACTTGTAGACAGTGGGCTTAATACAACCGTTTCGGCCGTTACCTTCCAAGCATTAGGCATAGGGGGTGCCTACTACAATCCCGCCAAGACCTACAATGTCCTGAATCTCAATAATCAAGGAGACTTAGCCCATTTTATTGGCGGGACCCATCTCGGGACATCCGCTACAATCGCCGCGGGGCCCACGTACGCCCAGGATCTGGGCGCTTTTTATAATGGATTCAGTGCCGCGGTAATCCCAACACCGACAGCGGAGGTGATCCAAGGGGCTGAGGCAGTAGGTCAGGAGATCCATATCGCCCATAAGATCGCGACTACTGTCAACTATTTGGCGAGTGTCTCCGAAGGTGGCCTGACCGCCCAGCAGTTCGAGAATTCTTCTTATATGTGGGGTGGCACGCCGGGCGCATCGATCTCCGCCACAGGAACCCTTGTGTTGGAGGATGCGAGCGCGAGCCTCACTATACAGATGCAGGCCCTTAATACCGAAATCGTGGATTTGACTTTGTCGGGGGCGGGGCTCCCCAGTCTGTCGAGCCTAATTACCCAGGAAGTGGCGCAGATGGGCCCGGTGTCGCTCCCAGTTCAGGAATTGAGCCAGCCGGTGCCTACGGGGACAGGGAGCACGGCGGTCGCCGCGAGTGGCACTGGGAATGCTGACTACTTGACGGTCGGTACGCCTAATGCGGGGAATCCCGCTAATGAGTTTGTGATAGGGCTTAGCAATAATTCCCAGTTCTACTACAACGTCCCCGCCAACGGGGATACCGCTGTCGAGACGATCCAGAATACGGCTGTCACCGCGACCGGTGCCCCTGGTTCAGTATGGGTGGGCAGTAGCCAGGGCTTGACCCAACTCACTGGCGGCAAGCCCGTATCCGGCAGCCCCTTCACCTGGAAGGGTACCAACGCCGGCACCCAGTATGTCTTTGCACCCACGAATGCTGCCGATCCCTCGATTGGGACCTTGACCATCAGTCAAGGACTGTTAGGCGCGAATAGCGCCGATCAGATCGTGATTGACAACTTCAATCTGGCCGCCGCCGAGACCACCAAAACAGGTGATCTCGGTCTCGTGTTTGCGGAGGCCGTCGCGGTCACAGCGGACCCGAGTCTCGCCGCCGATCCCTTTCGGTCGGGCAACTATGTCCCTCCCAATACCACGGTCGCGGTCAGCCAAGGGGTGGCGCAAAGCCTCACCATCGATCTTTCCGCCCCGAGTACGAGCGCCCAACAGGTGACGCTGACCTTTACCGGTGGCGATCTCGGGGCCTTTGCGCTCGATACGGGCAGCGGCGCGCTCATGCCGCTCGCCGGGGGCACCGTCACCCTGACTGTCCCGGCTGGCAGCGATCGCCTGACCGTGGGTCTTATTGCCACCCAAGATCTCACGACGAACCAAACACTCCAGGTGCAGGCCGCGCTCTCATCGAATGCGTCCGCCTCTGGAGCCGCGTCACCGGTCGGGGGCCTGACCCTAAACTGGGCGGCCGGGACCTTTACGAAGCCGGCCCCAACGATTCTTGTCCAGAGCGACCAGTCAGAAACCCTGAACGTCAATGGCCAGTCCTCCGTTTTGACCTTTTACCACGCGAGTGGCGGTAACGTGGCTATTCAGGCCGGAAGTGGTTCCAACGCTATCGGGGCCTATGCAAGTGGTAATGACAGTATCACCGGCGGGCCAGGCAACGACACCATCATCGCCGGCAACGGCAATAGCGTGATTAATGGTGATGGCGGTCAGGACATTATTTTTGCCGGCAACGGCAACAACCGAATCTATGCGGGCCCTAATGGGGCCTCCGCCGGTGTCCCAACGCTCGCCCAAGCGATCGCCGCCGCGCAGTCCCCATTGGCTACAAGTGGCCATGGGACTGTCATCAGTGTCGGTAATGGCAATAACACGCTGGTGGGCGGGAGCGGCCACGATGTCTTTTTGGCGGGAACCGGTCAGGATGTCATTGTCTGCGGGTCGGGTAATACGGATGTGTTCGGCGGTGTAACGACCTATGCGCCGACGTCGGCGAGTGCAGTGGCGGGGACGCTCTCTTGGACCTCCAATACAAGTACCAGTTACTCCTACGACACTATAGGTTCTGTTAGGGTCAATAAATACTATGGCTTTTCTTACTATAACCCAGGCTACGGGAACGTGCCGGGCCCGGGCAGTGACACCATTTTCGGTGGTGCCGGCAATGAGATATTCAGCCTGCCTACAGGAAGCAATTACGTTCAAGGCGGCAGTGGTGTTATGAATGTCAATATGTTTGGTGGTTCAGGGAATAACACCGTGTTCGGAGGTAGCAGCGCAAGCGCGGCGATAACCGGCGGCGCCGGCAACGATTACCTGAATGGGCAATCCAGCAACGCTTGGATTGACGGCGGAGGCGGCAACAACACCATTATCGGCGGCACGGGCAACGACACGCTCTACGCGGGTTATGACAATACAGTCCTTACCTACTATGGTCTACCTGGGACCTGGGCCTCGTCTGCGACCGGTAATAATAATATTCAGGGCGGGACCGGCAACGATTGGATCTATGGAGCGGGCGGGCACGACACCCTTATCGGCGGTAGTGGCAACGATACGATCCAAGCAGGCAATGGGACTGAGTATCTTGTGGGCGGGAGTGGTAATGATTCCCTGGTGGGCGGTAGCGGCAACGATACCCTGATTGCCGGGGGTGCGGGCAGTGATACCCTTGTTGGGGGCAGCAAGAGTACGAGTAGTGCGGTCATTTATGGGGGCAGTGGCAGCGACACGATCTATGGTTATCATGGCACCGACACGATTTATGGAGGGTCGGGCGCCGATCTAATCTACGGCGGTATCGGAAATGAGACGATCTATGGCGGCAGTGGATCGGATACGATCTACGCGGGCACGGGCATCGAAGTCCTGTACGCCGGGAGTGGGGGTACGGCCAGTGCGCCGACGCTTCTCATTGGGGGTGCAGGTGGTTATAACCTCTACGGCGGAGCTGGGGTTGCGGTGCTCGATGCGCAAGCGGGGTCCGGCGACCTCTTGGTTGGCGGTAGCGGCACCGACACCCTCGAGGGCGGTTCCGGTAATGACACGCTAGTCGCTGGGACCGGGAACAACGTACTCAATGGCGGTAGTGGCAGCAACACCTATGTCTTTGGGTTAGGCGGCGGGGCCGATCAGATCACGCAGGTCTCGGGGAGCGATACGCTGGTGTTCGGGCCCGGCATTACCGCAGCCAATTTGACCGTTACCGCGGAATTAGGAGCCAACAACCAGAACAATCTCGTGATTCAGTATGACGCCAACGGAGCGGTCACCGTGGACGGAGGCTTAAGCGGCATGCTGGGTCTCGTCGAATTTGCCGATGGCAGTGTTGTGACCTTGAGCCAATTGATCGCGCAGTCCCACGCCGTGACGGCGGATATTGCAGGTCCTGCCGGCGATCTGTTGTTTTCAGGCAGCGGCAATGCACTGCTTACGGGAGGGGCTGGGAACGATACGGTTTATGGCTGGGGTAGCAACGACACTTTGGTAGGCGGAGCGAGCGCGGATACCTTGGTGGGAGGCGGTAATAACACATTTATTGTGAACAACGCCGCCGATGTGGTGACCGCACAACCCAATACCGGTAATAATACCGTGCTCTCCTCGGTGAGCTACGTGCAGCCCGAGAACGTGCAGAACCTCACCCTGACCGGTTCGGCCAATCTCACCGCCACCGGCAATAATCAAAGTGGTGTACTCACCAGCAATAGCGGCATAGATACCCTGATCGGCGGCACCGGCAACGACACCTTCGTCGTAAACAACACGGCTGATGTCGTGACAGAACAACCCAATACCGGTAATAATACCGTGCTCTCCTCGGTGAGCTACGTGCAGCCCGAGAACGTGCAGAACCTCACCCTGACCGGTTCGGCCAATCTCACCGCCACCGGCAATAATCAAAGTGGTGTACTCACCAGCAATAGCGGCATCGATACCCTGATCGGCGGCACCGGCAACGACACCTTCGTCGTAAACAACACGGCTGATGTCGTGACAGAACAACCCAATACCGGTAATAATACCGTGCTCTCCTCGGTGAGCTACGTGCAGCCCGAGAACGTGCAGAACCTCACCCTGACCGGTTCGGCCAATCTCACCGTTACTGGAAACGATCAGGCGGGGACGCTCACCGGAAACAGCGGCAACGACACCCTGATCGCGGGCTCCGCCATCGACACCCTGATCGGCGGCACCGGCAACGACACATTCGTCGTAAACAACACGGCTGATGTCGTGACCGAACAACCCAATACCGGTAATAATACTGTGCTCTCCTCGGTGAGCTACGTGCAGCCCGAGAACGTGCAGAACCTCACCCTGACTGGTTCGGCCAATCTCACCGTTACTGGAAACGATCAGGCGGGGACGCTCACCGGAAACAGCGGCAACGACACCCTGATCGCGGGCTCCGCCATCGACACCCTGATCGGCGGCACCGGCAACGACACATTCGTCGTAAACAACACGGCTGATGTCGTGACCGAACAACCCAATACCGGTAATAATACTGTGCTCTCCTCGGTGAGCTACGTGCAGCCCGGGAACGTTCAGAATCTCACACTCAGCGGCACCGCCAATCTGACAGCGAATGGAAGCAACGAAAGCGGCGTTCTCACCGCCAACGGCGGCAACGATACCCTGATTGCCGGATCCGGTAGTGACACCTTGGTAGGTGGTGCTGGCACCGACACCTATCTTATGCATTTCGGTATGGGCGCGGCGACTGCGGTTTCGACGTCAACGCAGGGTGCGGTCGTGCAGCTGGAGCCGGGATTGAGCTTTGCGGATCTGACAGCATCGCGACAGGGCAATGATCTCTTGTTGCAGATTACGGGTACCTCAAGCAGCATGCTCGTAAAAAACTATTTCGCTTCGCCGAGTTGGACCATCACGGATTCGGTCGGCCAGAGCGAAACAGGGCAGCAGTTGCTCGCTGCGACCACGCAGCAGCAAAGCGAAAGCCTAGTCTCGCGAATGGAGACGGCATTCCTCATCAGCACCCAGGCCGGGATCGTCGAAAAGTGGGTTTCACAGGGGTATACGCTGCAGCCTAACGGTACATGGGCAACACCACAAAACCTGTACCCGATCAGCGCCACTTCCATGGTGATAACCAAGACCGGGGCGGGGACCGAGGTGTTGGTGCAGAAGTCTCTTAGCGGAAAGGTCACGACGACGAGTTACGCTGTTCCTATTGCTATTGCACCGACGACGAGCTGGATACCTAATAGCCTTTACTCGTTCTCCAATGGGAGCGAGATCCCGTATGCGGTGAGTGACACTTCGGCATCGCTCAACGTCGTTCCGGTGACGGTATCTGCCCCCACATTCTTCGCCGCTGCGTCATCCGCCAACAGCGTGACGAGGGGTTGGCGGACGCTCCAGGTCTCCTGGACGCAGGCAGGATCCTCCAGTACGTCATCCGTACCCCTGAATTTCACGGAACCGTATGGACAACAGTATGTACCGGTTAATACGTCTCTTGGGAACGTTGTCGACAGCTACCTCGAATACACGGGTGTTATGAAGAGCGTATGGACCTCGTATAACGCCTCGGTGAGCGCTATTCAGCCCAGTTCAGCTTATTCTGTGAACGAGAACTATGCGGCACTTTCCCCAGCGCTTTCGGCCGCCTATAGAGATTACCAAACGCTCGACACTATCGAGAATATCACAGTCGATGGGGGGGACCACACAGTAAATGCCGGGGCTTGGACGGTCGTCAACAGCACCACCGGAAACGATACCATCTACGACGCGGGTTTTGCCTACGGTGGGTCTGGCAACGACACGATGATCGGCGGCGGCACGCTGGTGGGCGGGTCGGGTAATGATCTTCTCGCATACGGCGCGAAGATGATGGCGGGGACCGGTAACGACACGATCTTTGGTGGAAGTGAAGTCCCGAATGCTAGCCCAGCCACATCGACCACTATCATCAATGCGGACAGTACAGGCCACGATGTCATCGGCGACTCAGCGAACGACACCACGGCCGTCCTGAACGCATTTTATGGCGCTATGGGCATTACCGATTGGCGGGATCGGTACCTTCACGGTGGCTTGTACGGAGTAGTCACCGGATACCAGAGTTTGCTCCAGTCTTCGGTTACCAGCCTGATAGCGTACCGTCCGAGCGTTGTTTATGTGGATCAGCAGCAGGCAATGGCCGATGCGGCCGCGCAAGGATTGACCTGGCAACAGGCCGTGGCGCAGGGGGTGGTGACCTATATGAAACCGTTGCCGGTGCTTGCGGTGCCCGGCGATAATTCGTGGCAACCCTCTTCATATTATGCGACGGCCAATATCCCGGAAGTCACCATCGCGGCCAACGATTATGCAATGTTGGCCAAGTACTACGCCGATGGGACGATACCCTCTACGAATACAGTGGCTTTTGGGGCGGGGATTAGTCTTGCGAATCTCCATTTCTCCTGGGGGCAGGTGACCGGACAAATTGGCGGTCCTGACGCGGGCGGTACACCCTCCCTGTATACGACCCTCAATATCTCTTGGGCGCCAAACCAAAGCGTCCAGGTGATGATCCCGCACGCCAGCGATCCGCTGGGGTCCGGGGTGCAGGAGTTTACCTTCGCCAATGGGACGCAGATGACCATGGCGCAGATGATTGCCTTGGCGCCGGCGGCGCCCACGTTCGATCCCCAGCTTCCGAGTGAGACCTTCACGTTTTCCGCGGGCATGGGCCAGCAAATCGTAGGGGATCACATCGGCAGCATTCAATTTGCAGCCGGCATCACGTCCTCTGACATCACCGTGGCGCACTCGGGCAATGACTTGTTGATCTACGACAACAACGGCGCCGATGTCCTGCGGGTCTCCAATTGGTTCAGTCATCCCAACGCCATGCCCACGGTGTCGGCGACTTTTGCCAACGGCACGACATGGAGCGCCTCCGAACTCACGAGCTTAGGGCTTGTGCAGGACTACGCGGCCGGTGATCAGACCTTGACGGCCCTACCAGGCTTTACCAATACGCTCATTGCCAGCGCCAACGACACGCTCGTCGGCGCCAGTGGCCACGATACCTTCGTGTATAACCAAGGTGACGGCACGGTCGTCATCAACGCGCCTATAGGCAACAACACCCTGGAATTCGGGGCGGGGATCACATCGAGCATGATCACGCTCGGTGTCGGCCCCCAGGACCAATTGGTTCTTCATGTCGGCACGCAAGGGGAGGTCGAGATCGACGGCTTCGTGCCGAGCAATGCGCTCAACACCAGTGCGATCCAAAAGATTGTGTTCCTCGACCCCTCCGTGTTGACCTACGATCAGCTCGTCCAACGCGGATTCGACATCTACGCGGGCACCGGCAACGTGTCCATCACCGGGACCAACCTCACCAATCGTCTCTACGGTGGTGCGGGTCAGGACACCTTGATCGGCAGTGGCACGGCCGACACCCTTTTTGCGGGGACTGGCGTCGACACTCTTATGGGTGGCACCGGCCAAGAAACCTTTGTTGTCAACAACACGGCCGATGTCATCGTGGAGAAGACCGTCAATACGAGTGACACCGTGCTCACATCGGTCAACTACGTCCAACCGGAGAACGTCCGGAATCTGACCCTCACGGGGACTGCGAATCTCACCGCCACCGGCAACGCTCAGGCGGGGATTCTCACTGGCAACACCGGTAATGACACCCTCTTTGCGGGTTCCGGTAACGATACGCTCGTGGCCGGCAGTGGCGTCGACACCCTGGTGGGCGGCACCGGCAACGACACCTTCGTCGTGAACAACACGGCCGACGTGGTGACCGACAGCCCCAACACCGGCACAAACACGGTGTTGTCCTCGGTCAACTACGTCCAGCCCGAGAATGTGCAGAGCCTGACGCTGACCGGCGCCACCAATCTCACGGCCACTGGCAACAACCAATCCGGCGTGCTCACCGCCAACAGCGGCAACGACACGCTCATCAGTGGGACCGGTGTCGACACCCTGGTGGGCGGCGTCGGCAACGACACCTTCGTGGTCAACAACGCATCGGATGTGATCACAGAGGCGCCGGGCGCAGGGATCAGTACGGTTTTCTCCTCGGTGAGTTACACGCTGCCCGCGAACTTGGAGAACCTGACACTGACCGGTACCGCCAATCTCACGGCCACGGGCAACAATGTGAACGACGTGATCACCGGCAACGCCGGCCGCGACACCCTCATTGCGGGTTCCGGTAACGATACGCTCGTGGCCGGCAGTGGCGTCGACACCCTGATCGGTGGGGCCGGGAACGACACCTTCGTCGTGAACAACACGGCGGACGTGGTGACGGAAGCCGCAAACGCGGGTAACGACACCGTGCTCTCGTCGGTCAGTTACGTTCAACCACAGAACGTCCGGAACCTGACCCTCACGGGCTCGGCCAGCTTGACCGCGACCGGCAACGCCCAGGCCGGCGTGCTCACGGCCAACGCCGGTAACGACACGCTCATCAGTGGCACCGGCGTCGATACCCTGGTGGGCGGAGTCGGCAACGACACCTTCGTCGTGAACAACACGGCGGACATGGTGACGGAAGCCGCAAACGCGGGCAACGACACCGTGCTCTCGTCGGTCAGTTACGTTCAACCACAGAACGTCCAGAACCTGACCCTCACGGGTTCGGCCAACTTGACCGCGACCGGCAACAATCAGGCAGGGACCCTCACCGGCAACGCCGGTAACGACACTTTGGTCGCAGGCAGTGGCAACGACACGCTGGTTGCCGGCACGGGCATCGACACCTTGATCGGCGGATCCGGTCATACCACATTTGTCGTCAACAATGCGCGCGATGTCATCATCGAGCCCCGTGGCGGGACAGCGACAATCTTATCGTCGGTGAGCTACCGGATGCCGGCGAACACCACGACGCTCACGCTGACGGGCTCGAACAATCTCGTGGGTATGGGCAACGGATCGAATGACGTGATCACCGGCAACGCCGGCCGCGATACCCTGATCGGCGGCTTTGGCAACGACACCCTCGTGGCCGGCTCCGGCATCGACACGTTGATCGGCGGCTTTGGCAGTGACACCTTTGTGGTGAATAACACGGCCGATGTGGTGCGTGCGTTCTTCCATCGGGGCGAGGACACTGTGCTCTCGTCGGTGAGCTACGTCCAGCCGGAAAACGTCCAGAACCTGACCCTCATGGGCACCGCCAATCTCACCGCCACCGGCAACAATGAGGGCGGTGTGATTACGGGCAACAGCGGCCGCGACACGCTGATCGCCGGCAACGGCAGCGACACACTCGTAAGCGGCAGCGGCGTCGACAGTCTGGTGGGTGGCTTGGGTCGCGACACCTTCGTCGTCAACAACGCAGCCGATGTCGTCTCCGTGCCGTCCAATGCCTCGGCACGCGGCTTCTTGGGATGGGGCATCTTCGCAGGGCGCAGCGGGGCCCATATCGCGGGCGTGCCATTCGATGGCGGGGGCTCGGACACCGTGCTCTCTTCTGTGAGCTACGTCCAACCAGAGAACGTCCGAAACCTGACATTGACTGGTTCGGCCAATCTCACCGCCACCGGCAACAACCAGGCGGGGATCCTCACCGGCAATGCCGGCCGCGACACCGTGATCGCGGGTAGCGGCAATGACACCCTGATTGCGGGCAGCGGCGTCGATACCCTGGTGGGAGGGGCGGGCAACGACACCTTCGTCGTGAACAACGAAGCCGACGTCGTAACCGAAACCGCAAGCTCGGGTGATAACACCGTGTTCTCTTCGGTCGACTACGTCCAACCGGAGAACGTGCGGAATCTCACACTCACGGGCACCGCCAATCTCACCGCCACCGGCAACGCCCAGATGGGCGTGCTCCAGGCCAACAGTGGCAACGACACGCTCATCAGCGGCACCGGCATCGAGACCTTGGTCGGCGGGTCCGGTCATACGACATTTGTGATCAACAACGCCCAAGACACGATCATCGAGCCGTGGAATGGCACGGCGACGATCCAATCGTCGGTGAGTTACGTACTGCCGCAAAACGTCTCGACATTGACGTTGATCGGCACAGCCAGCGTGACGGGTAAGGGCAATGCGTTCAATGATGTGCTCACCGCCAATGCCGGCCGCGACACCCTGATCGCAGGCAACGGCCGCGACACGCTCATAAGCGGCAGCGGCGTCGACAGTCTGGTGGGCGGCTTGGGCCGCGACACCTTCGTCGTCAACAACGCAGCGGACGTGGTCTCCGTGCCCTCGGAAGCCCAGGCGAGTCGCTTCGCCCGCGGCTTCTTTGGGGGAGGCCGCTCCGCTCCGTTTGGTGGCGCCTACGATGGGCAGGGTTCGGATACGGTGCTCTCTTCGGTCGATTTCATCCAACCGGAGAACGTGCAGAACCTGACCCTCACGGGCTCGGCCAGCTTGACCGCGACCGGCAACAATCAGGCGGGGACCCTTACGGCTAACGCCGGCAATGACCTGTTGATCGCAGGCAGCGGCCGCGACACCTTGATCGGCGGCGCCGGCGTGGATGTCCTGCAGGGCGGATCGGGCTGGGATATGGTGAGCGATCTCAAGGGGCCCGCTGCACTGGTGGCGGGATCCGGCGGCGGGGTGTTGAACGGAGGCCCCTTCAGCGACTTCTTCGCCGCAGGCGCGGACAAGACGACGGTGATCACGCAGGGCGGGCACAGCGTGATCGGCTTCAATGCAGGCGATGGGGCGCTCACGATCCAGGCTGCGAATGCCGCCGACACCTTGTCTCTGGGAGGTGGCATCAGTGCCGGAGCGCTCGGTCTCGAAAAACAAGGAGAGAATCTCCTGTTGACGATCGACGGCCGGGAGGCGATGACCTTCAGCGACTGGTACGCCGGCACGAATCATCAGTCCGTTGTCACCTTGCAGATCCTGGAAGGGGCAAGCAGCACGTCCAATGCAAGCTCTTCCAATCCGCTCATCAACAAAAAGGTGGAGACCTTCGATTTCACGAAGCTTGTTGCCGAGTTCACCAACGCCCAGGCCACCCATCGGGCGCAGAGAGGCTGGAGTCTGGCCAATGCACTTGTCGGAGCCCAATTGGCCGGCCACGACACGGCGGCCTTGGGGGGTGATCTCGCTTATGAGTATGGAACGCGTGGACATCTGACGGGGATGAACCTGACCGCGGCCGACAACGTTTTGACGAATGGGCAGTTCGGCGTGAGCGCCCAGACGCTGCATCCGTGGGGGACGATCAGCGGGCCGGGCCCGGCGCTGAAGTAGGGAGCCGCAAGAGATCGTATGCTACAGAAGACGAAAGACCTGAAGGAACCGGCGCGTTCACGCCGGCCGGAGGCGCTTGATTTTGCGCCGGATTTGCTTGCGATCCAGGAGCGTCCGCCGGGCCCGCTGCCGCGCCTGGTCCTCTATCTCGTCGTAGGTCTCGTCGGCGGCTTGCTGGTGTGGGCGATTTTTGGAGAGCTCAACATCATCGCGGTCGCCGGGGGCCGCTTGGTGCCCAAGACCTACATCCAGATCGTGCAGCCCGCCCAGGCGGGGGTGGTGAAAGCGATTCTGGTGACCGAGGGCGAGAAGGTCGCAGCCGGCCAGGTGTTGATGCGCATGGATGCCAAAGACGCCAAAGTGGACCGGACGCTGCTTGAGCGGGAGATCGCGGTGGCCTCCTTGCAGCGGCGTCGCATCCGGGCGGAGTTGACCGGTCGGCCCTTGCGGCGTGAACCGTCCGATCCACCGGCTCTCTTTGCGCAAGCGCAGGCGCAATACCAAGCGAACCGTCTGTCGTATGACGATCATGTGGCGGTCGCGCGCGAGGCCTATCTCAAGGTCGAGCGCAACGAGCAGGCGGCCCATGAGGTCCTCATCAAGCTCAAAGACATCACGCCGTTTGCCAAGGAGGAGGCCCAGGACTATGCCTCTTTGGGTCGCGGCGGCTATGTGCCGCGCGTCAAGGTGCTCGACAAAGAGCGCGTCTATTTGACCGACGCCCAGAATCTTCGGGCGCAGCGCCAGACCGTGGCCAGTCTCCATGCGGCGGTCGCGCAGGCCGCGGCCCATATGGCCGAGATCCGCGCCCGCTATCGGGCGCATCTGCGGACCGAGGGCATCGCCACCGACGAGCGCAGGCGGCGCCTGAAGGCAAAGTTTGCGAAATTGGAACACAAAATGGGGCGGCTCGCATTGCGGGCGCCTGAGGCCGGAATCGTCATGACTCTCGCGACCCACTCTCTTGGCACGGTGGCAGCCCCCGGCACCGTTCTGGTCACCATCGTCCCGGATCATGTGCCGTTGTTGGCGCAGGTGCGGGTAAAGAATCGCGACATGGGGTTTGTGCATGTGGGACAACACGTGCGCGTCAAGGTCGCCGCCTATCCATTTGAAAAGTACGGGACCGTGGGTGGCGTCATCACCTATCTCGGGGCCGACGCGAGCCGCCGGCGGCACCGCAGCGCGCCCCCGCACGCGCCGCCCACGTTCAAGGCGCTCGTGGCGCTGCGCCACCAGGTTCTGCGCGCGCAGGGCAAGGTCTATAAATTGGTGCCGGGCATGCAAGTGGTGGCCGATCTGCATGAGGGGCATCGCACGGTCATGAATTACCTGTTGTCGCCGGTTATCACCACCCTGCGCAACAGCGGCCGCTGATGGGCTGTGTCATGAGGCGGTACCGGCGCGCGTGGGGGAGGGGTGCGCTGATGGGGGCGATGGCGCTTGCATCGCCTCTGGCCCAAGGGATGAGTTTTCTCACCGCCTATCAACTGGCGCGACAGAATGACCCGACGTTTGCGGCGGCGCGCGCGGCGTATGACGCGGCGCGCGAGCAAATTCCCCGATCGCGTGCGCATCTCTTGCCACATCTGGCGTTGACGGGGTCTGACGATAAGACGCGGGCCGAGACGGCCTTTCAGGATCCGATCTACGGACCATCGCAGGTCGATCGCAGTGTGGGGGCGTGGACATGGAGTCTGCAGCTTTCGCAACCGCTGGTGGCCATCCCGCAAATCTTCCGCTATGAGCAATCGCAGGCGCTCGTTGTGAAGGCCACCGCTTTGTACAGGCGCGCGCAACAGCATCTCATTGTACGCGTGGCGCAGGCATATTTTCGGGTCCTGGTTGCGGTGCGCACGGTGCGGGCCGCCCGCGCGCAGGTGCGAGCGATGACCGCCCAGTGGCGTTTGGCGCGCCATGGCTTTGCCAAGGGCATCGACGCCGTCACGGATGTCGACGAAACGCAAGCCCAATTGGCGCGCGCGCAGGCCCAACTGGTGGGGGCGCAAAACACCGAAACGAATGCGTGCGCGCAATTGCAGCAAATGATCGGCGGGCGCTTGACGCCGGGTCTCGAGGCACTGTCGCCGGGACTTATGCTACCCAAGCCCGCGCCGGAAGACCGCGCCGCGTGGGTGCAAAGAGCTAGGAGCAAGGCACCCGTGGTACGTGCCGCCAAGGCGGCGCTGAAGGCCGCCCGCAAGCATGTCGATGGCGCGTTCGCACGCTATGCGCCCCGCGTCGACCTTGTGGCCTCCTATGGTCAGAATGCATCCTCAGGGAGTCTCACGACCCCGGACAATTACTCTTTACGGGCGCGATCCTGGGAGGCTGGGGTGCAGGTCAGCGTGCCGATCTTCACAGGCGGCGGCACTTATGCGTATGCGACCCAGGCCCAGGCCTACGCGCGGCAGGCCGCAGCCGAGTTGCGCGAGGCATCGCGCCATGCGCAATTGCAGGCACTCGAGGCCTACGAGGGCGTCATGGCAGGACGTACGCAAGTCGTCGCGTTGACGCTTGCTGTGCGCTCGGGGCGCAAGGCGGTGCGCGGCGCGCACAAGGGTTACAAAGTCGGCATCCGGACGAACCTCGATGTCCTTACGGTTGAGCGCGATCTGTATGAGAGCGAACGGGCGCTTGCGTCCTTGCAATATCGCACCTTGCTGGATGGTTTGCGATTGAAGGCCTCCGTGGGCCGCCTGACCATCGCCGATGTGCTTACGATCAACAAAATGTTGATCGAGCCGGTCCCATTGCACGAATAGCCACGGCAGTCGCACAGGGGCCCAAGAAAAAGGGAGCAAGACCCACGATGACGAATTCCCGCGATCCCGAGGGTCGGTGGGCCAACGCCGCCCTCTTGTATGAGCCCGAGGCCTATGCGGTTACCTCCCCGTCCCTGAAGGGCCGACAAGTCGCCGGCCACGGGTTCTTAAGGGGTTTTGCGCGGCATGCGCGTGTCGCGGAATACGTGGCGGCCGTGAGTCATCACGAGGCCGCGGCACGCTTTGTGGCCGAGATGCGTAAGAGTGGCCAGGGCCGGCCGGCCCGGACCATGGCCCCGCATGACGCGCAGTCGTTGGCGGCCCTGGGTTGCCTCTATCGGCCGGATCCCGTGATCGGGCCGCACGCCTGGGCGCGCGCGGCCTCGGGCGACGCCGCCTGGTCGCTGTGCGGCATCACGCACACGACCGCTTCCCATGCCGTGACGGACGCGATCGTCGATTGGCTGGTGGCGCCGGTGCAACCCTGGGATGCGGTCATTTGCCCATCGACGGCGGTGCGCGCGATGGTTACTACGGTGTTGGCGGCCCAGGCGGACTATCTTCAAGCGCGTTTCGGGGGGCGACGCATCGTGATGCCGCAATTGCCCGTCATCCCGCTCGGTGTCGCTGCAGACGAACTGATCATAAAGGACGCCGAACGCCGCCAGGGGCGGGAGAGCCTTGGGATCGGGACCGAAGCGGTCGTCGTCTTGTTCGTCGGGCGGCTGTCGTTTCACGCCAAGGCCCATCCGCTGGCGATGTATCAAGCGCTGGAACGGGCAAGCGCGGGCTGCGAGACCGTGTTGATCGAATGCGGCTGGACCGCCAACGACGCGGTGGCTGATGCCTACGCCGAGGCGGCCGCTGCAGCCTGCCCCACGGTCCGCCGGATCGTGATCGATGGACGGATGCCTGCCGCCACCCGAGAGGCGTGGGCGGCGGCCGACGTGTTTTAATCGTTGGCGGACAATCTTCAGGAAACCTTCGGGTTGACCCCGATCGAGGCCATGGCCCGGGGCTTGCCGGTGGTGGTCTCGGATTGGGACGGATACCGCGACACGGTCCGTGACGGCGTGGAGGGTTTTCGGGTCCCCACGGTGATGCCAGGGCCTGGAGAGGGACGTGATCTCGCGTACCGGTATGCGATGGGCGTCGATGGATACGACCGGTATTGCGGGTTTACGAGCCAATTGATCGCAGTCGATGTGGAGGCCGCCGCGGACGCCTTACGGCGGCTGTTGCGATCGGCCCCATTGCGGCGGCAGATGGGCGCGGCCGGCGCGGAACGCGTGCGCACGCTTTTTGATTGGTCGGTGATCATCCCGCGCTATCAGACCTTGTGGGCGGAGCTCGCCGCTGAACGGGCGCAGGCCAAACCGATGGCTCCGCGCCCTCAGGCATGGCCTGCACGCCTGGACCCCTTTGCCGCCTTTGCGGCCTATCCCACGAGACCGCTCACGCGATCGACCCTCTTACAGCGGACGCGGGCCGAGGCCGATATGGTCTTGCAGAGGTGGCGCCTGCTCGCCATGGTGGCGTTTGCCGAGTCCATTGTGCCGTCGATCGAAGAATGCCGGGCCGTCCTGGGGGTTTTGAGACGCGGCCTGTGCGCATGGTCGAAGAGATCGAGCGCGACTTTGCGGCCAATCGTCAGGCCGCGATCCGGCGTGGGCTTGTCTGGATGATCAAGATGGGGGTCTTGGCGGTTGCGCCCGAATCTGGACGTCGGTGAGCGGTACGCTTGATCCCGATATGTCGCCTCGGTGCCTCAGACCTCAGTCGGTGTGCCCGGAGGCGGCGGGTGCGCTGTGACATAGGGGGCATCCAATGGTTGGACGGGGCGTTATTGTCTGGGCGGTACTGTCCGGATTGTTCTACACGATAATAATTGGGCCCCTGCGCTGTGCCGCCTATCGCAACGGCCAGCCGTATTTACGGGCCCGAATCGCTCACAATAATTGAGGGCTCCGCCCTTTCTTTATGGCGGGATATCGTTGGCCCATGGGCTTTGCCGACAGGCCGGTGCGGGTCAGTGAGAATCGAGGCGGTGTACCAAAACATTGGTCGCAGATAAGAAAGAAAGAGGATAAGTCATTGTTTTTATTGGTCGGGGCGAGAGGATTTGAACCTCCGACCACCTGAACCCCATACGCACAAACGCCCCATAGGAATCAATGCCTTAGAGCGTAACCCCTTCATATTACTACTTTAGTTATCCAAGTCTTTCCTTCAGACGGACATGACTTTCGGTACTCGGTGTACCAAAATTGTACCAAAATCCCTATGGATCCCCGAACATTGATCGCGCTGTCAGACGGGTATAGGATGTAACGCGTATCCCATATTGACAATGGAGTCCGCTTTCATGCCCAAATACAGTTCCGCAAGAGCGTCCACGACAGACAGTCCGGCCCGCGATTTTCTCACAGACCTGTTCCCAGGAGCCTATTTTATAAGCATTGAGGAGGCGGCACGAGTGACAGGCTTCAGCCCGAAGTCAATTTACCACTTGGCTGCCCGGAACGAAGCCCCATTCCCGACGGTGAAGATGGGCCGACGCCGCCTGGTTCCGCTTCTCTCGCTGGCCGAATTGCTGGACGCCGCGACATCCGGCGCGGATCCCAGGGCGTTGCGCTGCAGGTCCAGACGGGGTGGCCGCCCACGCCTTCCAGAGGCGGATGGATTTGGTCCTCCGGTGTCCGTGGCGCGTGTGACGAACAAGGGATAGAATATCAGCGATATACCCGATCACGGCGAAAGGAGGGTTTTATGGCGGACTATGGGCTGGGGCTTAAGGTTTTGGCGATCGATGAGAAAGAACAGGTTATCCGGGGTACGGCCATGTTCAGCAATGCGGTGGCCCAAGCGGGCGAAGAGGTGGTCGTCGCGTTTCGGGACGCGCCCGGTGCCAAAGCGGGACAAGGCTGGAATCAAGCCCTGGCGAACCTCAACAAAGGGATGGCGAAGCCATTGGCCTTGCCGTGTACCCGGGCCCCCGAGGTCATGATCGAGAACGTCTTCGTGGAATCCCGGGACGGCAAGAAAATCCTGTCCGGCAAATGGGTGCGCACGGCCTTTTCCCCCATGAAGTCGCTCGATGCGGCCACCGCGCACGACCGGCGGTCCCTGCAAACGGGCTGGGTGACGCAACCCGTACTTCGGTTTGCGAATCCGGACAAGGATAGCCCCAACGAACCGGACACCATCATCTGGCCGGTAACGGCCACGACCCACGCCCTGAAGACCCGTTCGGGGGAACGCCGGACGTTTGATCTGGCCTGGTTGGCCGAGCGACTGGATGGGGCTCGCAAGGTGGCAGATAGTCCGATCTCCATGAGCACCCAGATGTATGCCATCAACCATAAGGCCGCCGCGCGTATTTTGACGCCCGAGCAGGCCCTGCAGGCCGTGGCAGCCCTCTTTGGCAAGGGGCAGGCCGCACTGCTCGTGCCCACCGATGCCGCGGGTGCACTCATGCCGGACAGCGCTCGTTATCTGTGGGCGAAAGAGGGTGCGCAACCGGAGTTGCCCGCTGGGGACGGTTTGCGTGTCATCCCCGTCAATACGCTGTATTTCGGGAAAAACTCGGTGCAGTCCATTACGGAGGGCATGTTTTCCCAGGATAAGGCCAAGAAGGCGCGCCTCAACGGCTACCGGTGGCTCTTCCCGGAACCGTTTCGTCGCGACACGGTGGCGCACGTCATGTTGTCGATCGAGCAGTATACGGACAAGGCGACCGGCCAGCTCCGCTTTGCCATCTGGTCCCCGGACCTTCCAAAGTTTGAGCCCGGCAGCCGGCAAGCGCCCACGCTCGCGGTTCTCTGCGCTGAGCGCGAAAAGGCGCAGATCGGCGAGGCGCCAGCGGCCAAGGTCCACGAAGAGGCCCACGCGGATACCAAACCGGCCGTCATGAGCGTCTAGCGGATGGTTCCTCTCCCGGATACGGACCATCGTGCGCTCATCCTGATCGAGTCGTCGGGGTTGCGCGATCGTCTCCGGGAGATTGTCGGACTCCCCGTGTTCGCAACGGGCGGTCATATTTGGCGTGATGTCCCGTTGGGTGAGGCCCCCGTGTTCGATCACGAGGGCATGGCACGGCGGATCCCGCGCCACCTCGCCACCATGAAGGCCCTTTGGGCGGTATTGAGCCACCCGTGGGAGGCGTTGCTGATCGGCACGGATCCGGATGACGAAGGGGACGTCATTGCGGCCGATCTCGTGGCCATGGCCCGTACCGCTTGCCCGCGTGCCGCCTTGTTTCGTGTCCATTGGCAGACCATGGAGAAGGAGGCCGTCCACCATGCCCTCGGGCAGGCCACCGAAATCAACCCTCTGAAAGGCCCGCCTCTGGGTGCGGCGGGCCTTGCGCGCGCCACCATCGACCGCATCCTGATCGAGCAGGCCCAGCGGGTGCCGGGGGGCGGTCGCGTGGCAGGCCCTTTGCTGGATGCGTTGGCGCGATCCAGTCTGTCGGCAAGCCCACCGCGCTTGGCCCTTGATCGCCCATGGACGCTCCGCGATCTTTTGGTGATGGGGCGCGGAGCCGACACGGGTCAGCGCTACGCGCTCGCCGAATCCCTTTATTTAAGCGGGCGCCTGTCCTATCCGCGCACCGCGGCCCCGGGTTACTGGCCGGAAACGCAGGCGATCCTGGTCGACCGCGCCCCCGCGCGCTCGACCCAACCCCTTCCGCCATCTTTGCCGTTGTCGGCACCCCACGAGGCCCTCTGGGCTACGGGGCCGGTATTACTCGATACCCACCCCGACATGCTCTCGGCACCCGACGCGGTCCTGGCGTCCGTTATGGCAGCCGGCTGGGTCTCGCAGGGCATAGTCCTGCCGGAAGACATGCCGGCCCCGCCCGCGGCGGCCATGGGTATCGACGCCCGACTCGTGGATTGGCAGGCCCGCGAGGGTTTGGGGCGTCCATCGACCTGGGCACAACGGGCCATGGCGTTCTGCGAGAGGGGGTGGGCAACGCCCGAGGGGACGCTCACGCCGGAAGGGGTGCGGGTCCATCAGAAAGTCCCCGAGCTCCTGCGTGACGCAGCTTTCTCACGTGCCATCGAGGCGCATATTGCGGAAAAGGCCGCCGAAGGTTGGGATGCCCTTGCTATCGTGAGATCAGCCTTTACCCGCTTCAGTCCCGATCTCGTCCCGCCGCCTTCGCAGTTGTGTGATCGTGCGTTGAATTACGATGTCGGGGGCGGTCGTACTGATTGTACTCACGATGCAATTGCAGCAGCCATATCCTAGTCCGGCAAGAGCGAATCGGTCGCATACTCCCTACGATATTGTCTAAATGGACCGGTGCTCTCTTGCGACACCAATGGCGTTTAAAGTGTGCTCGGACTGCGTACCTCATCCCGGCCCCACATGTTTGCCCGTGTCTGTGTTTGCCCGTGTCTGTTGTGGAGATGCCCAAGCCTGTCGTACGCTATGGGTCGAAGGCGAGGATGCCAAGGATGGGCATGATATCCACCTACTGTAGCCGCGGCGTGCAGGGCTCGGGCTCCAAAGGGTTAAACTGGCTACGGTTGGGCGTCATTGTCCGTAGTATGTGAGGTAGAGGGATATGTTTTGGGGGAAGACAACGATATGAGCGCCACAGAGGCGAAGCCCTTGAAGGTTATTGGTGATGTAGAAAGTCAGGAATTGACTGAGCCATCTGCCAGAAGTTTCGGTTTAGATGGAAGATGGACGGAAGAATTAGTAATAGGCTTGGTAGGGCCTGTTGGGTCAGGGTGCTCCACTACCTATTCTGTGCTGCAAGAAATATTCAAGACTGAGTATTTGTATACGGTTCATTACTACAAACTCAGCGAATACATCGCGCAAGGAGCTACTCGTATTGGAGACAGTATATATGAAAGCCTTAAATCTGCTGAACGGATAGACAAATTACAGACTATTGGCGATAGGCTTCGGAATATTTTCGGAAATTCGTATCTAGCCGCAAAGGCAGTTGAGAAGATAGCTGAGTTGCGTTGTAAAGAAGGCTTTGGTAAGACTGCAAACGATATTAACGTTCCGAAAAAGGTTCGGCGAGTTCACTTTATTGATTCAATAAAACATCCAGACGAACTCAGGCTGCTTCGCGATACATACGGTGAGATATTTTGGCTTATTGGTGTGTTTGCGCCACGACACGTGCGAGAGTATAGATTGATTACTCAGCAAAATCTAGATCGTGGGGATCTTAGCAAGATCATTGAAAGAGACTACACGGAAGATGAAGATCATGGACAAAAAGTACGTGATGTATTCCATAAGGCCGATTTGTTCATAAGAAACGATGGTGATGATCACCGCCATCTGAAAGAGTCTCTTTCCCGGTTTCTTGAAATCATTTTTGGAAGCCCGGTTCATACGCCGACATTGGATGAATCATCAATGTATGCGGCTTACGCTGAAGCAGCGAAATCGGCATGCTTATCGAGACAAATTGGTGCTGCGATCGTAAGCGAAAAGAATGAGTTGATCGGATTGGGCCGGAACGACGTTCCACAATTTGGAGGGGGCCTATACACTGAGGATGCGGGCAATTTGGATAAGCGATGTTATGTGTGGAGCGATAGGCTTTGCCACAATGATAAGCGGAAAAATAAACTCTACAACCAGATTTTCGAAAAACTCAAAAATGCTGGTTTACTGGCTGATGGGATCGGGCCAGAAAGGGTGGTGCAGGTACTAAAAACAACTGATGTGAAGCAATTGATCGAGTATTCGCGTGCCGTCCACGCAGAGATGGATGCCATCACGTCCGTAGCTCGCACGAATAAAGGGGGGCTATTAGGTGGCACTCTTTATTCAACCACCTTTCCTTGCCATTCGTGCGCGCGACATATTGTTGCCAGTGGGATACGTAAAGTATTATTTATTGAGCCGTATCCGAAAAGCCTTGCTACCGAGTTGCACGCCGACGCTGTTTCTGAGAGCGAGAAGGACGCAGGCAGTAAGGTCGTCTTTCTGCAGTTTTCGGGGATAGCTCCAAGAAATATCCTCAAACTATTCAACGTGGGATTGACACGCAAGGATAATGATGGGAACCTAAAGCAGTTCAATAAGACGAAGGCGTCACCTGTCGTGAAAGTGTCCTTAGATGATTATTCGACCCATGAGAAATGGGTTATTAAGGAGCTCACGGAAAATGAAGAAAAGAACATCCCAGATGGAAGGCAGGCAACTTTCCTTGGCACTTGAAATTCCACAGCAGGCTGCTCAAATTGTTGATGCTGCGATCTCTTCTGCACGGAAAAGGTCAGCCGTCGTTATTCATCTTTGGGCCCCGTCACCTCAAAGATCCAGTTTTCGAGAACAAGTGATTCAGGATCTAATAAAGACTCGCGTAATAGTTTCCGATTAGAGACGGCACATGTAAACATCAATGCCCCATCCTGGTTGATTTACGGTTTACAGTGTCGGCAGGGGTCTCCGTGCTTGATAACTCCAATGATAGTGTAAGAGACGCTACGTTTTTCCTTTTCCAATATCCATACACCGCAACAATCGCACTCAAGGCCATCCACTTCCTTGTGGCCAAGGGAGAACTCGTCAACAGTAAATGATGCCTTGCAATTGGGACAATCAGCGGATGATCGGCGAGACATTAGGAACGCCATATTATGAAACTAAATACACAATACTTGCTTCAGCGGATGAATTCAACCCGCGAATTGTCCAACGGTTGCCTCGGAACAGTGGACCAGGTTATTCACTACAGCATCCGCCTCACATTCTGTGTATAGACCGCCTGCTGGATCTGAGCGACCTCGTGGCGCTCGATGGCGGAACGCAATCCCGCGTCCTCGGGGCGTATGCGCAGGAGCTGCGTGGAGAGCACCAGGAGGGGTGCCGGTGGCGCACTGTGGCGGCGTGAGGTCTCGACCGGCCGGGAGGACAGCGTGAGATGCACCACGGCTGCCAGGTGCGCGGCGATCTGGGAGGCGGCTCCTTCGGGACCCATTTCATGAGCGGCCAGGGCCATGAGGCGTTCAATGGCGGTTTCCACGGACTCGGCGTGGATCGTCGTGATGATCGGGCCGCCGATCCCCGCCTGCAAGACCACCGCCGCGGCCTCGAGGGGGCCACGCACCTCACCCATGAAGAGCATGTCGGTCGACGAGCGGACCGCATTGCGCGTGTGCCACGCCAGGCGCTCCGCGGACGGCACCGCAGTGGCGGAGTGGATGTCGATCTGCTGGATGAGGCCATATTCCATCACGCCGTTGATGGCCATCTCCGGTGGGTCCTCGATAACCTGCGCGGCCCCGCCGTAACGCTGGATGCGGGCCTGGACCAAAGCGCCGGCCAGCGTGGTCTTTCCCGCCCCCTGTTTGCCGGCAATCAACACCAAGCCCTCGAGGCACGGTTCCAGCAGCACCGCGGCGACCGCGTCCGGCACCCCCAGATCACGGAGCGAGTGGGCCAACGGCAGCGCACGCAGGATGTAATGCACCCCCTCGACCGTCGTGACGCGTTGGGCCCGGCACGGATGGCCATTGAAGTGGATGCGGGCGCTATCCGGTCGGGTGGCCAGCGTGGCATGCAAGGATCGCAGGGACTCGTGATGCGCGTCGGGCACGGACAACAGCCGCAAATCCTGGGCATCCCGTGGCCGGTAGCGGCAAAGGGCCGGATCGCTGTAGAGCCAGAGGGTGGACCACGGTAACGGCGGCGCGGCGGTCATCATGGATACAGAATCCGCTCGCCACACCAACCGTCGCCCCCTGTCATTACAGGCCGTCCCGATCGCGCCAGTCGTTTCGTATTATCTACCCTTTTATTGCAGATCCCAGCATTCGACATAGGGGGCATACCCATCAAAGTAGCCGTTAATCTCCCAATAATATTGTCCTTGCGCATTTGGTCCGGCGACAGGGTAGATGTGGACATTGTTCCCGCTGTAGTTCCCACCGAACCCGCCGAGGGACGAGCCGGCTTCGGCGCATATATTGGCCCACGTGATCCCGGATGGCCCACCGTATTGCGCGTCCCACACCAGAGAAGATGTTGCTTGAGCGACTGGCCCCCACGTGCCACCCTGACACACCATCAATTGTCCGCTGCCATTGCTGTTAGTGCCGATCTCTCCTGTGGGAGAACAGGGGGCACCCTGGGCAATCGTCCCGCCGGCGGCATTCGTGGTGAACTGTAATGTTCCCGTGTTGGTGATGTTATTGGCCCCCGCATTCAGGTTGGTCTGCATGGTGTTGACCTGCGGTTCGCCCGGCACAGCGACCCGATACAGGTACGTACTCGAGAGCGTGCCGCTGTTGTAGTAGAGCAAATCGGCCGGGGACCCGGGGTTGGCGGTGACGCCGAACTGGCTGACCGGGACCTTCCAGCCCCCATAGGCGCCGATGGCGTCGCCCCGGTCGCTGGCGTAGGGGCCGGTGGCATTCGGCTGGAGGCCTCCGCGCGCGCCCATCTCCGCGGCCGCCTCTGGGAGGTCCACGGCGGGGATGGGGTTTCCGCCCGTGGTGTGAATCAATACCTCCAGATCCTCGCTGGCCGGCTGATAAAACGAGATCTCCCAGGTCTGGCCATAGGCATCGATCACGCTCGTCGAAGGGGGCAGATACCCCGTAGTGACCAGGGCCGACAGCGGAATGGTCTGCGGGCCGCCGGCGGTCGATGTGAGCAAGGCGCCGTAGTTCGCTTTGACGTAGGCGTCGGTGGCTTCGATGATCTGGTGGCCTTGGGAGGCGACCGCATGGATGCGGACGGCGCGTTCGCCCTGGCGCACGGCTTGATCCGCGATCGGCACAACGGATGCCACCAGGATGATCGCGAACAGGGCCGACAAGAGATACGAGGGCATCCATTAACTCCAGGGTACGAAGTCGTTTTGGGGGGCGGCGTCCGATTGGGTCCCAGACCCGGTGAGTCCTTGTGGCGAGGCGTCGGCCGTGAGCATGAAGGCGCCGCTCGAGTCGGCCGCGGACAGGGGGCCGACTGCAAACGTGCCGGAGCCGCTGGCTACAGGATTGCTGGATGTGGAGCACGAAGAGCCCTTGGCGCAAAAGGTTTGCACCTGTACGATTTGGGCGGCAACGAATGGGGTTCCGGCGCTCACGGAGGCGGAAAACTGCGCCTCCATATATCCCGTGGTGGTGGAAAAGCAAAAAAAGCACCCGGAAGTGTAATAGGACCCACTAAAAATGAAGGAGCCATACGCCGACTGGCCGTTCAAGGTATTCCAGTTGAACGGCGGGGCGGAGAATCCGAGGACGGCTACGGTATCGCCCGACGGGATGCTGGCGGGTACGGCGATGCGTGTTGGGCCGGCGCCGGGAATGCTGATGGTCGCCGTTCCGTTCTGGTCGACGCCGAACATCGCGCCTTGCGGCATGGAGAGCAAGGCGGCCAGGGTCGGTGCGGGGAGGGCCCCGTACGTCCAAAAGAGATTTTGGGAGGACGTGTTTTGCTGCAGGCACCCCCAGGAAGCGGGGAGGGTAAACCCCGGCGCCAACCCGAGCGTGGGCGCCGTGTAACAGGGAGAGGGGGGCGTGACACCCCCCTCGTACTGATCCTGAGCGGACCGGCTGAAATTGGCGAATTGGCGGGCCTCGACGCGGATCCGGCGTTGGGCTGAAGGCGGCAAGTCGGCAGGCCTCGTGCCGGCGTGCGTCAGTACGCCGCCCGCCAGAATGAGGCCCATGAGTCCGAGCGCCAATAACAGCAAAGGCATCGATGATTAACTGACGCTGAAGACCAGCGAATTGCCACCCGTGGCCCCGCTCCCCGATACCGTGCAATCCGCCCCGGCTTCGGACGGCGTGATCGGTGGCGTCAGGACCGCGCCATTGATGGCGACCGACAGCAGATCCGTGCCGTCGTAGGATGTCGCCACATGGGTGCAGTCGGCGCTCGGCACGCCATCCATGGTCACCGAGAAACCCGTCGCCGTCGCGTCATCGTGCACGGCCCCGCCCCAGACATTGGTGGCGGTCGTGGCGCCAGCCGGCGCCATGTCGGCGGGGAAGACCCCGCCCTGAATGGCAGCCGCCGTATTCAGGCCGACGAAATTGGACTGGCCCGCATAGAGCGACTTGGTGTTCCCGATGACCATGGACACCTCCATGCTCCCCATGGTCTGGTTGCTGGAGCCCTGCGCCGATTCGTACATGTTGACGGTAAACAGGATGGCGACGAGGCCCAGTACCCCGGCCAGGATCCACCCGATCATTTGATTACCCATAGGTACCCCTCTCTTTGGTTATCGCAATACGCCCTATCCGGGACCCGGCCGGACTCCGGTTTCATGCCCCCGCCACGCTGGTCATCAGGGTTTGCAAGATGCTGAAGATCCCCAGCATCATGATCACCATCAAGAGGCTGGAAAGCGCCTCCATGACGATGCCCAGAGACTTCGCGGATAGCCGAATGGCCGATTCGGTCTCTTTCAAGGTTTCCACGGACAGCGTGTTCATGCGGGCCGCATAGTCCGGATAATTGGCGATGATGGTGAGATCATCGACGGTGTCGGTGTCCGGAAAGGCAAAGCCGGAGCGCGCGAGCGTCTCGCCGACCGATCGTCCGGCCAGGAGTCCGTTGCGGATGGCCCGCAACCGCTCGCGAACGTACGGATTGGCATTGCGCAGCATCTGCTCCATGGCATCCTTTTCCTGCATGCCGGCCTGGGAGAGTGCCGCGAAATTGGAAAGCCAGAGCGCGCCCTGGATCCGGCGGGTGAACGACCAGGGCGGAAACCGATCGAAGATGCGCCGGAGCCGCCCCGTCCACCGCGATTGGGAGTAGACGAAGGCCACGCCCAGGGCCACCAGACCGACCGGAAAGCCGATCAGGAAGGCCCAGGTGCGCATGATGTGTGCCAGTCCGACGACCACCGCGCCCAACCCGGTCACCGGGTGCCCCTTAATGAGGGGCGCAAAGACCGGCATGACCTTGTCGGAGAGATACCAGAGGACGGCAAAGGAGGCGGCGATGTTGGTCAGAGGCGATATCAGGCCTTTGAGGGCAACGCTCGAGAGGTCTTTGCGAGACTGGCCCGTCTCGATGATGAGCTGGAGGATCTCCGGCACCCGGCCCGTCGTCTCGCCGATCGCGAGCAGGGCCGCATCCTCTTTGGGAAACCAGTCCGCGAAGACTTGCGAGATGGCGCGGCCTTCGCGAAGTCCGCGCGCCATGTGGGCGAGCGCCTGTGTCGCGGGGTCGCGCGGGCCATAGCGCCGTTCAGAGCGGGCGGCCAGGTCCGCAAAGACGTCTTTGATGGGGCGACCGGCCGCCATCTGGACGATGACGCGTCGATAAATGCGATGGCGAAGGCGCATCCCGCCCATCAGGCGGAAGATCGCGTGGGCCAGAGGCCCGGGGCTTGCGGTCGCGCGTCGGTCCATGATTACGTCATGAAACAAAGGATATACATGACATTATATCCTATTCAGTGTTTGCGGCGAAGTAAATTGCGCCCGCAAGGCCGGGGAAAGGGCGGTGGGGAAATGGCCGCTCTCGGCGACCAGGTGGGCGGGGTCGCAGCGGCCCGCCAGGAGATGCATGACCGCATGCTCGGAAAAGGACAAATGGCCGTCCTGGGCGCGCCAGGCGGCGCACGCGGCCCCGACGTCTTCGCGCAGGCGTGCGGTGAGCTCGGATGTCACCTCGACCACTTCCGCGATGATGGCGCGGCCTTCGATGCCCGTGTGATGACAATGCGGGCAGCCCTGCGGATGGGCCATCCGCACCCGATCGAGCGGCACGTCCCATCCGCGCATGGTCTCGACGAGATCGGCGTCCACGTGCGCCTGGTATGGCAGAAAGGGGAGCGCACAGCGGGTGCATAGGGTCGGCACGAGGCGCTGTCCGACCAGGACCCGCAAGATCGTCGGGTTCAGAAAATCGCGGGGATCGAGCCCGAGGCGGATCAAGCGGGTGGCGATCAGGAAGGCGTCCTGCGTATGCACCGTGCTCCACATCTGATGGCCCGTGAGGACCGCGTCGAAGGCCAGCCCGGCGGTGGTCTCATCCCGGATTTCACCCACCATGATGATGTCGGGATCGGCGCGCATGACGACGCGCAGGGTCTTCCCAAAGAGCGTGCGGCGCTCCTCTTCGTTATTGACGTTCGAGAGCGAGATCTGTACGGCGCCGGCGATCGGATACTCGGCCGGGTCTTCAATGGTATAGATCGACTTGGTCGGATATAAGCCATGCTGGAACTCGAGCGCGGTCTTGAGCGCCGAGCTTTTCGCCGATCCCGTGGGCCCGGAGAAAATGGAGAGACCAAAAGGCTGGCGCGAGACCTTGGCCAATACCTGTGCCTGCCCTTGCGTGTACCCAAAGCGCCGGAAGAGCGCGATACCGTCCTGCAGGCTTCGCAAAGAGGCTGGGCGGCCCGTTCTGACCTGATGCGCGGTACCGCGATACAGCAGGCGGAGGATCATGAACTCGCCGCCCAGCATGGGGCCCCGTTGCACGCGCACGCCCAACACGTTGTCGGGCAGGATGCCGCTCGAAGCGGTAATTTGCGCGGCCTGCGATTCGTGCTCCAGGTAGCTGGAATCCGCCGATATCGACAGACCCTGGTAGAGGGCGCGCAGAAGGGTGTGACCATCCTCCCGGGTCATCTGGTTGATCGGTCGCAAGGCGCCATTCACCCGCATGAAGATGTCGGTATGGCGCGCGCGGACGTGGACGTGGATGTCCGATACCAGGAGAGCCGCGGCCTCCGCAAAGAGGGACCGGGCCACGGAGACGATGCGCGCATCGAGGTCCGCGGCCCCTTGGGTATGGGCGCTGCGCTCGGTGGCATCGGCCAGATCCTCGGCGGAAACCGGTAAGACCTCGATGCTGAAACCGGCCCGGCGCAACCGCTCGATCTCGGACAAGACCATGCTATCCGAGCGACGCGAGGCCAGGACCGAGACCTGGGCAATGGTGCCCAAGGGCACCACCGCCATGACGGAGCGCAGGGCATCGGGCAAGGGCGGGACCGCCAAGGCCGGGCGCGTGTCGTTTTCCACCACCAGGGACAAGTTCGGGCCGCTCATGGCGCGGTGTGGGTCGTGACCCAGTAGCGCACGCGCGCCGTCCACACGGGAGAGGCGCTTAAGGGGTCGGAGACCGATAGGTGGGTGATGCGCACGCTGGGCAGGCGATCGAGGCGCAACAGGGCGTCCGGATGGGTGGTCGTGACCTGGACCGAGCGCGCGGCGTAAAGAGACGCACGCGCGTGCGGATGGGCAGGGGCGGTCCCGACGCCCGGCAAGACCGGGGCCTGGGCGGCGGCCGTGAATATGAGGGCGACGGGCCACGCCTGCGCCCAGGCGTACAAGTCGCGCTTGAGACGAACAGCGGGTGGAAGGGGGCGCGCGGCCCGGTGGGGATGTGCCATGGGGAAGGCCGCGGGCCACACGCGCCGAATCGTGTCCCCACCGGCCTGCAGGGCCCCGCGGGGTGCGCGGGCGGTGGTGGCTCCAATACCGCGGTGCCACGTCAGGATCACGGTGCCGGTGGACCCGCACCGGACCGATTGCGGGGACCAGCCCCAGAGATCGATCGGGATCCGGGCAATAAATCCGAGACAGGCCGTCGTGAAGGCGGCCGGGCGGGTCTCGTCGTGCCATGGGCGGCGGGCGGCGGCGCGCGCCTGAGCGAGGGTGAGCCGCTCACGCAGGGCCTCAAGACGCAGCCGCGTGGCCGCCAGCGCCGCGCGCTGCGCGACCGTGGCCTCGTGTCGCTGCCAGGCGGTCCAACCGATGATGGCCGCGATGACCGCGGCGACGCCGACCAGATGCCAGATGCCGGGTCGCCAGACGAAGACATGCGCCATGGCCGGCTTGCCCGAGGCTGCGCGGGCGTCGGTGAGGTAGCCCTGCAGATCGGTGAGGTCGCCATCGTAAAAGGCCCAGTCCTTGAGCCCGCTGATCCCTTTGCGCGCGGCCTCGACCTCGGTACGGGTTCCTACGATGTCCCCGCCGGGAATGATGGACTGGCCCTCGGTGATCGCCACCATCCACCAGCGATCGGCCTGGGCATCCAGACAAAACATGCCGATCCAGGGTTGTTTTCGGGCATCCGCCACGGCGCCGGCCAACGCCGGATAGGCCGGCGCCCGGCCCCCACCCTCCGGGGGGCCGGCGTAGCCCAGCGAGAGCATGTCATAACCAGGGCACGGCCGGATGCAGCGCAGGCCCCGCCGCCCTACGGCGTCCTGCAATTCCCGGAACCGGGCCTTGTGGTCTTCGTTGGCCGGTATCGTTTCCCAATCCAGATTGGCCCAGTAATGGGCACGGCCCACGTTCACCTTGATCGGTGTGCGCATCAGAACCCGGCCTTGGGCGCGATCGGGGTTGCCGGACGGGGTGATGCCGGCGCCGGCGGGGGCGCGGGCATGGCTGGGAGGGGCGCGGGGGCGGGTGTACTCAACACACCGGGGGTGCCCAGCAACAGGGATCGCAAATTGGCAGTCGGCGACAGGCCATTCCTGCGTTCCATCGGTCCCCCGCTCCTCGAGGCGGATTCCGGGATCCAGGCCAGGGCCTGGGCGGGGGCGCGCCCCAAGGCCACCCAGACGGTCCGGGAAGTGATGCGCGTCACGTGGCCGCCGTCGGCCAGGCGACTGCCGTCCCGGACCGTCTGCACGGAACCGTCCGGGTTTTCGAGGGTGGCCTCCATGTGGCCCCGACTGCCGGTAACAGACCGGATTTTGGGGAGCAGGAGGGTTGCGCCACCGGTGGGGGCCGCACCCCTGCCCATAAGGGGCACCGGCGCGCGGACCTTGTGGATCTGCGCGCGCAATTGGGCGATCTTGAGCTCCTGTTTCAAGATCACGGTCTCGGCGCGCAGCCGCATCAGCGCGCTCAAGGTGTCGTCCCTCGGCGCCGGGGCCGCGGCGCGCGGGGTCGCCCAGACCGGTGGGCCCGCCAGGAGCAGAAGGAGGATGGCCCGATGCCCTATTCCAGTTCGATGGCTCATGCGCGCACCTCGTTGACGTGAATGATGATGACCATCCAATCCCGGGTGCTGTCGTGAGTCGCATAGCCACTCAAGAGTCCCACCCCGTTGTTGCGTTTTTTCTGGGTCTGCCCGAACCCGGCCAGCACCAGGGTCTCGCCGTTTTTCAGGACGACCGATTGGGATGCCGACTGTTCGCTGATGGTCGGCACCTGAATGCTGTTGCCTCCCGAGGAGACGGTATCGAGCGAGACGAGCGACGAGAGCTGCAGGGCGTACTGCAGTAGGATGCGCTGGCGGCCGAGCAGGCGGGGCAGGAAGTTGCTGGTGAAACCGACCGTGACCGTGCCCGGCGTCAAGGTCGAGGTGGATCCCACATTGGCGGAAAGGGTCGAGCCTTCCGAGGCCAGATAGCCCACCTGATTGGCGACCTGGATGGGGGCGGGCTGTCCATTACCGGTGATGGCTGAGCCCGAGGTGACCAATCGGACCTGGCCGACCGAGGCCAGGGCCTGCACGATGGCGTTCGACCCGGCGGTGTGTTCGGCGGTGCCCGTCGCGTTGTTGGGCACGATCAGGGAGAGGCTTGAGAGCCCGGTGCCGGCAGCCGACGGGATCGTGACCCCGGCGACGGTCGCCGCGAGGTTTTTGTGCAAGGTCTGGAAGGCGGCGTTCAAGGATCCGCCCAGGGTGTTCGTGCGGGTCACGGTGACTTGATACACGCGCACCGTCACGGCGATGTTCTGTTCGGCCTCGCGGTCTTGCTGGTGGACATAGGCGCGTACCAGGGCCTGGACCGGTGGGGGCGCCAGGACCGTCACCACGCCGAGCGAGGGGCCGGTGACCACCAGACCGCCGCCGCTGCTGGCATCGATCACCGACTTCAATCCCGCCAGGACATCCTTATAGGGGTCGATGGTGCCCGATTGTTTGATCGACAAGGAGCCCGAACCCAGGGACGACCCCGAGGCGCCGGTACTACCGGTCAAACCGCCGCCACCGCCATTCAGGGATCCGACGCCGCCCGTGGCCGTGATGGTATTGGAGACGGTTTCGGACTGGCCGGACACGCTCAAGCGATAGGTGCGGCTCTCGAATCGGAACAAGCGGATGGCGCCGTGACGGACCCGCCAATAGACGCCGTACTGATTGGCGACACGATCCAAAAGACCCGTCAGGGGCCCGTGATAGGAGAGCCGTGCGGTGACCGTGCCGGGGATCCGGATCCCGGGCATCGTGGTGAGCGCCATCGAGGAGCCCCCCGTGACCGGCAGCGACAGCGCGCGCACCGAGACCGGTACGCCGGCGGCGCGGGCGATGAGCTCCGCGGCCTGATAGATCAGCACCGGGCGCGCGGTGCGGACCGTTACGGTCTGCCGCAGCCACGCCGGCCGATGGGCCCGCAGGGCGAAACCCGTGCCGATGAGGTAGGGCTGGCGGCTGCGTGTGAGCGGCGCCCAGGGGTGTGCGCGCTGGGCGTGGGCCTGGTGCTCCTCCTGCATCGCGCGGGGGCTCGGGGCGTGCGGCAGGAGCGACGCGCATCCCCCCAATATCAGGGCGAGAAGACCCCCGGCCAAAGTCCGCGCGTGAGCGCGCATTATTCCCCGGGACGTCATGAACCCGCCTTTGTGGTGGAGACCACCAACACGTGATTGGCATACAGGCGCGCAGAAATGGGGACGCCCTGCGCCACCATCGCCGACAGGAGGGCCAGGGCGGCTTGGGCAAAAGAGCCGGTGAAGCGGGCGTTTGCCACCACCGGCCAGTCTTGCGCGGATCGCCAGATCACCCGGACGTGCGCCCGATGGCCCCACCGGTTCAGGGTGGCCCGGATCGTATGGCCGACGCGGGCCTGCCAGGTCTTCACGGGGGCAGGGACCAAGGGGACGCCGGTTTTCGGACCGGTCCCGCGGGCCGAGAAGGCGGAGGGCAACGCGATGGTCGCCGCTTGCGCGCCGGGGGCCATGACCCAGGACTGGCAGACGTCACCGCCCACGAGCGTGGGGCGGGGACGCAGCAAAACCACGTGCCGCGACCACACCACCTGCGCTTGCGCGCCGGACTGGTCCATCAGGCGCGACAGGGCGCGCGTCCAGGGGAGCGGTCCGGACCAGGACACCGGGCAGGACCAGGAGAGGCCCTTGCCGTAGACCGTCCACCCCTTGGGGACGAGGCTTGCGACCGCGATCGACAGCGGGATGTTGCGGGCAAAGCCCTGGGCGATGCCGACCGTCCCCCGGCCCACCTGGGTGACGGAGGGCTCGGTGAGGAGCGTGTACCCAGTGACCGATACCCGCGGCGCCGGCGCCGGCGGAACCGGGGCGGTGTACAGAAACGAGGCCTGGGCGGCGGGGATCGCCGCCGCCAGCATCACAACAAGTTCAAGGTGTCGCATGGTTCGGTATCCTCAGAAGGATGCGGGGGAGACGGGAGGGGCCCGCGGGGGATCGGGACCGCGGGTTCGGAATGACCCGGGCTCGCGGGATCGGCCTCGGGATCGCGAACCGGGACCAGGACACCGGGCACGCGGGCGCGCAACCGTTCCGACCAGCGTTCGTAAGAGCCCACCTTCCGAAAGCCCGCGAGCAAGACGTCATGCAGCCATTGGCGTCGGCCGGACCCACTGGGCACATCCTCGATGGCCTCGATGAGCCTGGCTTCGTCGGGGCGGTCCCGTAACAGATACACCGTCAGTCGGTAGCTTTTCATGCGCGCCCTCGCGCGCGCACCTCGCGAATCCGCTCACGCGCTTTATAAAAGAACCCGCGGGCATTGGCGGTCTGGGGATCGGTCACGATCTCCACGCCCCGAATGCGCAGAAAGCGCCCGAGGGCCTCGGCCCCGCCGCCCGCGACCAGGATCAGATCGATGTCGGCCGAGGCCGCGGCCAGCAATCGGTCGGCCTGCCGGCCGATGACCGCGCCCACGGCGGCCAAGGAGTCCGCCACCAGTTCCGAGATGTCCTGATCCTGGCGCTCGATGCGCACGAGCGCGCGTTGCATGTGGGTAAACTGGCGCAGGGCCTCTTCACAGGCCCGGCGGGAGAGCCCCGGGATCTTCTGGCGCATGTAGTCATGGACCGAGAGCATGGCTGTTGGCGCGGTCGCGGAGTGGGCGTGATCGATCGTCACCCCATCGGTATTGCGGGTCACCAAGACGATGTCGGTGGTCTGACCGCCGATATCGATGACCGCCGACCAGCGCCCCCCGGGATTGCGGGTCTCGACGTTATGGGCGGCGAGCGCCGCCACGGCTTCGGGCGATACCGTGTGCCACACGATCCGCGCGATCGGCGAGCCGTTCAGGCGCGCGACGGGTTGTTGGTAATGGAGGGTCTTGGCCTCGATCTGGGCGTTATCGCGCGTCCCGACGGAGGCAAAGTAGCGGCTATAGGGGAGGCCTGTCACGAGACAGAGCCCGCGGCCGCGAGCGGCCGGCTCATCGAGTCCGGCGCGATGGAGGGCATGGAAGACCACGGCCCGGTTGAGGGCCGAGGTCTTGTATTGTTCGCCGCGGGTCTCCTCGGGATCGATGAGTCCTGCGTCCACGGTCACCACCTCGTGGCCGCAGCGGTAGACGCTGGGGGCACGTCCCCCTCGGCCCCTCCCATGCTCGCCGGGCCAGTGCGGCCCCGCGAGGGGATGACGAGCGGGATTCCCGGCACGTCGGTCCGCAAAGACGCCGGGTCGGGACTACAGACCTTGGTCTGGGCATAGCCGTCATCCACGCCCACGGGGATCGCCTGGCTGATATCGCTTTCGGAAATTGTCACAATAACCCTCCTGTTACGCGGAGCGCTTCATCCGCCGTGATCACACCCTGGTCCACGAGCCGCGTGGCCTCGGACTCCAGATCGGTGCCCGCGCGCTTCATGGCATCGGCCAGACACGCCTCGGCGTCCGCCGCGGACAAGGGCAGGAGCGTGCGCCGGAGCGCATGCGTCATGATGAGGTACTCCCGCACCGCCACCCGGCCCGCGCCATCGGCCCGTTTGGCCAATCGCTGGTAGACGGCCGCCGACAGCACGCCGGTTACGCGCGCCAACATGCTGGCGTCATTGCCGGTGCGGGCCGCGATCTCCGTGGGGATCGCGGCCACCCCATCCACATGCATGGTCGAATACAGCAAGTGCCCGGTGCGCACGAATTCCACCGCCGCCGTAATGGACTCGGCGTCGCGCATCTCGCCGACCAGCAGGACCTGCGGGCCCGAGCGCAGGGCGGAGCGCAGGGCCATCGACCAGGAGGCAAAGTGACGGCCGATCTCGGACTGTGAGACGGTGGCGCGCCACGGTCCTTCGGCCAGGAGGAGCCGGGGGCGATAGACGAATTCGATCGGCTGTTCGAAGGTGAGGATGGTGTCGGCCCGGGTTTGCCCGAGCCGCCGGATGATGCCGGCGAGCAAGGTGGACTTGCCGGTGCCGGTGCCGCCGACGACCAGCACCATGCCGCGGTGCGGGAGGACGGCCGCCTGCAGGTCCGGCGGCAGGCCGGGATTCTGGTTTTCGAGGGATGGGACCGCCGAGGGCAGATAGCGGAACACCACCCGGGGTGCTGTGTCGGCGAGATACTCGCAGGCCGCGGCCTCGGTCCGAAAACGCAAGGACCCCTTGTGGATGGGCTCGCCCTCCTGCAAAGGAATCTCGGTGGAATAGGAAACGGCCTCGCCGCCCCGGACGAGGGACTCGCCTTCGACGCCGCGGGTGGCCACGACGACGGCCGCGGTGTCGTATTGGGAGAGCGGACGCCCCATGAGGTCCTGCAGCTCACCCAGGATCGCGGCGCGGGCCGGGTAGCCGGGAATGAATTGCACGTCCGAGGCCGCATGAACGGCCGCCGCGTGACGCAAGAGGGCCTGAACCGCCGCCGGCGTGAGGACCGGCGGATCGGCGGCGAAGGCGCGGAAACTCGGGGTCATGGCCGCGTTGCCCGGGGTTTGTCGGGGGTGGCGATGACAGGCGTCCGCCAACCGGCGGTCGCCAGGAAGCGCGCCGGCGCCATGACCCGAAAGAGTCGCACACCGTCTCGCAGCACCCGATGACCGACCTGGATCCCGTAATTGCCGACCCCGAGGCGGGGCACGGACACGAGTCCCGCGTTCGCCAGACGCAAGAAGAGCAGGCGCCCGAGGAGCGCGCGGCGCAGACGGCGCACCCGCTCCTGAAAAAGCCGGTCACCCTGGCGGATCCCGTCCCGCCATCCCTGGTACACGCCCTTCTGCCACCAGCGGCGCTCCCGGGCCGTGTGCGGCAAGAGGGCGAGCGGGATCTCCTGCGGTCGGGGGGGCAGAAGCGGCATCCATAACCATTGCCGCCAGGTAGGCGCCACCGCCACGAGACGGGCGGGGCGCAGGATGCGGTACACCGCGAGGACCTGGGTCATCGACAGGGCTTGGGCCGACAGATAACTCGTGGGGGCCATCCGGGCCACGAGCGGCGGCAACACCTGGCCGTGCAGGAGCAAGGGCGTGAAATTGAAGATCTGCGAGAGACGCGCCGATTCGGCCTCGAGGAATCGGTTGATTTGCCGCGAGCGATAGTAGAGCCCTCCCTGGGCCCCCAAGGAGATCGCCTCCTCGCGCAAGGCCCGTTGACGCAAGGTGACCCCCAGGCCCCCATGAAAGAGGCCATGCCCTGGTTTCACGGCACGCAATGAGGCAAGCAGGCGGGAATGGCGGCCATCCCGGGGCGTGACCTGGGCCGGGATCGTGAGGGCGGGGCGCGCCATGGCCAAGACGTCGGGGGTTCGGCAAGAGAAACACGACGGGCTCATGGCCCCTCCCAATCGAGTGCCACCACGCGCGTGCGGGCATTGACGATCACGCGGCCATTAGTGATCTGGGAGCCGATCTGTTCCAAGAAGACCAGAAGGGGGTGGCGGCCGCGCACGGTCACCACGGACTCATTGGGCGGGGGCGTGCCGAGCTCGCGGAACGCCCAGCCGGCCCGGTGCGCCAGGGCCCGCACCAGGGGCGTGGGCGGGCCGACCCAATCGGCCCGGACCGTTTCCTGGAGCCCCGGCGGGGCGTCCATCAAGGCGGGCAGGTGCGGGACCGGCTCGAAGACGCGCGACTCGCGGGCGGTCACCCCCCAGGCCGCGCTCACCTGGCGGGCAGCCGATGACAGGACGGCCGCGTACGGGGGATCCACCGGCGGACGCACAGGGGCGCTGGCACACCCCGCCAGCAGGCCCGCCACGCTGGCGGCCACCCCCATCGGCCTTATGCCCCCCAGATCCGTGATCCCAATCCCATCCCCTTACAGAAGCATAGACAGTGTGTTCTATCCCCGACTTAGGACACGCACAACCCTCTCAGGTGATCCCGCGGGACGATCGTGCCACTGTCGTTTCGCGTACACTTTTCGCCCATCTACTTACGCAAAACGTACGCAGATGTGTCGCGGACGGGCGATTCACTGACGTTTCACTGTCGTTTTACGTACGTTTTTCGTACGCAAATCGCCCATCACCTGACGTAAAACGTACGCAGATATGTCGCGGATGGGTGATTTGCTGTCGTTTTCCAACCCATTGGCGACACAAAAACGTGCGTTGGGGGAAGGATAGGGGGTCTCCTCCGCTTTGTCCAGTGGGCAAGATAGGAAGACCTCTCTATACTCGCCTTCATGGAATACCCAAAAGCGTTACTAGGTCGCGTGCCTAGTCCCAGTAACGGGGCCCCTAACAGGGGCCCCGTTACTGGTGGTGCGCGTACGATGGAAACGCAGACCCAATACCGACGCCGTGTCCGACAGCTCATTCGACGGTACCGGAAGGCCACCGGACGCGGGGATGTGGCAGGTCTGATGGAATGGATTACCAAAAAGCGCCGTGAAGGCGAGTTTTCCGGGTCGACGTGGCGCCAATATCGGGCCGCACTCGAGGCAATTTTGGGGGAAATGGGCGTCGATACGAGTGCGTTACGCATTGCCGGCCGAACGGCCGGGGACGTCGTCCCGAAGGCCACGGCCGAGGGGCGTGTGTCGCGGCCGCGTGCGCGTCCCGTGAAGGCGGTCGGGATTACCGGACGCCGGGCCTTGCAGGGCGCCTGCCGGCACCTCAGTGTCGCCACGCAAGAGGACATCATGGCCTGGATGGAGGCCGGGATCCGGACAGGGCTGCGGCCGGGGGAATGGGCGCAGGCGACCTTGGATCACCCCAACCCGGGGGGCAGGGCGGTCCTGACTGTGCACAATGCCAAGCACACCAACGGCCGCGGGCATGGTGTCCTGCGGCGTATCGCACTCCTCACACCGGAAACCGAGGAATGGGTGCGCCGTCACCTGGCCTTATTGCGGGAGCGCCAGATCCAGGGGATATCCTTCGCGACCCATTATCGGAACACCCGGCGCGCGTTGAACCGGGCGTACCAACGCGCCGGGACGCGCGGACCGTCTCTCTACTCCGCGCGCCATCAATTCAAGATCAACGCGCGCGCGGCCGGGATATCCGCCTGGGATCTGGCCTACCTGATGGGGCACGCCTCCACGATCACGGCGCAATGCCACTATGGGCGGGCGCGCGCCCAGATCAGTGCTTTCACCGTGGCGCCGGCGCCGGCCCCCGGTGATCCTGCGCCCGTCATTCGCGCGGGCGAATTGCCCGAGCGTCCCGATCAGCGGATGGGGCGGGGTCCGAATCGATCACGGCCTATTTTCCATGGACCGTAAATAGGGTGGCCACACCTTGGATGCGTCATGCATTTCCTATCGACAAGATGTAGCCACTGGGAAACACTCAAAAGATGGTATGAGTACGCCATTGACGTATGCGTCAATGGCGTATAGCATACGGTTATGGAATTCATCGAGACCCCGACATTCACTCGCCTGATAACGGATCTCTTGACCGATGACGAGTATCGGCTCTTACAGAATGTCCTTGTGGAGGACCCGGAACGCGGCGCCCTCATCCGGGGCGGTGGTGGTATCCGCAAATTGCGCTACGCCCTAGCCGGTGGCGGCAAAAGTGGCGGCATTCGCGTGATTTATTACTGGGTTACGAGACAGGACCAGATTTACCTTCTGGTCGTCTACCCTAAGTCGAAAAAGGACAACTTGACGGCTCGGGAGACGGCCGTATTACGGACCTATGTAAAGGAGTTAAGCCATGGACAAGACCCTCTTTAATGACCTTCTGCAAAGCCTCCAAGAAGCAGGCGCGATTGCCAGGGGTACTACGACCCCCTCGCGTCGAATTGAAGTGGTGGTACCTGATGTCAGGGCCGTGCGGGAACGTGTCCATCTCTCACAACAGGATTTTGCCACGCTGATTCAGGTGAGCGTCAAGACCTTACAGAATTGGGAACAGGGTCGACGCCACCCGACCGGCCCCGCAGCGGCCCTTCTCAAGATCGTCGCTTCCAATCCGGAGATGGCGATGAAATCTTTGCACTCGTAAATGTGTGTAGGGATCACCGTGCCGGACACCGCATTGTCAGCCTCAGAAAAGCCAATGCAAGAGAGGCAAGAGAGGTAAGACGCTATGCCAGTCAAATCTCAGTCGGGACGGATATTTGATTATGGCCCCGGTTATCGGGCGTATTTCGTGCGTCGGGGCCGGGCGCTCGTGATCCTACTCGCCGGCGGCGACAAGGGATCGCAAAAGGCCGATGTTCGCAGGGCCTTGATATTAGCGAGGAATCTTTCCTCTTAGAGACTCACCGTAGGAGTGCGTTATTTATGCCCAAGATCAAGACAAGTCGTTACGATGTCGCCGAGCATCTGCGCACCTCGAAAGAGATGGCCGCCTATCTCGAAGCCTGTCTTGAAGAGGCCCACGGCGATGCCACTTTTATCGCCAAGGCACTCGGCGACATCGCCCGCGCAAAAGGAATGAGCCAGGTCGCGCGGGACGCGGGGCTTTCCCGGGAAAGCCTGTACAAGGCGCTTTCTGGTGAGCGTAGTCCGGATTTCAGTACGATCCTGAAGGTCGTCAACGCCCTGGGTATTTCGCTGCATGCCCATGCCTGAGCTCTCACCGTGGCGCCGGCGCTGGCCGCCGGTGATCCTGCGCGCGTCATTCGCGCAGGGGAACGACTCGAGTGCTCGGGTCGGCGCATCGTGCGGGCTCGAGGTAAGCGGGAATTCCTTCCCCATAAGCCATAAATAGGGATCACCGGGGGCCTGGTGGCTCCCAGGTGCTGCCGATCCGGGCCGGTTCATCGATTCCCTCCGGCAAATCGGTAAAAATCCGGGCATCGGCAGGGCGGCGACCGGGCGCTATGGGGTGGGTCATGGCGTGAATGATGGGATCCGCTTGGCGGATGATCCCCACGCGCTCGAGGCCGCGTAACAGGCCAACGGTCGACAACAGATGGAGATGGGGCGGCTTGTTGAAAACACGGACATCGGCATCCTCGAACAGGAGCACGACGGGATCCCCCGCCTGTAAGTAATGGCGCAACCCATTCTCCGAGGAGAGAAAATCGACAATAGCGAGCTCGCCCGCATTCTTTTTCAAAGGACGGCCGGCATTGCGTTTCCCCCGTTCCTGTTGCCCGATATCCGTCGTCGCGATCCGGAATGGCGGTTGGTGACCGTCGAGGAAGGCCTTAACATCACGGTCCTTGCGATAGGTAAGGTCGCTCGTAAGCTCGTCGTACACCGCGTCGACCACCACGATCGGCATGTCAAGCGCCAGGAGCAGCGACAGTTCATCCGCCACCCAGAGACTATTGATCGGGCCGGCGTCTGGCAGGATGAGGGTGGCCCGCTTCATGAAGATCGCCAAATCTTCGCGAACGTCGTTGCTTGATTTTCGATGACGTGCGGGGGCGGGTACGGTGGGGGCAGGTCCGCTTCACCCAGGGCCACCAGCAAAGCGGCGCTATCCCGTAATCCCAGACGTTCCAGGGCGTCCCGACGGCTTAAGAGCCCCTGGGAATACGCCAATAAGGCGTCCTCTTCGCGGAGATCCGCGTCAGGGGCGGTGATAGCTTCCAGGTGCGCCCGGATCAAGGCGGTCATGGTAGTGCCATGGGCGGCAGCGTAGGACTTGGTGCGCGCCAGGAGAGTGTCGGGCAGATTGAGTGTCGTATTTTTCAGCATGGGCCACGCCTCGCATGGTGTTGGGCGGCATCACATATTTATGTGTGGGCGCAGGGCGTGTGTCAAGCCCCTGAAAGGCGTCATCGGCCCGAGCCGATCGCAGGGCTCGTGTCGCCCAACCTTGCCTCAGTGACCACGACCGCACACCTTGCCAATATAGCCATATTAGCTAAAATAGCCTTTATGAAAATCGTGTCCGCAACAGAGGCCAAGAACCGGTTTGGCGATATCCTCACCGAGGTTTTGTCCACGGGGACCGTGGTCGTCACCAAAAATGGCAAACCGGCCTTGTCGATCGCGGCCATCACGCCACCCAGTTCAGTCGTACCAGCCGAGCGGAAAACCGCCTTGTTGACCGCCTATGCACAGGGTCGTCTGGCGTGGTCCGATCTCCGGGATGCCATCGGCGATCCTTGGTATGGGGATGTCCTCGAGGCCTTGGCGGGCCTGGGGCTCACCCCACCCCAGGTCAACCCTCTGACGGCGGACCAGCAGCAGCGATTTCAGGCGATCCTGGCAAAGGCGCGGCGGCGATGAATCTTTCCCTCATCGTGACGGATGCGGGGCCGCTTGTGACGCTGGCGGTCGCGGAGTCCCTGGACACCCTGCTCCTGCCGCGGCTACCCGTCATCATTCCCGACATGGTGCGATTCGAGGTGACGCGCCATGCCGATAAGCCCGGGGCCAAGGCATTGCTCGACTGGATTCGCCGGCATACGGGTAAAGAGGTGCGCGTCGACAGCACGGAGACCTTCGAGGAATTCGTGTTGCTGAGCCGGATGGATCCCTCGGCGCGTATCCGCAATCGGGGAGAGCAGGCCGCCGCGGAGATCTTGTCCCGCGAACTGGCGCAGGGACACGCGGGGGCCCTCCTGCTGTTCGAGGACAGCGACATTCGCAAGACCTCCTTCCTGATTCGTCTGCCGGATCAGGTTCTGGTGCTCTCCACATCCGCGTTTCTTCTGGGTCTTCAGAAGGCCGGCTTGATACCGGACGCCCAGGCCATTTTGGCGCGCGCCGTCCCGGTCCGAGGATCGGCCATCCACAAGCCTGTCGCCACCCAAACGGGGGAGGGGCCGGATATCCGGGACGAGTGGGTGAGCTACGTAAAGCCTTCTTGAGTCCGCGCTTTACGCCGCGCGATCCGCTGATCGCACGGACCGTCGCCTCCAACGACCCCCGGAGTGCGTTTCCGCCCGAAACACCCCGAGCGTCGCGATGTCTGGCGGGAAAGCTGTCGGCCGCCAGATTGTGGGAGGCGGAGACCTTCGCGGGCGTGGGGGTGCCGGCCGGCTGAAGGCCTGCCCGCCTGGGGCGGCAGGATCGGAGCCCGCCACGCAATGGCCGGGCGCTCCATGGCGGGACTCGGGCCGGGCTGCGGGAGTCCGCGGATGCGTGCGGTGCCGCGCACCGCTTGTGATCGGAACGGCCCGCGGGGTAGGCTGGCCTTTCCGGGGCGTCGGATATGTTCCACGTGGAACATACAAGAGCTGTTATATCCCCGCCACAGAGGGTGGCTATTAACTAGGCCCTTCCAAAATCTCACCTACCCCTCCGAATAGCGGGCTGCGCCGTACGCCTGGAGGCGCTACGCTGGGGCGACCATCGCCTGGCATGCGGGGAGGGGTGCGCAATGAATGACGATCTTGGTCTGTCTCTCGAGCTGTATCGTGACACGCGCACGGGCGATGTCTTTGTCAGGGTACCCCATGAAGAGGTGGGGTGTCCTATCCACCTGCGGTTTCTCGACTCGGCCCCAGGCGATCCTGAGGGTGTCCTCACCTACGACGTCCGGACATTTCTACGCCTAGTGGCGACGGGCGTCCTGGAAAGCATCCCCTGTCATGTCATTTACGACTCCTGACAAATTGCCCGGGGGTGCCTGTATTTCGGGCAGCCCGCCGTCCCGGCGTCCTCCCTCGGGTGGCAGAGCTTATCCCCAGACCTATCCCCGGAATCTGTGGATAACGTGCAACACCAGGGGCCGCGATACAAAGCCGCCCATCGCCAGGTACGCTATTCTCGCGTAACATCACCTCGTGCGAGGACACGGTAATGATCGTTTTCACTATCGGCTATGAAGGGCTGAGCATTGACAGGTTTCTGTCACTGCTCGCGGAACACGGGATCGACACCATCGTCGATGTCCGTGAGTATCCCGTGTCGCGCAAGCCTGGCTTCTCTAAGAAAAGTTTGGCGGGCGTGCTTCACCTCTCCGGTCAGAAGTATGTCCATATGAGCGATCTCGGCTGCCCGAAGCCGATCCGCGATCGTTACCGCGAAGACCGCAACTGGAAGCGTTACACCGAGGCCTTCCTGAGGCACCTCAAGACGCAGCACTCCGCGATCTCTGAACTGTCAGAGTTGGTGAGCACGGCGACCTGCGCGTTGTTGTGCTACGAGGCCGACTTCAATTTTTGCCATCGCTCTATGGTAGCCAATGCTGTGCGCGACTATTGCGGCGCGCACGTCAAGCATATCAAGGCTGCGGATGCTAGAACAACGAGCCCTGTCTCGCGTCAATTGGCTTTTATTTAGGGAAGAACAGGCTGATGAGGCATCTGTGTCCGCTAGGCTGGAGTTTAACGATCGTTGTAAACAAAGGTCACCAATCCGGACTTCCGTACACGCAGAGAACAAGTAAGAAATCGGAATATGCATACGGCGGAACCTGGCATCCGCACATGCGGACTTGAGGGCTGAAGGGGTGGACAGAACCCGATACACCGTCCCGCAGTTGGCAGCAATGAACCACATCGCAGGGAACCTACAACTCATTGCCTGCGCAGGGTCGGGCAAGACCGAAGTCGTAGCGCAGCGCGTCGTAAGCCTATTGCGACCATTAGCAGGTGGTGGTGCTGGATGCGCACCAGAGAATGTCGTCGCGTTTACCTTCACCGACAAAGCAGCGGCCGAGCTCAAGGAACGTATTCATACCCGGTGCCGTGAACAGCTAGGGGATGTCATTGGTCTCGCGGACATGTATGTCGGCACGATTCATGGCTACTGCCTAGAGCTGCTGAAGTTCGAGGTGCCGGCCTACATGAAGTACGAGGTACTCAACGAGGTTCAGCAGGCCCTGTTCATCGACCGTCACTCGAAAGCATCAGGGCTGACGCAGTGCACCACGCTGAATGGGGTGGCGCTCAAGCGCTACACCGACACCCGACATTACGTTTCCGCCTTGGGAATCTTGCGCGAAGACTTTGCGCTCGATCCGACCAAGCTTGCAGGGAACACCGTGGCGGCTCACCTTGGGACTTACGAGCACCTGCTGCACCAGAAAGGTTATCTCGACTACTCAGGCATCCTCAAGGAAGCGGTGGAAGAGCTACGAGAAAACCGTGGGCTGCGGGAGCGGCTAGCGGCTCGGATCAAACATGTCATTGTCGACGAGTATCAGGATATGAATCCTGTGCAGGATGCCGTGGTCGAGGAATTGCACAAGCTCGGTGCTGGAGTGTGCGTAGTTGGCGACGATGATCAGACTATCTACCAGTGGCGCGGGAGCGACATCCAGAACATTCTAAGCTTCGAGCGCAGGTACAAGGATGTGACGCAGGTCCGATTGGAAGACAATTTCCGGTCGAGCGAAGGTGTTGTGGCAGTTGCACGCGAATTCGTTCGGCAAATCGTACGGCGGCTACCCAAGGAAATGAAGGCTACACAGGCACAGGTCTATGAGCCGGGAGACATCGTGGCGCTCGGATTCACGTCGCCACAGGAAGAGGCCAAATATATTGCCGGGACCTGCCGCGCATTGCGCGGAACAGCGATCACGGAAGATGGTACGGATCGCGGTATCTCGTGGTCGGACATGGCGGTGCTGCTTAGGTCAGTGCAACGCGATGGCGCGCCGATCATGGAGGCCCTCGACGCCGCCGAGGTGCCCTACGTCATCACAGGAATGGATAATCTTTTTGAAAAAGAAGAGGTGGAGGCGGCGCGGCAGCTTTTTTACTACCTTGCCGAGGAATCAGACGAGGCGGCCGTCCGGAGCGCGTGGCAGTTGGCCGATCTTGGGATCGCGCCAGAGGCGCTGGATGCCGCCATCGCAGCGGTGGCCAAGGCGCGCGCCGACATGATGAGCGCTACTATCGGTCAGTTCAAGGTCTACAATTTGCAGCGTCAGTTCGTGGCGTTTCTCGAGAACACAGCGCTGCGTGAGGAACGGGTGCCAGGTGGCAGAGGTGAGGTGGTTTTCTACAACCTCGGCAAGTTCAGTCAGGCAATCTCTGACTTCGAGAGCATACACTTCCACTCGAGCCCGGTTGAGAAGTACAAGAGTTTCGCCGGCTTTCTGCGTTACCACGCCGAGCACGCCTATCCAGAGGGATGGCAGGACAGCGCTTTCGTAACCCCGGACGCAGTCCGCATCATGACGGTGCACCAGGCGAAGGGCCTGCAATGGCCGGTAGTATTCATCCCGCAACTTGTAAAAAACCGGTTCCCCTCCAAGAGCAGCGGTGGCCGTACAGCATGGCATCTGCTCCCGGCTGACGCATTTCTAAATGCGGCACGTTACCGCGGCGGACTTGAGGACGAGCAGCGGCTCTTCTATGTGGCTGCCACCCGGGCGCAAAAGTACCTGCACATGAGTTGGGCACCACATGATGGTAACTGTGCCGCCCAGGCGCCCTCAGACTTTTTCAATGAAGTGTTGGCTTCTAAGTACGTCAAGCGCCGGCCACAAGACTACATCGATCGCAAACGACTTGATCCGAAACCGAAGGCATCGGTCGCCAACGTCACACTGTCGTTCTCGGACGTGAAGTACTTCTTCGAGTGTCCGTATCAGTTCAAGCTGCGAATTCTATATGGATTCAACGCGCCACTAGACGAAGCCCTCGGATTCGGCAAGTCGCTTCACGACGCGCTTGCTGAAGTACACGCTCGCGCGCTCAGAGGTGAAGCAATTGATCCTGGCGAAGCACAGGCGCTGGTCGAGCGTCATCTGCGCGCACCCTATGCCTATCCGGCATTACGTGAACAATTGCGTGGTGCGGCCGAAAAGGTAATCGCGGGCTACATCAGGAAGAATGCCGCCGAGTTCAAAAACCTGGAGTTCTCCGAGAAGGTGATTGAGATAGCGCTGGGAGACGGCGTCGCGGTGGCAGGTCGGATCGATCTGGTGCGGCGGGTGGATACCGGTGAGGTGACGATCGTGGATCTGAAATCAAATGATCGGGCACAGGCTGAAGCGGTCACCGAGACCCAGCTTCACATTTACGCGCTCGGCTACCGTGAGCTCACCGGCCGAGACGCGGACTATGTGGAGATCTACGAGCTGGACGAACAAAAGCAGAAGAGGCGGTCTGTAGATGATGATTTTATCGAGGATGTAAAACGCGACGTGCGGGCGGCGGCGGCTGCATTGCGGCAAAACGTGTTGCCGGCCAGCCCGGGGAAGAAGACGTGTGGGCAATGTGACTACATCAACCTGTGCTCGGCCGCGATCCAGAAATGATAAGGGATGGGGATGAATCTTAAGAAAGCATTGCTCAAATCATTGGAACCGGAGCAGATCAAAGAGCTGTGTGAAGAGATTGGCGTCGACGCCGATCGGCGATCGCGCGACTCGATGGCCGATGCGCTCGCCAGCGCCAAGCGCGCGAAACCGGAGCACCTGATTGAGAAGCTCAATATGGCGCAGTTGCGCAACGCGCTCGGTTCATTGGGCCAGTCGACGCATGGCAAGAGGGAGGAACTCGTCGAACGGCTGCTTCACAGCGGCAACGGTTCATCCGGTGTGGTCAAGGATGAGATATCTGAGATGCAGGCGCAGGACGATAGCGTTTCCGATACCGCTGCGCAGTACCGCCACCGCGATCAGGCTGTGCAGCGACCGGATGCGGGGGTACAAGACCAGTTTCAGGCCACGAGGGCTCCAAAAACCTACCGGTATGACAGTTCACTCGACCCGGCGCTGTCGTGGGACGAGCAGCGTGAACGTGATCTCGGTGAATGGTTGCTCGGCTTAATTGTTCGCGCGGGCAAGGAGGGCGAAAGCGCGGTGTTCGGTGAGCCTCAGGAGTGGAAGGGCGGCGCGGTGCGGGTCACATCCATCGCCGACGCGGCGCGTTTGCTGCAGGACATCTCCAGTCCATACTTGAACTGGGCTGGTAAGGCGGAGCGGCGTGAGATCCGGGTGCCGACAGTGCCGTTATTCGTGCATGAGCGGCATTCTACCAAGGCCATTCTGGATGGGATAAGACACCGCAAGGCACGTGGCCAGACGCTCGACCTGTTTGGCGACTCGCACATGGACATCCGCGAGAACCTCGAGGCGTATGAACACAAGGGTCCATGGCAAAACCGGATGATCCTGGGCGATTCACTCGCAGTGATGAATTCGCTGATTGAATTCGAGGGCATGGTTGGGCAGGTGCAGATGATTTACATCGACCCGCCGTACGGAGTGAAGTTCGGCAGCAACTTCCAGCCGTTTGTGCGTAAGCGAGCAGTGAAGCACGGGGGCGACGATGACATGACTCGCGAACCGGAGATGGTGAAGGCGTACCGCGATACGTGGGAGCTAGGATTGCATTCGTATCTTACTTACCTTCGCGACAGGCTATTGCTAGCAAGAGAACTATTGCATGAGAGTGGCAGTGTATTTGTGCAAATTTCAGATGAGAACTTACATCACGTGCGAGAGGTTATGGATGAAGTATTTGATGAAGGAAATTTCGTTTCGCTGATCTCGTTTGCCAAGGCGGGTGGAGGACTAGAGTCCACAACGCGGGTGTCAACTCGTCTCGACTATCTCCTCTGGTACGCAAGAAGGGCGCCCAGTTTGAAGTACCGACCCCTCTTTGAAATGCGTTCGGATCCAATCTCTGATGGATTCGACATGCTCGAGCGAACCGATGGAACCAGAAGGCGTGTTACGAAAGAAGAAAGATCAGGGGAAGTCGAACTCCCGAACGACGCACGCCTTTTCGGATCAGTGACGTTTTCTAAGCCAGGACCGGGAGTTAAGTACGAGGTCGAGCTGAATGGAAAGATCTTCACATCGGGACGTCGCTGGTGGGGAATTCCAAAGGTCTCGCTAATGAAGGTTATAGCCGCTGGGCGGACTGTAACGACGGAGAACGAGATCCGTTTCGTAAAGTACTTTAGTGACTTTCCTTTTAGATCAATGAGCAACTTGTGGGACCGACTTGGGGGTGCGGCTAATCCGATCTACGTTGTACAAACAAACCCGACGGTTGTTCAACGTTGTCTAATGATGTGTACTGAGCCAGGCGACCTCGTGCTAGATCCAACTTGCGGTTCAGGAACCACTGCATATGTTGCAGAGCAATGGGGCCGCCGCTGGATCACAATTGACACGTCTCGTGTACCGCTCGCTTTAGCACGGCAGCGTCTGCTTACTGCTACTTTTCCCTACTACGAACTCAAGTCTCCGCAGTCCGGCCCCACGGGCGGTTTTGTGTACAAGCGGAAGCAGAACCGCAAGGGAGAAGAGGTTGGAGGACTTGTGCCACACATCACGCTGAAGTCGATTGCTAACGACGAGCCACCGACTATTGAGGTACTGGTTGATCGGCCGGAGGAAGTGCCCGGCGTCACGCGCGTGTCCGGACCATTCGTTGTCGAGGCAACGATCGCACCGGTGCAGCCGCTTGAAACCGGTGTTAACGCTGGCGCTACCCAAAGCGAGGTTGCCACACATATCCAGCGTATGACAGAGGTACTGCGACAGTCTAAGACTTTACATTTGCCAGGCAACCGCGAACTTGCCTTGGCTGGGGTTCGGCGTACCGTTGACACCGAGTACCTGCACGCCGAGGCGAGGGAAGGCGACAAGAGAATCGCGATCGTCTTCGGGCCGCAGGACGGCGCGGTGTCGGCGTCGCTCGTCTATGAGGCCGCTCGTGAGGCGCACTTTCTTAAGTACGATCTACTCTACTTCTTTGGTTTCGCAGTTGAGCCGAACGCACGCAGTATGATCGAGGACGCCAAACTGCGCATTCCAGCAGCCTATATAGCCGTAACACCCGACGTTGCGATGTCTGATTTGCTCAAAACCACGCGCGCCTCCGAAATTTTCTCCGTTACCGGCCTGCCGGACTTCAATATCCGGAAGTCGAAAAAGAAGGGGGCCGACGGGCAACCACTGTACGAGGTAGAGCTGAAGGGGTTGGACCTTTTCGATCCCGAGTCACTCGAAACTGAATCTGTAGGAGGCGAGAATGTGCCCTGCTGGATGCTGGATTCAGACTATGACGGACTTAGCTTCTACGCCACGCAGGTGTTTTTCCCAAAGACTAGTGCCTGGGACAACCTGCAGCGGTCACTGAAGGCTACTTTTGATGAGACGGTGTGGAGCCACTTGGCAGGTACGGTAAGTGAGCCCTTCGCGCTCGGGAAGCGAAAACGCGTAGCTGTAAAGGTGATCGACGAACGTGGCAACGAGCTGATGCGCGTCCTCGACGTGGCGGAGTGATCAGTATGGCGACGCACATCAACGCCGTTGAGAATCCGATTATCAACACACCCTACGAAGAGCCGAAGCAGCACTGGCACATCGAGGAAGGCAAGGCGCCGCAGAAACGGCCGGGCCGGCGCCTGGCGAGCTACTTTCTTCGCGTGCCGGAACGCGCTGCCCGCGGTCGCCGCGCAGCCGGTCAGGTCGAGATATTCGATGAAGATGTTAAGGGCACTGAGTACCTGCTCGACTTGGCGAATCTGCTGCGCCAGCGGGTGCAGGATTGGCGCAAAAGAGAGTACCAGGGTGCCACGAAAGTAACCCGTGAGTTGATCGATCTCTGGCGCGCACCCGATCGGGTGCAGCCACTTTTCTATGCCCAGGTTGAGGCGGCAGAGACGGTGATCTTCCTGGTCGAGGGGCCCCATGACCTGAGGCAAGGCATCGAGGTGCCGCTCGATGAGCCCGGACCGGCAGCAAAGCAAGCCGGCTACCGTGCCTTTCAGCGTTACGCGCTCAAGATGGCGACTGGCTCTGGAAAGACCACTGTCATTGGCATGCTGGCCGCATGGTCGATACTCAACAAGGTTGCGGATCCTCAAGCGCCGGGGTACTCGGACACGGTGCTGATCCTCTGCCCCAACATCACGATCCGCGATCGCCTTCAGGAGCTCAAGCCCGAGCTGGACGAATTGTCGCTCTATCGAACGCGGGAGCTCGTTCCAGTTCACCGGATGATGGACTTACGGCGCGGCGAAGTCTTCATTACTAACTGGCACAACCTGGAGCGTCGCGAACTCAGTGACGTCAACGGCCAGTCGGCCCGGGTAGTTAAGCGCGGTTTGCCGGTCGAAACACTTCGGACAATCAAAGTGTCGGCAACTCAATCGGCGGACGAAATCCAGCACCAGGCCACCGTGGGCGCATTCCGAATTGTAAGCGTGGAAACGAAGCGTGATGGTACGCCCAAGGCGTTCACTGTCAAGGAGACCCGATACTTCGAGAGTGACGCCGCGTTCCTGCAGCGGATACTTGGCGGACGCAAAGGCCGTAGTTCCGCGATCTTGGTGATGAACGACGAAGCGCATCACGCCTATCGCCGAGGCGCGGTCGATGAGACGGATCAGTATGCAGTCGACGAGGAGACCGCCGAAGCGGACGCGCGCGAGGCAACAATCTGGATCGAGGGACTGGATCGGATCAACAAGGCGCTAGGTGGGCGCGGTAATGGGATACGCTTCTGCGTGGACCTGTCGGCGACCCCATTCTATATTCAAGGCAGCGGCAACGAAGTGGGTAAACCTTTCCCTTGGATAGTGTCGGACTTCAGTCTGCTCGAGGCGATCGAAGCAGGTCTCGTCAAGGTGCCGCAGTTACCAACCGAGGATGGTACCGGTGGGGAGGTGCCGCGGTACTTCAATGTCTGGCGTTGGGTACAGCGACAGGCGCAAAACGACGGGCATATCGGGCCAGTGACGGTGGCTGAGGTGATGCGCTATGCGACCTCGCCGATCGTCACCCTCGCGGCGAGCTGGCGAGAAACCTACGCAAAATGGAAGGAGCACTTCGCGCAGGGTAATCGCAAGCAGGATGTACCGCCCGTGTTCATCATTGTGTGTCGCGATACCACCATCGCAAAAGAACTCTATGCATGGATAGCGGACGGCAGCGCACAATACGGCGCCGGCGTGCCAGAGTTCCGGAACGCATTCGGTCGCGAGATGACGATCCGCATCGACAGCAAAGTCGACGAGGACATCGCCACCGGCGGCAGCCAGGACGAAACGCGGCGGCTGCGGTTCGTGCTTGAGACGATCGGCAAGACGGAGTGGGCGGGCAAGAAAGTGCCGGAGGAATACGCAGCTCTAGTCGAGCGCAACAACCGCAAAGCACTGGAGGATGAAGACAGCAGACGGGTCATCTTAAACCCCGACGTGCCACCGGGGCGAGACGTGCGTTGCATCATATCCGTGTCGATGTTGTCAGAAGGTTGGGATGCCACAACGGTGACGCACGTAGTCGGGCTACGGCCGTTCGGTTCGCAGCTTCTTTGTGAGCAGGTAGTTGGACGTGCACTTCGCCGCACATCTTATGTAGTGGATCCCGAAACCAATCTCTTCACAGAGGAGACAGCACAGATCTTTGGGGTACCTTTTGAGCTCATCCCATTCAAGGTCGAGGGCGGCAAGCCTCAGCCGCCATCGCCGCCAGCAAATCATGTCTATGCCGATCCGGAGTGCGCCAAGTACGAGATCGAGTTCCCGGTTGTTGAGGGCTATCAAGACCCGGGAGTTATTGAGGTGAAAGTGAACTGGGATCGTGTTGGGGAGCTAGTGCTCGACCCGGATGAGGTTCCGGACGATGTGCTCCTGCGGGGTCTGACCGCACAGGACGGGCGTTTGATTGCATTCGGCCCCGGTGCTGCGGTGAGAGTAAATCTGGAGGCTTGGCGTAAAGGGGTTCGGACGCAGCAGGTAGCGTTCGAACTGGCGAAAGTCCTAACGGAGAAGTGGAAGGCGGACCGAGGGGACTCGATTCCGGCACATCGATTATTTCCGCAGATGCTTGGGGCCGCGACACGCTTCATTGATCAGCATGTCGAACCAATCAAAACGCGCGCAAAGCAGGATTTCGCGCTCAACCCATACTTCGGAAAGGCGATCGCGATGCTGCTCAATGCCATGGAGTCTGTGGACGGGGGCGGCGCGAGTCAGGAGAAGGCGATTCTGGCGCCCGGGGCCGCGGCCACCCGCTCCACCCGGTTTGTGGACTTCCATACTGGTAAGGCCTTGCACGACGTCAGGAAATGCCATCTTAATGCTGCTGTGTTCGATTCGGACTGGGAACGCCAGGCCGCTGAGCTTCTCGGCGCGCACGCGACGGTCGAAGCCTGGGTAAAGAACGACCGACTCGGGCTCGTCGTTCCATACCGAAAGGACGGCGTCTCTAGGAAGTACCTACCAGATTTCATAGTGGAACTGAAGAACGGCGGCCGGCTACTCGTCGAAATAAAAGGACAGATTGGGGATGCCATGATCAAGAAGGCTGCAGCGGAGCGCTGGTGTCGCGCGGTAACAAATGACGGACGATTTGGACGATGGGAGTACCGCCTGTGCTTTGGGGCCGGAGAGCTGGGTACTGTTCTGGATGCCTTGGCGCAGGAACATGGCCGCGCGCCAGCCTGATCTTGACGGGCCGATGCTCACGAGCAGGTTTCTCGGTAATCGAGAGACCGGCTTTGTCTACGAAAATAACGCCTGTGGCCGAGGTTACCAGCGGGGGAAGATAAGGCCAGCATTGGACCTTTTCGAGCATGTAGCTGGTTCCGTCTATTTGGCAATAAAACCGTCCACGACGGACCCTTGTTGTTGGGTCATAGGAGTCCTCACGAAACACGACAGGCTGCAGATTGGTATCCCATAGAATCTGTGCGGGGGAGACGATGGGTCTCGGAGAAATCGCGCGCAAAGAATTGCCGTCGCCTTCGTAGTAGTCGCCCGTATTGGGTCGCGCCAGAATAACGCAGCTGTTGTTGATCATGTTGGGGGTATCCTCCCATTCCACCCACTCCTCAATACACCCGCATCTTCATCACCACGACCCCCACGATCACCATATCCGCGGTAACCGGAAGAATGTGGTAGCGGCGATTCGCCGGCTTGAGGTATCGCTCATCGACCTCCACCAGCAGTTGCTTGAAGGTCGGCTCCGATGTGGGCTTCCCAATGACGATCACATAATCGCGACCCTTGGGTTCCCGGTCAGGATCCACGATGATCGTGTCCCCTTCGAAAAAGGCAGGCTCCATGGAGTCGCCACACACATGGAGCGCGAACGTCCGGGGGCCGAACGTGCCAATGACGGCGACCCGTTCCAGTGTCGGGGCTGAGGAGTGAGCGCCTCCTGTCTCGTGCCAATCCCTCACCTGGGCCCAGGTGATGAGGGGGATTAGCGATACTTGCCGTTCGGGTCCCTTATCGATATCCGAGATGTTTTGTTTGGGTCCTTTTCCCGTAATGAGCCACTTCGGCGAACATCCGATCCGCTCCGCGATATTAAAGAGGTTCTCGGGCCGCAGGTGCTTGGTTTCGCCGGTTTCCCATTGAGCCACAGCTGACCGCGAGACCCCTGCGGCGTCCGCTAGGTCCTGTTGCGTCAGCTGAGCTTGTAGCCTCGCTTCTTTAATCCGTTCGCCAGTACTCCCCATGTTGGAAAGCTTACTGACTATGGTCCTAAGCATGCTTGACACCGAAGGGTAAGCATGCTTACACTTTTGGCATGCGAACCAAGGACGCGATTAAACAGTTTCGGACGGCGGTTGCGCTTGCGCGCGCCCTTGGATGTACCCCTCAAGCGATTTATCAGTGGGGGGAACGTGTACCGAAGTTGCGCGCCTATCAGATTGAGCTTCTTACCAAAGGGCAATTGAAGGTCGACAACACACAAGAACGTAGTGAGCGCCATGACTAACCATCTCTTCTCCCGCGGCAGGCATTCCCTCGCAAGGACGCGAGGGCTTTTTAGGAACCGCGCATTATCCCACGCGCGTCCGGACACGGCCTACGAGGCGATCGAGGAGCAGCTCTTTGGGGGCGTATTACGGCCGAAGAGGGTAGGGCGGGGGCGGCGATCTGACGAGATGCCGGAACCGAGCCGACAAAGTCCCAGGATCCGTGATCTTGCCGGAACAGGGCATCCGACGAAATCCGCCCAAGGAGGGAGAGGGGAGGATGACGTGTGGAGACAGGAGGGATTATGCGGCGCCGGCTGATGGCAGGGGATTTGACCGAAAGCCCGATCCAAGGCCGCGGGCCGATCGCGGAGGAGAGGGCCTCCCTCGAGCCGAGCGCCACTTCGGCCTCGGTCGACCTGGAAATCGCAAGTCGCATCATCACCCTGTCGCTCACGGCGCAGGATGCCCGCCAGCTCCTCTTCTCGTTACACAAAGCCATTCATGACCACTACCGCGAGCGCGCCCGCGCCGCGCAGTGGCAGCAGCACGCGCAGCGCCGCAAGGGGAGAGAGCCATGACGATCGCCACGACTGACGCCCACACAGGCACAGAGGCCGTCGCGCGCGCCGTATCCATCCTGGGAAGCCAGGGGCGGCTCGCGCAGGCCTGCGGCGTGTCGCAGGCCGCCGTCTGGAAGTGGTTACGGGGCCAGCTACCCAAAGGCGAGCATGCCGTCGCCATCGAGGTGGCCACAGGAGGCCAGGTCAGCCGCGAGGCGATCCGGCCTGACCTGTTCGTATAGGGCGCGTAGGGGGAGGGCATGATGAAGAAACCATTAATTCCGGTGACCTTATGCGGTTTGCCGACTGCGGATCGGGAGCAGTCCGGCGAGCTCAATGTGGGGAGTGACCCGGGGTGCGTGCACATCGAGGTCCGCACCAAGGACGATTCGTTTCTGGTGTTTCTTAGTGAGTCGGATGCGAGCCGGCTCATTTTTCAGTTGCACCGCGCCCTCATGGATAGCCACGCCGAACGGTGCCGGGCGGTGCAATCATGAACTACTACGAGCGCCACTTGGGCGACTACGCGCGGGACGCCGGACACCTCTCGATGCTCGAGCACGGCGCTTACACGCTGCTGCTCGACCGTTATTACACCACGGAGCACCCCATACCCGAGGACCAGGTCTACCGCATCTGCCGGGCGAAGTCGCGCTTCGAGAAGGACGCCGTCAATGCCGTGCTGACCGAGTTTTTCGTGTTACGAGACGGGTGCTGGGTAAACACAAGAGCGGAGTTTGAGATCGGCGCCGCGCGCAAAAGGATCGCGTCGTCGAAATCCAACGGGCAAATGGGTGGACGCCCCAAAAAGCCCGCACAATCAACGGGCCACGAAACCCAGCCGGTTTGTGTTGGGTTCCATTTGGGTTCCGAGAACGGCAACCCGCCGCAAGGCGTCTCCGAACCCGGTTACTCCGCCGTAACTCGCAATGGTTACTCCGGCGTAACCGTGAAATCGAACGCGCTGTCGAATTCCAACGGACGCATGAGTGGAGAGCAGGAAATCGCAATAAAAACAAAGGGGGGCGAAACCCAGCAGGTTTCCATTGGGTTTCCAAATCAAAACCCAACGGAAACCCAGCCGAAAGCCCACCAATCACCAGGCACCATACACCAGGAAAAACCTAAAGAAAAACCCAAAACCCCTCGTCGCGCTGACGCGCTCCTGGCGACTCTCGATCCCCAGGTCGAGGGACTCGACCCCGAGGCCTGGAGGCAGTTCGTGGAATACCGCCGCGGCATCGGCAAGGGCATCAAGCCCCCGTCGGTGAAGGCCGCCCAACGGCGCCTGGTGCGACTCAGCCTGGACGGCAGCTCCCAGGCGGCCATCGTCGCGCAATCGATCGAGAACGGCTGGCAGGGCCTCTTCGCCCTGACGCAGGAGGCGTCGCGGAGCGCACCCCGTTCCCGGATGAACAACCGAACCTATGGGCCCGGAGGCAAGATATGAGCAGCGATCGGATCCTGGCGGAACCAGCGCCCCGCGCCCTGTCCGCCCTGTTGCACAACCCGCCCCTTGCCGAGCAGCGGATGTGCGGAGCCCACGGCGCCTACCTCGCTCAGTGCCACTTCGGCGCCTGTTGGTCGCGTTGCCCGGCCTGCGCGGCCGCGGATCGCGTCGAGGAGCGCAGGCGCGCGGCACGCGCCGCTCAGTCCCGTATGGCTGCGGACTGGCAGCGCCGGCTGGGGCACGCCGGGATCCCGTTGCGCTTTCAGGATCGGACGCTCGATCGCTTCGTCGTGAGCCACGTCGCGCAAGAGAGGGCGCTCGGTTTCGCGAGCGCCTATGTCGCCCAGTTCGACCAGGTTCTGGCGACGGGCCGCAGCGCGCTTTTTGTCGGGAAGCCGGGCACCGGCAAAACCCATCTGGCGGCGGGCATGGGCCTCGCTCTCATGGCGCGTCACCGCAGTGTGCTGTTCCTGACCGTTCTGCGGGCCTTGCGCTTAGTGAAGGATACCTGGTCGCGCGGGAGCGAGTGGAGTGAATCGGACGCCGTGGCGCGCCTCGCGCGCCCCGATCTGTTGATTCTAGACGAGGTCGGCATGCAGTTCGGTTCACGAACCGAGGAAAACATCCTCTTCGATGTGCTGAACGAACGCTACGAATCCCGTCGACCCACGCTCCTGATCTCCAACCTGTCGGTGGACGAGGTGCGTGAAGTGGTGGGGGAGCGGGTATGGGATCGACTCCGCGAGGATGGCGGAGACGTTGTGACGTTCGATTGGACCTCGTATCGGGGGAGTCATGAGTAATCACACAGAGATCGGGGCCACCGAACCCCGCACGCTTCGGGCGATCCGCAAGGCGATCCGTGGCAACGCCCACTGCGTGCCAGGCCTCCTTTTTCGGGACCGGGTGGTGGCCACCCCACACGGTGCGCTGTCGCATGAGCACGACCAGGAGCTCCTGGCGTTACTGGATGGCGGGATCAACTACACGTTCTGGTACGGCCACGTCGTGCGCGGGACACCCGCGCCCGAAGCGGGAAGCGATCCGATCTGGGTGGCCCTGATCGTCTCCAGCAGCTTTTTCGTGGATGCGCCGACCGTCGACCTGCTCTTTCAGCGCTACGCCTACGCCATGCGCGACCGTTGCGAATACACGCCGGCGTGGGCGCAAGACCCCGAGGACGTGTTCGCTATACGCCCTTCGTTCGACGAAGCGTGCCGGGCGTTGGCCGAGATGATCCGCCGATTTGATCAGGACCTGCGGGATTCTCGATCGGTCGTGGAGGGTATGGAAAAGTGGGATGGCGAGTACGGGAGCGACCACATGGTGGAGTCGTTTATCGATCCCCCGGGCCGGCAGGATTTGCGGAGCTTTGACGTCTACGGGCTCGCTCTCAAAAAAGATCACAACGGCGTATTTCTCCCCGAACCACTTTTCGAGTTCCCTTCCAAGTGAGAGCTTGCATGCGCGACACAGCACTTTTCTATGGCGAGCAGCAGTCGATCGCCAATCCATGCGATGTCCTCGCGGGCCGACTCGGCGTTTGCGTAGGGGATGGGGATCGGATCCCGCTCCATTGGCCGTCCCGTGTCGGCGAAGAAGGGGACCAGCGAACACATCTCGGGGCGGATCCACAGGACATCGAGCGTTGTTTGAGCAGGTTTATGCAGAACCATACGCAGGGGCTATCGCCGCTTGCCGGCGACAATGGGCAGGTCCGTGAGTGTCACGAGGACGTAGGGCAACCACGTCAAGGTAACTCCCTTGTAGCGCCAGACCTGGAGATGATCGGCCTTCCGACACATCGCCGCGAACTCGATCCCGCTCAGTTTCCCGCAAAGAGCGAGACAGGCGGCATAAACCGCTTTCAGGTTCGCCCTGGTCGGGTCATCGCACAAGGCCGAGCGCAAGCGTTTTCCTTGTTCCAGATCCCAATCGGTGGGCACGAGGTGGGCGTAGCGCGAATCCGGCGTCGAGGACGAGGGGCACTGGCTCCCGTCGGGGTGGTCGAAGCGCGACATCACTTTGAGGGAATGTACACCGTAAGGGGCCAACGCCGCGCCGCACTGGGGGCAGAGTGGCAAAACGCCCTTGCTCCGATGGTCCGCCCCTTCCAAGGCGATGAATTCCTCGGGGGTCACGAGCGCCCCTGTGCGTTGGTGGATCGCTTTTTTGGTCATGAGACCTCTCCACAGAGTCAACCACAGGAAGTGTATACGAGATGAGCGCGTCCAGCCGCCCCAAACCCGCGGCGCATGCCGCCCCGGAGATCGCCCTCTCGGTGGACCACTACCGCCGCGGTTACCACGCGGCGCTCGCCTTGGCGTTGATCCTGACGGGGGTAACCGTTGGGTCTCTGATCCTGGCCTACATCGGTTGGTCCCGTCCGGTCGTGACGCGATACTTTGCGACCTCCAACAACGGTCGCATCGTCACCTTGCGGCCGCTGACGGCGCCGCTCCTGAGCCGCCTCGCCATCACGAGTTTTGCTACCGATGCCGCCACGCGGCTCTACACCCTCGATTTCGCGCGGTGGCGCGCGGACATCGCACGGGCCCGCACGGATTTCCTGCCGCAACCCTTCGCTCTGTGGCGGCAATCCATTCAACAATCGCTGTTGCCATCGATCATCCAGGAGCGGTTGATTGCCTCGGCCGCACCGGCTGCGGCACCGACCATCCTCGGCCAGGGGGTTTTGGGTCAGGCAGGGGCGCTATCGGGTCGTTACGGATGGTCGGTGCGGGTACGGCTCATCGTGAGCTATCTGGGCGTGCAGGGCACGACGTCGCAGCACGTCACCGTGACGATGCTGATCGTGCGCGTCAATCCGGATACCTATCCGCGTGGCGTGGCGATCGCGCACCTCACGATCACGCAATCGAAAGGGGAGGGGTAAATATGCCGAACATGGAGTCCGTGCGATGCGGGGACATGTCATCAGCCGATGACGTCGGCCGCGCCCGCGATCTCTGGCGACACCTGGCAGACTGCGCCGGGGACGACGACCCGGAGAATGCATTCGTGGAGCTGGTCGACACGATGATCGCGGGGTATCTGTCGTCGTCCGAGATCGAGGTGTTGGTGACTTTCGGTCATCTCCTGCCGTCCCAATCCCCCGACGTGGTATGCACCTTGGCGTCCTTGCGGGAGTTGCGACATGGCGGATAAGAACCGTGAGAGGCAAAGAAGGCGTCTCGGAGGCGGCCATCTTCCTGATGGTCCAGGTAGGTTGCAGGCCGTGAGATGGGCGAGAGGCGCAGGGATCGAATCGAAGCGAGGAGAAATCCTATGCCGATAGCTGTGTGTATTGAGTGCGGGTGCGATGATCTCCATGCCTGCGAAAGGGGGTGCTCGTGGTTGCGCGTGGACTATGACGCCGGTCTTGGCGTGTGCAGTGAATGTGCGCAGCGCGTCAAAGACTGGGATCGCGGCGATCGGACGCTCGGTGAAGAGGCGCGCCTGGCGATCGAGATGCCACCTCCCTCTTCCGCGGATGGAGAGATGCCGCGGCCATGAAGACGGAAGATGTGCGCGCCTTGTTGCGCAAGCGGTTTGCGCCGCCCGAATGGGCGCTGATGGAGGAACTGGCGCCGCGGACAGGCGGCGGCACGGGTTACGCGGACGCGGTGGCGATGAATCTCTGGCAGAGTCGCGGTCATGTCGTGTACGGCATGGAGATCAAGGTCAGCCGGAGCGACTGGTTGCGGGAGCTGAAGAAGCCCGCCAAAGCGGAATCCGTATTCCGATATTGCGATGGCTGGTATGTCGTGGTGTTACCCGGCGTCATCCAGGACGGTGAACTGCCGGCGACATGGGGGATGCTCGAGGCGCACGGCGGCCGGCTGATCGAGAAGGTCAAAGCGCACAAGCTCGACCCCTTGCCGCCCGATCGCTTGTTTGTCGCTTCACTCATGCGTCGTGGCTGGGAGCAGATCGATAGGGTCGCGGAAGCGAAACAGCGGCAGGCCATTGCGGAGGCGTCGGAGAAAATTCAGGAGCGTATCAACAGCGAGGTGCAGCGGCGTGCACGCCGGTTTGAGGAATTGCAGGCGGCGGTGAAGAAATGGGAGGACGCGACGGGCCTGCGGTTCGATGTCTACGCAGGGCCGTCCATAAAAGTCATACGGCTGGCACAGCAGCTGGAGGAGATGCGCTACCGAAACGTCAATGATCTGGTGGATTCCGGGCCATTCGGATTCCTCGGCGCCCTAGCGGATAACTTGCAGAAGGCGTCTCAGATCGTCCGTGGCGCGCTATCAGAATGCGGCGTCGCCGGGGATACGACATCGGAGTCGGAGGCGATTTCGCGTGCGGATGAGGACGTCGGGTCCGCCCTCTCTAACGCGCGCATGTTGCCGTGTCCGCAAGGGAGACGGGCCCGTGAATAGGCACTCCGATTTTCGGCGCGGCCTCCCGATCTTTGCCGATGAAATGTGGTTCTTCGCGCGGATGGCTGGGTTCTGTCTCTATGTCACGTCCTGGGTTACGGCGCTTTGTCTGACGGTGGATGGCTGCGTCGTCCTGCTCAGTGGTGACGGATCGGTGACGCATAAACGGTTGCTGGTGGGCGCCGCCGCGTACTCCCTGGCGGGAAGTCTCTTCTGGCTCTATCGCCACATCGTGCGATTGGGGAGACAACCGTGGTGAGGCCCGTCAAGGCCGCGACGCATCGCAAGCCAGGGAAACGGCTCCCGGCTGTGTTGGCAAGCCTGGTGATGTCGATGGCACCCTGCGCTTTCGCGAAAACGCCACCGACGCCGTCGCCGGCGCGCCCGGCCGGATCCGGCCTGCCGACATCGACATTCCGGCGGATCTTGCTGGGGCAGCTCCCGCTGTCACCGCGCCAGATCCACGCGCTCAAGAAGCGTTGGCGCGCCAGCCAGCATGCGGCCGTGGCCCCCGTACGGCCCGTACAGGACCGGTCCTTGGTCGCCGCCGTGACCCCGGCGCCCGGGATGCGCGCCGTGCGCGTGCGGATTGCGCGCGGCTATGTCTCGGCCATCACGTTCGTCGACCAGGCGGGACACGGTTGGCCTGTGGCGGCCGCCTATTCGCCGGATCCCCGGGCCCTGCAGGTGCTGCCGTCACAGCCGGCCCCCAATACCATCCTGCTGAACATCCTGTCGCGCAATCCGTTTGCGCGTGCCATCGGGTTCGATGTGATCTTGGCGGGTCTGGACATCCCCATCACCCTGATCGCGGAAAGTGGCCACCGCAGCGTGGATACCTTGACCGTCCTGCGCGTCGCGGGCCTCTCCCCTCAGGACCGCAAGGCCTTGTCGGGCGGGGGCCTGGCGGTACCGACCGCATCCGGCCTCCGGTCCACCGCCTCGCACGCCCTCATGCGGACGCTGGCCGGCATCGCCCCGAAAGGCGCTAAGGCCGTGTTCCGCGGGTATCCGGGGGTCTTGGCCTGGCGCGAAAAATCCCAGCTCTTTATGCGCCTGGCGACGGGAATGCAGCTGCTCTCGCCCGCATGGGCCTCGCGCGCCGCCGCGCATCACTACACAGCCTATGTGCTGCCGATGATCGACGATGTGCTCATCATGAACAACGGACACGTCGTATCGTTGCGCGCCACGCAGAAATCCCAGGAGGCCTCCCATGGTTGATGCCGATCCGGCCGCGCGCAACGCGCCGCCTGCGCCCCCGGTCCCGCGCGCCCCCTCTCCGGTGGAACGTGTGAGGACCTCGACGGGTGTGCGGGTGGCGCTCATCCTGGTCGTGGCCGTGATCGCGCTCGCGATCACGGTATTCGTCATGGTGCACCGAAGCCATGGGCAGGCCGCAAGCGCGCCGGTCGCGCCGCCGAAGACCCGAGCCGGCATCATCGGCGGCGTGGGGTACGGCAATCACTACTATCGCCACAAGGCCCGCCAGTATGTCGCGCGCCAGGAGAAGAGGGCGGCCGCGCGAGGACAGATTGCGATGCCCACGCCGACCAACCAATTCCATCGGGCGCATCATCACCCCAAAAGGGTGGTGCGCGCCGCCCAAGCCACGGTCATGCGGGGGGAGAAGGGGCCGGCGACCCCGTCTCGCCCCCCGGCCCTGGGGGAAATTCAGGATCTGATGGCATCCTGGCGTCGTCCGGGGGTACCGATCGCGGTGATCGGGTTGCCACCCCGCAAATCCCCACGGCGGCACGCGAGCGGAGTCTCGGGCCCGTCCGCGAAGGCCCGCAGTCTTTCCGTTTCGTCCACCAAGCCGAGTCAGGCGCCGGCCACGGGGGCGCCCGCCATCATCATCCCGGCGGGCCAGATCGATTACGCGGTGACGATCCTGGCCGTCAATTCCAACGTGCCCGGGCCCGTGGAGTGCCGTCTGACGTCGGGCCCCTTCCGGGGCGACAATATGCTGGGGTCGTTTCAGGACGTGCACGAGCGGCTCGTGCTGGCGCTCCATCGGATCATCCTGGCCAATGGCCACTCGGAGGCCATTTCGGCGCTGGCCATCAGCCCAAAGTCGGGATTGCCGGCGGTGCGGGGCACGGTCGACCACCACTATCTCGAGCGCTACGGACTCCTGTTCGCGGGCGCCTATCTGCAGGGATATGGGCAGGCCTTTCAGCAGAACGGCAGTACCGCGCTGACCGGGAGTGGGCTCGCGATCACCACCAACAACACGGCGCAATACGCGAGCCGTGCCGCCTTGGGGTCCCTGGGCCAGACCATGGCGCAACAGTTCACGCAGGATGCGAATATTCCCGCCACCGTGTCGCTGCCCAGCGGCGCCGGCATGGGGGTCCTTTTCATGAAACCCGTCACCGCGCAGGCCGCCCCATGATCGAATGGTCCCGGCGATTCGCCGACAGCCTGCTATGGGCCCTCACCGATATGGCCGGCGGCAACAGCCAGCGGTTTTGCGATGTCATGGCACCGGATCGGGACAGCGACGGACGGAACACGTTGCTGATCCTCGGCGACGGCTCCTACGGATCGATCCTGGAAGGGCGCGGACTGAAAGGGCTGCCGGCCGACAGCATGCCGAGATTGATCGAAGGCATGACCGAGGCGATCACGAACCTCCTGGGGACCGGCACGATCGTCACCGTGGATTTTGAACGGGATCCGGATGGGGCCCTGGAGGCCTTTCGGGCCAACGCCGGCTATGCGCGGGAGTCGGCCCGGATCCACGGCCTGGATTTGAGCGACCTGTTCGAGGAACGCGAGCGACTGATGGCGGGGAAGACCGTCAAGGAACACACGTTCCTGGGTATCTGGACACCGCGCCCCACGGATAAACGCGAGCGGGAAGTGATGCTGAAATCCCTGGAGGGGGACCGGAAAAAGGCGCCCCCCGGGCTCCGGGAGTTCATCCGCGCCAATGACGTCCTGCGGGCCCGCCACGAGTCCTCGGTGCGCGCCTTCATCGCCGAGGCCGAGACCCGCGGTTACGATGCCCGGCCCGTGACGGCCCACGAGGCCCTGGCGATCTCCCGCCGCGCGCTTTTTCCGCACATCACGCCGGCCGATTGGCGCCCGTTTCTGCTGGGGGATCCCGTGCGCGGATCCATCGGTCTGCGCGGGCGCCTGGCGGATTTGATCGCGCCGTCGATCGCGGCCCAGGTCGTTCCCGGGGAGCTGGTCCGGGTGGACGGTGGGGTCTGGGCCGATGGTCGGCATTATCGGGTGATGGGTATGCGCATCGGCCCGACGCAGACGGAGCCCTTTTCCCGCCTCATCGCGCGGGCCGGGCGCTTGCCGCTCCGGATCCGGCTGCGCCTGGCCGGGGGCGGCCTGGAACACGCCTTGGGTCTCAAGCGTGCTCTGGCGCAGGCCTTGGGGCCCGTGTCTGCGACCAACCGGCAGATCACGGCCGCGGCCAAGGCCTTGCGCGAATGGGTGGAGCGAGATCACGGTTTCGTGGCCGACCTGCGCGTGCTGTTCGCGACCTGGGGCGCGACCCCGGAGGAGGCGGAAAGTCGCGCCGCGCAGCTGCGGACGCTGGTTTCGTCCTGGGGGTCTGGTTCTGCCCGCCCGGAGGCCTCGGATCGCCTGGCGCGGCCTGCCCGGGCCCTGGCCCGCATGGTGCCGGCCTTCTCTTCGCAGGTCGAATCCTGGGCGATCCCGGCCCCCATCAATGAGGCCGTCTGGATGCTCCCCTGGTCGCGCCCCGTGTCCCCCTGGGGCACCGGGACCATCGATCTGCGCACCGAGGACGGGCGCCTGTATCCCCTGGATCCGGCCTCGCGTATCCAGACGGCGCGCGTGACGTTGGGTTTCGCGCCCATGCGCATGGGGAAGTCGCTGTTCAGTAACGGCCGGATCCTGTCGTTCATTCTGCAGCCGGGCCAGGAGCGCCTGCCGCGCGTCTTGATCGTAGATTCCGGCTGGTCGTCGTCGGGCCTCATCCGTTTGCTCCAGGACGCGGCGCCTCCCGAGAAACGCGGGCAATTTCAGCACTACCGCGTCCAGATGGACCCGGCGCGCTTCGCGATCAATCCGTTTGATCTGCCCTTGGGGCTCCGCGCCCCCCTGGGCCAGCAGCGGCAGTTCGTCATCAATCTCATCACGACGCTCTGCACGCCGCTCGATGCCAAGACCCCACCCGGCCCGGTCGTGGGTTTCGTGGAGGCACTGGTGGATGCGGCCTACCATCACTATGGACCGACCTCCCACCCGCGCCTCTATTACCCGGGTGTCTGTCCGGACGTGGACACCGCCCTGACGGTGGTGGCTTCTGACGCCGTACCCCAAACCTGGTGGGAGGCGGCGGACAGCCTTTTTGATGCCGGACAGATCGCCCTGGCGCGCCAGGCCCAGGCGCAGGCCATGCCGCTCTTACAAGAGGTGGCGGGCCTTGCGCGCGATCCCCAGATCAACAGCCTCTATGCCCAAGGGGCCACACCCTCGGGCGAGAGCGTGCCGAATTACATCTTTCGGACGATCACCGAGAGCCTGCGGTCATTGCCCATTCTGACCGTGGCCACGCGCTTCGACCCCCAGGGGGCGCGCGTGCTGGCCCTCGATCTCGGGGATGTGACGATTCCGAGCAACAACCCGCGCGACCACCGGCAGGCGGCCATCATGTACTTGCTGGCGCGCCAGATGGGGGCGGCGGCCTTCTACTCCCGGCAGGAGGACGTGAAGAATCTGCCGGAGACGATCCTGCCGCCCCGGTACCGTCCGTATGTCGAGGCCGCGGCCCGCGAAATGGAGCGCGACTTGAAGGAGATCATCTACGACGAGTTTCACCGCACAGGGGGGCACGCCGGCGTCCGCTCCCAGGTCCTGGTGGATATCCGCGAAGGGCCCAAGTACAACGTGGGCGTCGCGCTCTTCTCGCAGCGCCCCGATGACTTTGACGACTCCATGCGCAATCTGGCGACGACCACCCTGGTGTTCGGGGCAGGCGAGGGGGATGACGTCGATCGCATGCAGTCGCTGTTCAAGTTCTCGGATGCGGCCATCGCCGCGATCAAGCGAATGCGCAAGCCCGACAGCGACGGATCCCATGTCTTCGGGCGCTTCGTTACCCAATTTGGGACCTATGAGGCCAAGCTCCGGTATACCCGGGGACCCACGGAGATCTGGGCGCTATCCACCACGCCGGCGGACAACGCCGTCATGAAGATGGTGGCCGCAGCCCTCGGGGCGACCGAGGCCCGCCGGAGACTGGCCCTTCAATACCCGGGAGGGACCGTCGAAAACGAGGTGGAACGCCGTCTGCGCGCCCTCATGGATCGCGGCATCGAGGCGGATGCCGGCGCCGCAAGCGGGCAGGTGTTGGCGCAGATCGCCGAGGAAGTGATTGCGCGCGCCTAATGTCTGGCATAGACTGACAGTGGTATACCCGCCATAGGGGGAAAGACATGGGAGCCAACCCGGTACCGGCCACACCGCTCGCGCCTCGGAGGCTCGTGTTCGATCTCGAGATGTCCCGGTTCGGTCCGGGAGTGAAGGGGCGGGTCTTTTCCGATCCCAGCGGCGTCAATAGGGCCGATAGCGTGGTGATCTTTACCATCCCGCCAACATGTCACACCTTCCCCTTACCGGATCAGGACGAGGCCTGGGAGATGTTGAACTTTCGCATCGGAGCGCCGTGCGTCCAGGGATTGGATCGGGTGCTCGTGGTGGCGCTCCCGGCCGGTCAAAGGTTGGCGACTTCGCTGCGCAATCTGGGCTTGATTTTGGGGCAGGAGGTCGTGCCGGCGTGGGCGGCCAAGGAGGTCGACGCAGTGCCCCCCGTAAAACCCGGCATGGGAATTGGGTAGTATAGAAGTACTGGTACACACCGCAGTCATTCGAAGAGGAGATGAGTCGATGTCAAACAACAACAGCATCAAACTGGTCGGTAATCTGGTTGCCGATCCCGAGGTCAAGACGAACAACGAAAACGGCAAGGAGTTCGCCGTCTTCCGGTTGGGCGTCAACAAGTCCTTCGTGAAAGAGGGGTCGGAAGAGACGGCGGACTTTTTCCGTTGCATCGTCGGCGGCAAGCTCGTCGATGAGATGAAGGCCCTCAAGAAAGGGGCGTTCGTTCAGGTCGAAGGGGAAATAGGGACCCGCAAGTATGAGAAGGACGGTGTTTGGCACACCGAGACGTTTGTGCGCCCCGATACCGTGAAAAAGCTCGAGGCGAAGGCCAAGGCCGAAGCCGAGGCCGCGGCAGCAGCAAACCCGGCACCCACCTTTGATGAGGCGCTGTCCTTCTGATGCCGTCCGCTAGCCTGTCCCGTTAGCCCACAGCGGATCCCGGACTCTGGTTGGCCTGAGCCCGCCAGAGTCCGGTCCCACCCCGATCGGCGAATCCTTGCGCCGACGTTTTCAAAGGACGAGCGCTATGCCCACCCATCGCAAGACACCGGAACAAGAGGCGATCATCACCGCGATTCGGGATGGACGGAATGTAGGTGTGCAGGTCTGCGCGGGGGCCGGCAAGAGCCGCAGGCTCCTGGTGACCAGTACCCCGATCGTATTGCCGCTTGCGCGTGTCAACCCTATTCCAATTTAATCAAATCCAACGGTCAGCTGATCCTCCGCGAAACCGGGGGAGGGGTAGCTGCACCTACGCAACTGCGCACAGGGGGTGTTAGATTACCGGCGAGTCGGGCCCTCTTGCGGAATCTACACCATTATGGTGTAACATGGTGCGCACCACCAGATAATGGGTAGCGCGCCATGGCCATTATAGCGAAACAGCACACGTTGGCGAAGGAAGGTACCCGCGCATCGGTGAGCTTCCCAGCCGATCTCTATGCAGAGCTGGAACGCATCGCAGGGGAAAAGAAGGTGTCCGTGGCCTGGGTTGTCCGGGACGCCGTCGAAAAATATGTTGCGGCGCAGTACCCACTTTGCCGCCGCCAGCAGTAATGGTGGCGCCGTGAAGAACGCGAAGAAGATCAGCCCCATGTTGCGCCCAGCTGACGCTGGTAAGGGGTAATCCTTTGAGCAGGAACGTACGCGCCATCCGCAAGAAGATCGGCCGCCTGGAGGTGGGGGGCAAGCTCCGAGTACTCGATCTGTTCGCCGGCTGTGGCGGGATCTCGCTTGGATTCTCAGCTGCTGGCTTCAGTATCGCGGGCGCGGTGGAAATCGACCCGGAGGCGGCAGCATCCCATGGTCGCAATTTCCATAGTGGCGATTGGGTTTATTCCCGCGCGCGCGATATCACGAAGACGACCCCGGACCAACTGGCGGGGGAATTACAGATCGGGCCCACGGCCGAAGCTTTCGATGTACTCGTCGGCGGCCCGCCCTGTCAGGCCTTCGCTCGCGTCGGCCGACCCAAGTTGCGGGAGGTGGACAATCACGCAGAGGCCTTTAAGCACGATCCGCGCGCCCAGCTCTACATTGACTATCTGCGCTACGTCGAGGCCTTCGCGCCGCTCGCAGTTTTGGTCGAGAACGTGCCCGACGTGCTCAATCATGGCGGGCAAAACATCGCCGAAGAGATCGCCGAAGTGCTGGAAAGCAAAGGCTACGTCTGCCGATACACCCTGCTGAATGCAGCCTTCTATGGCGTACCGCAGATGCGTGAGCGAATGATTCTGATCGCGTATCGGTGTGAGATCGCCGACACGGTCACGTTCCCTGATCCGACGCATTTCATCGACCTGCCGCAAGGTTATGAAGGTACGCGCTCAGTTGCACTCAAGTTCCTCGACAGCGAAATTGCCGACGACGCGCATCACTACGTCCCTGCCCCGAAGCCTGCACGTTCGCTTCCTCCAGCCATAACAGCTGAGGAAGCGCTCGGGGACCTGCCCCCCATTGATGCCCGCAAGTTGCTAAAAAGCGGTGCGTTGCGCCGTGGTGCGCGACGTTTCGACGCGCCGATGCCTTATGGCGGGGAGCCGCACACCCCTTATGCCAAGCTGATGCGTACGTGGCCTGGCTTCGAGGCGCCTGTGGCGCTTACCGACCATGTTATCCGTTATCTGCCGCGCGACTACCCGATCTTCGCGCGTATGAATCCGGGTGATCAGTACCCGCAGGCTTACGCGCACGCCTTGGAAATGTTTGAGGAACACCTGGAATTACTCACTAAACAGGGTGTAAAGGTCAAACCCGCTTCGAAGCGGTACGAGGAAATCAAGGCTTCGATCGTGCCTCCCTACGATGTGGGTAAGTTCCCAAACAAGTGGCGCAAAATGTGGCGCGACCAGCCAGCGCGAACGCTGATGGCCCATCTCGGCAAAGACAGCTACAGCCATATCCACTACGACAGCCGCCAAGCCCGTACAATCTCTGTACGTGAGGCTGCACGCCTTCACTCGTTTCCAGATGGATTTGCCTTCTGTGGGACGATGAATCCCGCTTTCCGACAGATCGGGAACGCCGTTCCGCCGCTGCTCGCGAAGGCCGTAGCCACGCACATGATGAAGACGCTCAAACAAATAGATAGGGGGGAGGTGGATGAATCTCGTCGAGCGGCAGCAACGGTTTCTTGACGCCGCCCAGAGGCATTTTGGAACAACGAAGGCGGTCCGTCCGCGTGAGCTGTTTGGTGTCTCTAACAGCGCCAAGATCGTCGAAGGCGGCATCCAGCTCGGCGTCGTCAACCTCGACAACGTCAAGGACGACACTGAGGCGCTGATTTTTGGCTGCGTAATGCGCTTCCCGCCGGAGGACGAAGTCTATTTCGCTGTCTTGGTGCGTAAAGACAGGGCCAGTTTTCTGGCCCGGCTTTCTCAAATGAAGAAACTCGGTGCTGCCGCGAAGGCCTCTGGCACGGAGCCAGTCGATCTGCCCTCGGAGGAAGATGACGCACCCGAGACGCCGGGCGCAACGATCAAGTACAGCGCCCGCAACAATGTGGTTCCGATCTATCTTGCGCGCGATGGACGGCTCTGGCTGCGCAATGCCAAGTTCTGGGACAGCCTCGCCTTCGACATGTCGCCGTTCGGTCCTTCAACCGAACCGGATGAGATCGTCGTTGCGCTCTACCCGCCGACTGCTTCGGCCCGGCGTAGCCTGCTCGCCCGTGAGTTCATTGGGTGGTTGGGCAAATTGGTCGGGTCACAGAAGATTCACGAGCTGCCAGTCTGGACCGATACCGCTACACTCAGCCCGGAAATGCGCCGTATGCCGGCCAGTATTCCGATCGAGGACATCGAAGCCGCAGTGAAGGTCCTCGGTGGTCACTACCCGAATGGCGAGGTAACGCGCCTCCACGCGGCACTGAATTTCCTGTCGCACAAGCACTTCGTGATCCTATCTGGCCTATCTGGTACGGGCAAGACACAGCTCGCATTGAAGTATGCAAGAGCTGTGCACGGTCTGACTTCGAATACCGACGATGACCCGTTGATCTTTGAATGCCCGGTTCGGCCGGAATGGACTGATCCGACTGGTCTGATCGGATATTACGATGTACTCACGAACCGCTACGTGGTACCGCCGTTTCTAGAGGCGGTACTTGTGGCGACGGCGCACCGCGGGTCGCCAGTCTTCGTGATCCTCGACGAAATGAACCTTGCGCGGGTCGAGTACTATCTGTCTGACGTGCTCTCGTGCATGGAGACGGGGGGTCGGCTACAACTGCACTCGAACGGCGTGCCACTCGAAGGCACGACGGGCGCGAGCATCCGCGCTGAGCTACCGCTCCCCGCCAACCTGTTCATCATCGGTACGATCAATGTCGATGAGACGACCAACCCAGTCAGCGATAAGGTGCTCGATCGGGCGTCGGTGATCGACATGTCCACGGTCGACGTGCCGGGTTTCCTTGGTTCGCTTGAAGGCCGCTATCCTGAACTGAGGGATGCCCGAGTGGCTTCCGAAGCTAAGCTCACCGAAATCCACGGCCTGATGCAGAAGCACGGCCTCGGCTTCGGATACCGGCTGATCGAGGAGTTTGTACGCTACCACGCCTTCGACGCAGCGCATCTCAAAAGCGCGCCCGCTGATGTCACCGACCAGCTACTCGTGCAGAAGGTGTTGGTGAAGCTGCGTGGCACCGAACGACAGCGCGCACTGCTGGCGGGCCTCAACAAGGCCTGCGACGGACTACCGCGCGCGCAGGCCTTTATTCTGAGGCTGCTGACTGATCTCGATGAATTCGGTTCTTTCCAGGCCATGCGGTGAATCGTGACGGCGCTCTATATTCAGGCGGAAGGAGGCGGACCGGCATGGCAGGTCTGGCCCGTGCCGGATGCGGTGCCGGCCGGAGCGGTGCGAGAAGGTGCGTCCTACCTCTTTGAGTTGCGCGACAGCGACGACGCGTCCGTGGCCGATTTGCTGATTGACGACGAGCCGGTTGAGGCGCTGCGGTCACGCCTACCCACTGTAGCCCGCTGGCGATGGCAGCCTGGATTCCACGCTGGCATGGTGGAAGCCATGCTGCGCATGTCGGGCATCGGAACGCGCCGCTTTGAGGTTACCATCGACCCCGATCTGCGCAAGCTCACGCGCGACGATTTTGACACCATGGTGCGTGAGGTTCTCCAAGATACCTTCGCTCTGTTCTCGCTGAGCGCTTTTCGCAAAGGTATTGCGCGCCAGCCCAGCAACCGGTTGCCGCCGCTGGCCAGGCTTGAGTTTCTGCGCTCACGCTCCGACGAGATCGTTGCCGCAGTCAACGCAATCGCGCGCTCGCCGCGCCACTACCTACACGCTAAGGACGTGACAGTACCGGCACATCGCGCTGCGCGCGCGACTGGCCTGGAGATCATAAAATCGTTCCGGTCCGGTGTTATCCGTACCGAAGCCATCAGCCCGTCGCGTCTACCCGCCGCCCTGAAGTGCCGTCTGCCAGCACGGATTACGCTGCGCCATTGCCACAATAGTCTGGATATCCCCGAGCACCGGCAGATCAAGGCGTGCCTGCAATCCTGGGGAGAGTGGCTATCCGGTGTAGCCGAGTCGTTGGCAAAAGTAGAGCTCGCCGATAACCGCGAGATCGCGACGCGGGCCGGAAGCTGGGCCACGCGGGCACAGCGGATCTCGCGTCGCTTGAACCATGCGTCTGCAGCTGGCTTCATGGCCGAGGTAGGTGAAGGGCCCGCGCTGCTGCGCATGTCCCCGATTTTCCGTAATGATCCGGTCTATCGGCGCTTCTACCGGCTCTGGCAGGACATGAATCTGGGGCTTGCGGCGCTGTTTGGCGATTTCTTGCAAATGCCGCTGGCCCGGACTTATGAGTTGTACGAACTGTGGTGCTTTCTGCGCCTGCTGCGTGCGGCCGTCGAGGAGTACGGCGCTACGGGCGTGAACCTGAGTAACCTGTTTCTCAACGAGGCCAGCGGCGGCGTGGCAATCGCCGCGGGCGCGATCACCGTGCCGATTGGCGGCGATCGCGTATTGTGTTTCCAGCGGCAGTACCGCGAATACTGGGTTGAAGACGGTCGTGAAGGTAGTTTCAGCCGGACAATGGCCCCCGATATTGTGCTGGCGGGCGGGGACTTGGGCGGCCCAGGACGTCACGTGATTGTCCTCGATGCGAAGTACCGGATTAACGATGGCCTGAACGATGCACTGAGTTCCATTCATACCTATCGCGACGCGCTCGTGCACGAAGTGGAAAGCGGCCGGCCAGAAGGAATCGTGACCGCGGCCTATCTACTGACCCCGCATGTGCCGACCGGCCTCCAGATGGACTTTAAGGACACGCCCATGCCGGGCCGATTGTTTCACCCGCAGTACCGCGAGAAGTTCCGTTTCGGCGCGGTCACGCTGCGGCCCGGCATGTCAGGCGAAGACCTGCGGACTTGTCTGAGGACCATCGTTGCGGACGCAGGAGCGGGGGCATAATGGGCGACACGCTTACAGCCGAACAACGTCGGTTCAACATGAGCCGCATCCGGGGCAAGGACACGAAGCTCGAGATGCTGATCCGGCGTGGCCTGCACGCGCGGGGTCTGCGCTACCGGCTGCATGATCGGTCACTCCCCGGCCGGCCCGATCTCGTGTTCCCAAAGTTCCATGCAGCTGTATTTGTCCATGGCTGCTTCTGGCACTCGCACGGGTGCGTATTGGCACAGGTACCCGCTACCCGCCAAGCCTTTTGGAAGGCCAATCTCGCAGCAAATGTTAAGCGGGATAACGGTGCGGTCGAAGCGCTGCGGGCTTCCGGATGGCGGGTGCTGGTTATCTGGGAGTGCGCGGTGCGTGGCCTCAGCCGGCGTGACTCGGGATATGTGCTGGATGCCGCGGCAGTATTCTTGCGTGGGAGCTTGGTAGGGGCGGACCTGCCGGGGGACTGGAACAGAAAGTGTTAATCTGGGCCTGGGCACGTATGGTGCTCAATGTTCCTGGCGGCAATTACGTCGCCAGGGGCGATGTTATTCACGTTACTGGCCTTATGGGCTGAGTCGTATTCTGGCGACCTTAGCGTGGTCCGCCGTAAATTATGAGAGCGCGCTATCCCAATTAGACCGATGAATGGTATTACCCCATTGTCTAACTATCTTCCCGTCAAGATATCGCAGAGGTTTATAGAATAGTGAACCTTGAGGATGGCGTGTGTCACAGCGCCATAGATGACATGTAGTTGCTGGCCTGCGGAATAGGCCTGACACATGTATTCCTATGCAGCCTGTCAGATGAGGCTAAAAGCTCGGGCCCGGGTCGTGTTTGGGGGATATTGGTGTTACTTCCTGTCGATACCCTGAAGCCGGGCTGGCGTGACACGCCCATCACCTCCGTCTCGGCGGATTCGCACCTCGCGCCCAGGGCCGTGCCCGCGCTCAGCGCCAGTTGGTAGAGATCAAAGAGCCGATCGCGGCTGATAAAGGCCTCGTTACGTTCCCGCGCTTGCTGATAGAGCTCGATCAGTTGGCGCGCGACGTCGTGGGCGGTTTTGTCATGCAGGGCCTTCGAGACCGAATTATCGGGTACCGGCCACTCCGTCACGGGGGTCGCTTGAAAGAGGACGGGCACGCCGGCGTCGCCCGTTTCCTCGAACTCGTCCATCAGCAAAGGCATGGTGGGCGTGTTATCCCAAAGGACGCCGTCGTTGAAGGCGGACTCGGCGATAGTCTGGGCAGCCTGGGCGGTGTCGGCCTCGATGCCAACCCGCACGACGTGTTCATACGGCAAGGTATAGGTCACGACATATTTAGCCATGGGTTTCCCTGTTTGTAGTTGATCGACAAGAGGATATAATATATTGAGTATACCAGACATTGGCAGGGCGGTTCAGAAATCGGGAGGCCGCATCGGGGGCCCGATCGGCAGAGGAGGAGGTAAGCGTGTTCCAACGCACAAAACGCGCTGTGCGGGCGTATGGATCCTATTGGGCGTCCGTGATTGGCGCCGCCTTCGCGCGACCGATGGCGGCCGAGGAGTCCATTCGGGAATGGGGCCGGGATGCCCTGCGTATCGGTCGACAAGCGCGTCAAGGGGGGATCAGGCGGGCTTTCGTGGCCTTGCGCGACTCACTCTCGTGGGCTCCCCCGTCCACACCCGGGTGGACGGCCGCCGACTGGCAGCGGGCGCTGGCGCGCCAGGCCTTGTTGGCGGTCCTCTGGGCATCCATGGCCTTGGTCGCAACCGGGACGTGTGTGTGGGCGTTCCATCGGGCATGGCCCGAGGAGGGCGTCGTGGGGTCCGGGATCTTCGCCATGGCGTTGGCCCTACGGGCGTTCGCACATGTGCGTATTCGCCGCTGGCTGCAGCGCAATAGAGGGGGGCCAGTGTGACGGAGACGACATGGCTGAGTGACCTCCTAGCCTCATCCTATCTGGAGGGCCTGAACGTCTTTTTCGAAGGACCCTCGGGGCGCCTCGACTGCGCGGATGCCGCGCTGTTTCTGCGTTCGGAGATCGCTCGGCGCATACGGCGCATGGAGTCGATCCTGGGATGGTCCCTGCAGGGCGATACGGTGTTACGCGGCCTTGCGGCGATCGAGACGTGGACCGACTTGGTGCAGGAGCGGACCGGGGTGTCGTTGGACACGCGGGTCGAGGAGGCGGCATCCCATCGGGAGCCGCGGGCGATCGTCCAGTTCCTGCGCCGCCAACCCGCGGTTGTGGTGCCGATCCGCCCGGAAGACATCGCGGCGTTGACGGCCGATCGCGAACCGGCCGAACCCTTCGTGGCCCCCGTATCGCTGGTGGCCTTTCAGGGCAATCACGTCGTCCCCAACCCTCCCAGCCCGCACCGCGCGCAAGGCAGCTGACATGGACACCCGTATTTATACCCGTTGTGGCCGCATGGTGGACTTGAGGCGTCCGTGCGTGGCGGACATCAAACCGGAAGCCATGATGGAATCCTTGCTCTACATCACGCGTTTTACAGGCCATGCCGGGGCCTATAGCGTGGCCCAGCACAGCGTGCTGGTGGCCTGCTTCGTCGCCCGTCTCACGGATTCTGCGGATCTGTTTGCGGAGGCCCTGTACCACGATCTGCACGAGGCCTACGTGGGCGACGTCGCGTCTCCCCTGAAGAGTCTGCTGCCGGATTACCAGGTCATCGAGGAATCCTGGCGGCTCATGACCGCACAGGTCCTGGGTTTGCCCAAGGTCCCATCGCCCCTTGTGCGCCGCGCCGACCGGGCCGTCTGCGCCGTGGAGATGCGGGATCTGATGCCGCGCGCCGCCCAGGATTGGGCGCAGGTGCTGGGGGTGAAGCGCACGGACATCCATGGGGTGCGCGAGATCTGCGGGGGATCCCGGATCCGTCCCTGGACCGTAGATCAGACCCGCGAGACGGTTCGGGATGCCATGGCCGTGGCGCGCCGGGCGAAACCGGCCTCGCCGCCATCCTGTTTCGGGGCGGTGCCGTGAATCGGGCCGAGCACTGGGTACTGGGTGATCAGGCGCGCCGCCGCGTGTTGTCCCAACTCGTCGTGCGATCCGGGGTTCTGTCGGGCGAGACGCTGCAGGATGCCGTAGTGCGGGCCCTGCGGCATCTGCCCTGGGATCAGGCCTCGCTCGTCGCAGACAGCCTGAATGCCCTGTCCGCCCCCTGGGTTCTGCGAGCGGATGCGCTTGCCCAACGCAGCGACCAGCCGTTGCATCGGGAAGCAGGCCGCGTGTTTTTGGCGCGCGCCATGCTGGGGCAGTTGTCCAATGCGGCGGAGCTGCTCGATTCCCTGACGTCGGCATCACGGCTCGATGTGGCCATGGCGCTCACGACGTTGGCGGATGACAACGAGACGGAGGGCGGCGGCGATGGTTAGGGGGACCCCAAAAAGCGGTACGGGAGCCGCGCTCATCCTGCTGAGCGGATTGTGGATGCTCTCTGCCGGCGTCAGGGTGTCGGCGGCCACCGCGCCCGCGGCCGGGGCCTCGTCGCAGACATTGCCGGCCGCGTGCCAGAACAACGTGACCGCGGCCAAAAACGCTTATAACGCCGCCCTGAATGCGGCGCGCTACGCCAATAGCCAGATCACGAAGCCCTCGGGCATCGGGGCGTGCTTGAGCAACCTGCTCGGCATGAACTTCTCGATGAATTACATCGGCATGTCGGCCCTGATCAGCAATATCACCTCTTCGTTGGAAAACATGGCGTGCTCCGCGGCGCAGACCGAATGGAATAGCGCCGTCGGCAGCAATCTGCCCAGCGCCAACATGGGGTGGGGTGTGCCGCTTGCTGGCAACCTGGCCAACGTCAACACGGGGCAGTACGGATCGGGAACGAGCGGCTATGGGGGTTCGGGAACCCTGAATCAGGGTGGCCAGATCGGCGGATCGACGGGGTCCGTCGGCGGCAATCTCTTTTCGGGTAGCGGAGGGGGATTCTGATGGCCGCGCCTTGGCGGTGGAAGCGCAGGGCCATCGGCTCGCTGGCCCTTTTTGTGGCCAGCACCGCCCCGGCCTGGGCGACCTACGGTTCGGCTGTGGCGCAGCGCGCGTTGATCGCGACCCAGATCGTGACCGCCATCACGACCGAAACGACCACCCTCGAGCGCAGTCTGGTGGAGATCGACCACAACATTGTGTCGGCGGGCAGCAACATTACGAATGCCATCAAGGCCCTCATGAAGACCAACGTCCAGACCGCCCAACAGGAGACCACGGCCCTGGCGAGCGCCGTGCGCCAGTCCCGCTCGGCGGCCAATATCATGCGCCTCTATCAGATGCAGTCCGGCCTTCAGCCGCCTCCCGCGGCCTGCCTGCAGACCGAGGCTGCGCAGCAGAGTCTGGTGGGGGCGGCCCAGGTGAATGCCGCCTCCGCATCGACCAGCGCCGCTTTGGCGAACTGGAATCAGGGGGTTCCCGTGGACGTCGCGGCGGCCAAGTCCGCGCGCATCACGAAGACGACGACGATCGCGGCCAGCGCTGCGTACAATCAGGCCGTGAGCCAACAGACCAAAGGGGCCGCCTTCCAGGCGGCGGCCTTGTTCCATCCGGCCCCGCCCGTCTCGCCGTCGACAGCCGGCGCCTCGTCTTCCTCCACTCGTCCGGCGCTCACCCCCGCGCAGTTGGCGGCGATCTACACCGGAGAGATTACCAACCCCTCGCCGATCGGGACGCCCCCCGCCAGTCTCACGCAAGGATCCGGGGGTGCCACGTGGCAGGCGGCCGTGCTCGCGGCCCAGGCCCGTATGTCGCTGGCGCAGGGGACCCTCCGCCAAACGGTGCGCTGGCGCACCGCAAGCCCCGCGCTGCAATCATGGGCCCAGACGATCGCCAAGGACAGCAGCCCTTCCGGGGTCTATCTCAAAGGCAAGATCCAATCGGCCAAGAGCGAAGGGGTCTCGTCGGACGTCATGCTGAAATGGCTGGCGCAGGCACGATTCGAGAACCCGCTCTGGTACAACGCGGAGTCGGGGGCGACGCAGACCGGGCTGTTGCGCTCCCTGACCTTCATGCTGGCGCAGTCGCTCATGATGCAGGATCGCCAGTTGCGTATCAGCGAACGCATCGAGAGCATCGAGGCGGCGCGCCTGGCCATGGCCGAGCGCCACCGGGAACGGTCGGTCCTGGCGAGCCTCCGTGTGGGTGGGGTCCGGTAAGGTGGTGCCCTATCGCGCCGAGGCGATCGTTGCGTTTCCCTCCGATTGGGCCGGCGAACGGCTATTGGGTCGGGAACTCTTACGCGGTGCCGTCCAGGCGCCGCGGGTATGGCGGCCGCAGGGCAATTGGCAGCGGTGGTATCGCGTCGTGTTCGAACAGATCCTGCCGGTCCATGTCCTGCGATGTTCGGGATTGGTGTTCATCAATTTTTTCTCCGATCAGATTCTGGACCCGATGATCCAGGGGCTGGTGCGCCGCTGTCCTTTTCGCGATCGGGTCGTATTGGAGTGGGTCGAACGGCCGGCGGGAGCCCGACGTCTCGCCCGGGCCGGGGGCGTTTTTCAAGGATTACGGGAAGAGGGGTTTTCCTTGGCGATCGATGACGTGGGGGCCGGCGCCGATGGTTTGGGCCGGTGGGCCCTGGTGCAGGCGGATTTCGTGAAGGCCTCCGGGCACCTCCTTCATCGGGCGCGTGCGGACGTCGGGGCGCGCGCGGTGTTGCGGTCTTTGGGCCATGCCATTCGCGATGAGGGTCATGCCCGCTACATCGTCGAATGGGTCGAGCGGTGGGACGACTGGTGGTTGGCGCAAGAGTGCGGCGCGGACGCCTGGCAAGGATTCTTGAGTCGCAAGCGGCCTGTCTCCGCGGGAGGTTGTGAATGAGTTATGAGCACCAGCTCCATCTGACCATGCGTTTTCCGAAAGACACGGATGCGCGCGCCGTCCATCGTGCGGTCCAGCCTCTTCTTCAGTACTTCGGCCACCCCTGGGCGATCGGAGAGACGTTTGGGAGGGAACCGCTCCTGATGGACCAATGCGAGGTCGCGTGGTCGCAGTCTCCCGCCGGTGCGACCCTGACCCTACAGACCAGCGGCCCGGTTTCGCATGACTTCATCGATCGCGTTCGGGACTGCTTGGGAGCCGCGTCTCATCTCACGCTCGATCGGGGGTGCGCCGAACTGTGGGATCTCGAGACGGGCGATCTCTCCCACATGCTGACGCGGATTCCGTTTGGCCCCACGGAAAGGGAGCGGACGTTGGCGCGGGTCGAGGCGGCCCTGGACCAGGTATGCCAGGACCTTGTCGAGTCGATACCGGCGTCCTCGACGTCGCCGGCGCACGCAGGTGCGGAAATCCGCGAGCTCCTGTTTCTGGTAGCCCCCGTCTTGACAGACAAGCTTTCGCGAGCGGCCGAGAGTGAACCGGATGGACCGAAGCCGTCGCTTTAGCGGGGGCGCTCACGAGACGAGAGGGCGCACCCATGAAACGAACAGTTCCTCATGACGCAGGCGGGTGACCTATGCCAATGCAGGGCGTAAGCAGAATTCTCAATGTCGCGACGAAGATCTTCGCGATCTTCGGCGTGCTGGTGGTGGCCGCGGGCACCGTCGGTTGGTGGTTGGCACCGACCCAGCCCGCATCACGCCCCGCTCTTGCGGGCCATGGGGCGGGCCGGCGTTCACGCATGGCGCTTGCCCGTCTGGTCCAGGAGGCGTCCCGGGGCCAGGCCGGTATCAAGCGGACCTTTGCAGGACCGGACGGGCTGACCGGCCTGGTCTTGTCGCCCAGCGGGTCGGTGGCGTGGACGAATGGCCGCTACGTCTTTCTGGGTGCGGTATTCGATGCCAAAGGGCGCAATTTGTCCCTATTGGCGCAGCAGGCGATTTCGCCCCAGCGTTTTCTTTTTCCCACCCACGCCTCGGCGGGCCTGCTGCTTGGGACGGCAGGACCGACGTTGACGATGGTCGCCGACCCGAACTGCGCCTTTTGTCACCGGGACTGGGTGCGCGTTCTGGCCCCCCGCATTGCGGCGGGCACATTGCGTGTGCGCATCGTGCCGGTGGCGATCGTCGACCCCGCCACGGCGCGTGTGCGGGCGGCCGAGATCCTGAGTGCGCCGGATCCCGGACGAGCCTGGGCACAGGATGAGCGCGACTTTCATGAGACGACGGAGCAGGGGGGGTTGCCCGTGCAAGGCGTCACCGTGGCCCCCGTGGCCTTGGCGGCGGTGGAGAGCAATACCGCGGCCTTTTTTGCCTCCAGCCACGGGACGGCGGCCACGCCGACCTTCGTCTACCACGGCCGCCGGCACGTGGGCTATCTGAGCGCGCCGGCACTCCGTGCCTTTTTGGCGCAGGGAGCGGTTGACGGGGATTCGCGTCATGAGTAGACCCAATATCCAGGTCTATGTCGCCGGCCCCGATGTCTTTGCGCCTCATTGGGATACGTTCCGCCAGGAGATCACCCAGTATGCCGTCGAGCGCGGCATCACACCCATCTTTCCGAAGAGCGAGCCCGATGATGGCCCGGCGGACATCTATCGGTGCAATACCAGGCTGATCCGACAGGCGGATGCGGTCATCGCCAACCTTCAGTGTTTTCGCGGGTCGGAGCCGGACTCAGGAACGGTCTTCGAGGTGGGCTTTGCCACTGCGCTCGGTCGGCCCGTGTGGGGATTCAATGCCACGGGCCTCTATCACGAGAAGGTGGCCGAACACTACGGGTTGAGTCCCGATCGGGCGTTCCCGATTACCTGCAAGGCCGGTTATGCGGTCGAGAGTTTCGGCCAAGACCTGAACTTGATGCTCGCGATTCCCCTCAGGCTGCGCGCCACATGGCAGGAGGCCCTTGACGAGATCAATTCGGCGGAATCGTTTCAGAGTGCTAAACCAAATTCCCAGGAGTAGTTTGGGAGGAAGAATTCGCGGTAGTGGCAATTCACGCCGACAGCACGCCATTATGCCCTCTGATTTTGATGAATTTATCTCTTTCAAGGTCTAAACACTGATGGCGGTTGAGCAAGCTACTCCTTTTAACGTCTGGTCCTCGGCTAAAGCACCCCTACCAGTTGGAGTTGCAATGGTCAGCTCCCGACCCTGAGTGATCGTTCGCGCCACCACAGGCAAATGGCGCGAGTGGACTTGGAAGCAAGCACTCCCGCTGCGCGGTCAATGGCTGGGTACCGGGAGGTGTTTTCCGCAATACCCAACCACAATTAACGTCCTCTCCGCGTCCCAGTGAAAATGAACTCGAATGGTCTTAGTCACGTCGTCTTCGACGTTAATCTTCAGGTGACGGAACATTTCCACAGGCACGCTACGATAATCGAATGTGCGATATCGCCGCATTGTTTTGCTTCCAAGAACACCCTCCGACTCAGTTGCAGCAAAGTCATTCTTTCCAAAAAGCTTTCTCGCTTCACTGTCACCACGCTCAATAAGCATGTTCCTATAGTCGGTAACCAGAATCCTGAGCATGTCTAGCAACCGCCGTCCATACAAGAACTTGCTCGATTCAAGCGCACTCTGTTTAGCGCAATCCAATACAACACACCTATCTCCAAAAGTCTCTTCTATGAGTTCTAGGCATTCGGCAGGCGTGGGTGCATTGCTTCTTGTGACAAACGCCAAGAGGCGTTCTGCCCCACTAAATCGCCCGCCACCGCCAGAATTTGCTAGGTGGGCGCGGAGGGCATCGATATCGGTGCTTTTCTTGTTCAGTTCCCGTTTCAGGCCATCGACAGTCGAGTTCAGAGATTCGATCTCGGCTTCAAGGCTCAAATTTTCGTCCTGAGCATACTGATACATTTCTTCTTGCTGTTCGGCTATTCGAGACGCTTCCTCTAACTCAATCCTTAAATCTTCTACATCAAGATCGTTTCTCCTTTGTCGTGCACTTTGCAATCTGCGCCGTACTGCTAGCGCAACAACACCGTCGGAACGGATTTGCTGTCGAAGCTGCGGAACATTGGTGTTGTGCGTAACGAGGCTGAGAAGTCCCGAGATACGTTCATGCTGATTATCGCCCCATTCTTCCAGCAACTCGCTACGCGCCAATTGGTTCTTGATGAAACCATTGGGCATAGGCGTATAGATGACGTTAACAGCACCAGCCCACGCCGACCATGAATGACCAAGAACCTCCTCCATTTCGTAGCTGTTAAAGTCGGGGGCGATACGTACGACCTGCGCCAGGCCGATCATCTCCTCTTGAAGGTGCCGGTCATTTACAAGAAAGTCCCCACTTCGCGTTGGACTGACAAGCACAATAGGATAACCCCGATCGGTCCGTTCGATGTCAGCGCGCAGGCCTCTATAAGTGTCTTTATCGGGCCCTACGCACTTGATTGCACGACCAGGAGTATTACTGGCGAATTCGGCATTAGGTGACGCTGCAACGTTGCTTGCGATGTACCTAATTACACGGGGCTGTGAAGCGCTGACTGCACCTGCTACGAGTGTGCTCACTTCGTCAGTCCTAACTGCGCAGGAAACATCGACCAAATTAGGGGCGCATTTCATGCCGATCTCGACGATCCACTGTCGACCGCTACCTCGCTCACCAGCGTGCTTTATCAGCCATGCGTAAAGCCTTGGTTCTCCTTCTGTCGCCGCACGAATAGTCAGCCACGACCGTGCGACACCACGGTATCCCTCAAAAGTGCCATCACTCCGAAGCTGATCTGGCCTAAGACCAAAGCCGAGCTGTTCTTTGAGCCAGCCGCCGATTGCGCGACATACGGCATTCTCAGCATCCTGGCCATGCAGCGTCAATGAGTTTGCATACACAAGCATGCCAATTTCACTCCTCGTGTCTTGGGCGCGATCCGCGTTTTGTCACATCAGCACAAGCATGTATTGAATACTATGCGCGATAGCCGCAGTCCCATATCCGCGACAGGCCGGTTACCGCTCGATGAGCCTCGGACTCGGCGGGAAGTACCCGAATAAACCACCTACGCCCGACCCCCAACCAAAGCCACCTGTCGCGCAGCCGTAACGAACCGTAAGTAGTATCATCTGCTCTGGCTTTGGTGGTCATAACATCGCCATGCGGCTGGAACAGCCAGTGTTCCGGCTCAATAAGAACGAATTTATCAGTCTGTGCCATTTTAGTAGTCGGTTGGCCCGTCCTACAACACGGGGCGCTGCGGTATCTGGGACTGCCCAACTAACAATTTGCCGACCCATTGCCGCATATAACAACTGCGCGGCTTGCGGCATAAACAAGATTTCTCTTGAAAATCAAGTATCGCCAGACATTCTGAAGCATTGGGCGTAGGGTGATATGCGACCATTTGGTCGAATATCCGTTTAGGCGGCAAAACGGCCGCCAGTCCCCTTTGCAGAACCTTCCGCAAAGGTCCTGAACCCCAGGGCTTTGCCCACCTGTTCCCCGCGCTCGTTGCTCTCTCTTACCGGTGCTTCTGATGAAAAAACGACAGGAAGAAAGACGACTGGCCCTGCCGCCATGCGCATATGAACTGCTTCTGCCGAGCAGGGACCCTCTTATAGCCGCAAACCCCCTTGCCTTTGGCGGGAACAGAATTGCGTGCGCCCATCATCCAAAAAGACGCGGGTCTTGGCGATCGCCTACAACTGAGAAGAGCAGCGCGAGAAGTGGTGTGTGGGCCCGAATCCCGCATGTCCCGAGCCTTACGATCCCCATCCCTTTCCGCTGATCCCCCCGTTGCCCCGCCGCCTGCCGCGGATGTGGTATATAAGGACGCGCCATTCCTTGACTATCGTCTATGGCATAGGATATAACACGCTGTATATACCCGGACTGGTGAGAGTATGAGCGCAGACCCGTGGCAGACTTTGGGCGCCAAGCGCCCAGATGAAGACGAAGAAGGGGATCGTATCGATATCGCGGGGTTTGCGGACTCGTACAACCCGGATCTCGATGGGGAAGCCTTGGAGGGGGCGGCGCCAGCGGGTGAGGTGCCGCCCCCACGTTTTGGAGGCACCGAATCCGGGAGCCCCGCAGGCGAAGACGGGGAGATGGGCCTCGAGGATCGGCGCCTCGAACTCCAGGAGCCCCAGCGGCCGGCGCCAACCCGTCCGCCGGCCGGCCCCCCGATTTCGATAACGATCGCGCGAACTGCGGCACCCAAGGCGGCGGCATCCATAGCGCAGGCCTCGCCCGCGCCGACCGCGCCGATGCCCCCAAAGAGGACCGTTCCGCCCCAGGCGATCGAGGAAGAGCGGGGGGCGGAGGAGGGTGGTGAGCAGGGGCGGGAGTCGGATACCCAGGGTCTCACACAGGAGCCGGCAAGCGCCAGGCCGCGTCGTTCGTCTTGGCCCCTGGTGGCGGCCGTTGTCGGTGCCGTGACGCTGTTGGCGGGTGTTGGGGCGGTGGCTTTCCTGAAAAGCGTCCAGCCGCCACGCGAACCCCTGGCCCAACCGCTGCCAGCGCCGCCTGGTGTCACGACTCCGGCGCCGCCCCCTCGCTCGCTCACAACACCGGTGGAACCCCCGGGCGCCGCGGGGATCCGCGTTCAGCCGGCACCGCCACTGTCACTGGCGGCGGCGTCCGGCACACCGGCCGCGGCGCCGAACTCGACTCCTTCACCGCAGAACACCGAAACGGCGGTGCCGGGCGCCGCCGCGGCAGGGTCCCTTTCTGCCCCCAGTCGGTCCGAGGGTCCCTCCGTGTCGGTGCCGGTCTCGTCTCATTCGATAGCAAGTCAACTGGCCCGGCTCGAGCGCTCGTTTCAGGGGATCAAATTTCTTGTGGGGCAGATCACCCAGAAAGAAAGCGCGCTTGCCGTGGCGATCCAGAAAGAGCAGACGACATCGCTGCGCGATGCCGCGGTGATCGCCCGGCAGGGCCGGGAGATCGCGCACCTGACGTGGCTCGTCCACCATGCGCCGCACGTCACGGTCCGTCCCCCGGCGCCGCCAAAACCCAAACCCAAGCCAAAGCCCGTGGTGCCCCCCGTGCAGCTGGTCGGCATCATCGGTCACACGGCCTGGATCGAGCTACCCAACGGCGCGCTGGTGCGGATCTTTCGGGGCAACCCGATCCCGGGGACGCCCACGCTGGCCGTGCGCTCCATACAGGCCAACCCCCCGCTACTGATCCTGAGCAACGGAGTCCATCTCCGTGAGGCGGGACCCTGAGGACCCATGACGATTTCTGCTTATACGGGCCCGGCTTCGAGCGCCACCGTGTGGATCGCGATCGGCAATATCGCCGATTCGATTCTGCGCCTCGTGCCGGATGCCTGTGGGCTGGTGGGTCTTGTTCTCGTGATGCACGCCCTCGTCAAAGCGACCCGCGTCGGTCAGTCCGGTGGCCGGGATTCGTGGGGTGGGGTGATCGGCGAGATCTATTTCGGCGCGATGCTGTCATCGATTGCGATGTCCATGGCCATGGTCTCGCACTCGTTTTTCGGTCCGACGTTCAACGGGTATGGCTCGGTTTCGCCGATCAGCACCGGCGTGCCGATGGCGCAGGCCGTGCAGGAGGCGCTCACCAATCTGATCGTCTTGCTGGGTTGGTTTGCCTTCATTCGCGGTCTCTACGTCTGGCGTTCGGTGGCCGACGGGGGTGGTCAGGATCGCCATCCCTTCTGGACGGGCCTCACTTTCGTGGTGGCCGGGGCCCTGGCCGCCAATATCGGGGCGACACTGGCGTCGCTGACGGCCAGTTTCTTGTGAGCGGGAGCCAAACGCAGTCCATTTTTCCCTGAGGAGGGGTCCATGAAGACGATGAAGAAACACGTGCGTCACGTTCTGACGCTGGTGGGTTTTTGGATGTGGGCGCCGGCGGCATTCGCCTACAGCTTCGGCGGGGGCTCGTACGGCGGTGGGGGTTATGGGGGAGTCGGCAGCTCGGGCGTGACGCCGGGCGGTGGCGTGAATCTCAATACGGCGTTGACCGGTGCCGATACGACGATCCTGCTTGTCAAGGGCGTGGTGATCGATGTGGCGACGTTGTTGGGCATCGTCTTGATGATGACCGGGATCATCAAGTTCACCAAGGAGCGCTCGCAGGGCGAAAACCATCACGTTGCGGCGATGAAGCACATTGCCGCCGGCGCACTGCTGGCCTCGATCGGCGTGGCGCTGATGATGTTCGTGAACGCCATTTATACCTGATGATCGAGCTCGTGCTCTCCGTGAAGCCCGGGGCCTTCCGTGAGGAGGATCCGGATCACGATCAGGCGGACCGCGCCTTTCAGGCCGTGCGGCTCCTGGCCTTCGAGCGCGACCAGGGGGTGTGCCAGGGCTGTGGTCTGATGACCCAGGCGCAGTCCGGGCGCACCGGGTATTTCGAGATCCATCACCGGGATAACGATCATGGTAACAACGATCTCGGGAACCTCGTGACCGTCTGCCCCTTCTGCCATGCGGTCTTCCATTTTGGGCTGGCGCATGTGCAAGGACGGGGGTTTTTCGTGCCCGCACGGGGCCTGACCCAACGCGCCCTGCATCGCCTCTTGCTCCTTATGTGGGCGGAAAGCTTTCAGGCGGATCCGCTGTGCCAATCGGCGGCCACTGCCGTGCGCGACTGGATCGATCAGGGCGTGACGCGCATGGCGCATCCGGACTATCAGGCCTGGGCCGATGGGGCGGCGATTGCCAACGCCTTGCGGGAGGCCCTGCAGAAGCAGGACGCGGGGCGCGCGCAGCGCCTGCAGGCGGGACTCTCGCAATTGCTTCTGGTCCCCCATCTCGAGGCGGCCGCGTATCGCAATGCCCTGCGTCACTGGTCCCAGGCGCTCGCCACCCGCTGGACGCCCGGGCGCGTCACGCGGTTTCTCGCGGAGGTTCCGTGACGGCGCGCGTCGGCGCCTTGCTGCTCGACCATCCCGATAATCGCGCGGTGGCCGGATGGGCGGCGCTCGCCGGATCGGAGGCCGTGCGCGTGGAGTCTTTCAGTGGGCTCCTCACCGCGCCCGACATCATCTGGTGGACCAATGCCGATGACCGGGTGCTGAGTACCTTGTCGCTCCCGTCGCGGTTCCTCGCCGAAAACACCTTTGGTCCCCATATGGCCCAGATCCTCGAGGGGTGGGGAATCGACATGGTGGTCCTCACGGCGGCCGAGGCGCGGGATCGGGGTGTGAGCAAGACCTTTGCCCTGGCACGCGATCCGGAATCCGCGGCCACCTGGGCGGCACTCTTTGCCGCCCGCGTGCCCCTGGTAACCCAGGTGCCGCTCGGATGCGCGTCCTATGTGAAGCAGGTCCTGAGCGCGGCCCGCAGTGGCCCGCCGGCCCGGGTCACGACCGCCTTGCGGCGCCTGGTGACCGATGAGGCGGAGTATTTCTCCAAAACGGCGGAGCGGTTTCCTCAGGGGGCCACGGTGCGGGCCTTCGCGTTGCCGTACGCGGCGGTCGCGCAGCACCTGGTCCGCTATCACGACGACCTCATCGCCTATCCTCGCGGGAACTGGCGGGCGGTGCGGCTGGCGCCCGATATCACCCGCGAGGAGCTCTTGACCCTGCAAAAGCCCTTGTTGGTGCGCGCCCAGGTCGAGCTCCCCGAGCGGGTCGCGAAACTCGTGGTTCTGGGGTCGGGTGCCAAGGTCGGGCTGCGCGAGTGGTTTGCCTTGCCGGAACTGGCTCTGTTGATTGGGATCGGCGCCAAGGTCGAGGTGATGCGGGGCGCGTGGCAGGCCGAGGATCAGGAGATCATTCCCACGGACGCGCCCCATCTTCTACGGGATGGGGCGTTGAGCGCCAGCGTGGCCCTCCTGGCCGCCCGCCAGGCCATGGGGCGCGACCACAAGGGCCGCCCCACACCGGGTTTGTTGTGGCTTCGCGGGATCGATCGGTCACATACGCTCTTCGCCGGTTTGGCCCTGTCGAAAACGGTGAGCGAGACCTTGAAGCGATCCGCGCCCCTTTTTGGATTCTATCTCGGCAACGTGTGGCTGACGCTGAAAGACCTGTTCGATGACGAGGAGGAGGCGCTCCACACGGCAGCCTTGCAAAGCGGGTTCCTGCCCCGCGGCACGCCGTTGTGTCCCGGAGCCATAGAGGCCGCCGGGATCGCGCCGCTTACGCGCTGGGTGGCGGGTTTGCGATTGGCGGGACCGTTGCTTGCGCAAACGGTCGATGCCCTGGGGCTCACGGCGACCAGGGAGGAGTCGGAGGCCGTGCAGGATCTGTTGGCGCGTGTGACGCCGGATCAGGCCATCGTGGCGGTCGCGGCCGCTTTTACGCTGACACCCGGATCGGTGTCGTGGGCGGACAATCTCGCCTTCTGGGAGACGCGCGCGCGGTCGGATCGATCCCTGGAAGGACTGGTGGGTTCGGCGCAACGCCTCTTGAAAGGATGTACGCCCGCGGTGCGGACGAAGGTCCAGACGACTTTGATGAGCCTTTGCCAAACCCATGCGGGAGGGCAGGTGCAGTCCGTGGTCTCGCGACTGGTACACGAAGAACGGAGGGCCTTGGGATGAAACTGATCATTGCGGAGAAGCCGTCACTGGCCAAGGGGATCGCGGAGGGGTTGGGCGGGGCCCGTCGCGGGGCCTTGTTCGAGGCGCGGGGGTACACCATCACCCATGCCTTCGGACACATCCTCGAGCAGGACGAGCCGGACGCGTATCTGCCCGCCGGCGTGCCCGTCAATCCCCGGACGGGGAAAAAGGTATGGCGTTTGGAGGATCTGCCCATCTACCCGGAGAAATGGGTCAAGCATCCCAAAAGAGAGGCCAAGGCCCAGCTCGCGATCATCAAGGACTTGCTCAAACAGGCAACGCTCGTGGTGAATGCCGGCGACCCGGATCGGGAGGGACAGCTGCTGATCGACGAGATCCTGGACTACTGCCGGTACAAGGGATCGGTGCAGCGGGTGTGGCTGGCATCGCTGGATGGCGTATCGGTCCAGAAGGCCTTTGCGCAATTGAAGGACAATCGTGCGTATCACCCCTTGAGCCAGGCGGCCGAGGCGCGGGCCCGCGCGGACTGGCTCGTGGGCATGAATTTGACGCGGGCGTGGACCATTGCCAATCGCGGGCTGTTGTCGGTCGGGCGCGTGCAGACGCCCACCTTGGCCTTGGTCGTCCGCCGGGATCGGGAGATCGAACAGTTCAAACCCCGCGATTATTGCGAGGTCCTGATCCATTGCCGGCACCCCAACGGGATGTTTGCGGCGAAGTGGAAACCGGCCTCCACCGAGGGCGCCGGATTCGACGAGGAAGGCCGGTTGACCGACCGGGCGCTCGCCGATGGGATCGCGCGCAAGGCGGTGGGGGCGGGGCAGGTCGCGCGTTACGAGAGCAAGGACAGTCGGGAGTCGGCCCCGCTGCCGTTTTCGTTGTCGTCGCTCCAGAAAGCGGCATCCGCTCAATGGGGGTTGAGTGCCAACGCGGTGCTGGAGGCCTGTCAGGCCTTGTATGAGAAGAAACTCACGACCTACCCCCGCACGGATTGCCGATACGTGCCCGAGGAGCAGCATGGCGAGGCCTCCGCCATTCTGGCCCATCTTCCGATCCCGGAGGCCTTGCGCGGCCGTGTAGCGCCCCACCAAAAACATGCGGCGTGGAATACCGCCAAGGTAACGGCGCATCACGCCATCATTCCGACGGGACAGAAGGCGTCCGGGCTGTCGGATACCGAGCGGAAGATCTACGACCTGATCTGGCAATCCTATGCGGCGCTCTTTCTGCCGGATCATCGCTATCAGGCCATTGCGGTGACGGTGTCGGTCGGCGGGGAGGTGTGGACGGCGTCGGGTCGCACGGAGACGGACCCCGGCTGGAAGGCGTTACGTCCCGGGCGGGCGCTTGCCGACGAAACCGGAGAACCCTCCGCCGTACTGCCCGCCATGGCCGCGGGGGATACCGTCGAAGGGTTGCGGGGCGAGGTCCGGGCCAAACAGACCAAGCCGCCGCCGCGATTCACGGACGGCACCCTCATCGAGGCGATGAGCCACATCCACAAATACGTGACGGATCCCGCCGCCAAAGCCAAGCTGAAAGAGACGAGCGGCATCGGCACCGAGGCCACCCGTGCCAACGTGCTGGAAACCCTGGTCAGGCGGGGGTTCGTCGATCGGAAGGGTAAGCAGCTGATCTCGACACCCACGGGCCGCGCCCTGATCGCGGCACTCCCGGCGGATCTCACCGATCCCGTGACGACCGCCCGGTGGGAGGACGCCCTGAGTCATATCGCGGAGGGGAAGCTGGACCCGGCCCGGTTCGAGGCCGCGATTCGGCAGATGGTCAAGGCCCAGCTGTCCCAGGTGACGGCCGGGGTGTCGGTGGCGGGGGATTCGTCCTCGCCCAAGGCGCACGCCAGGCCCTCTCCCTCGCAGGGCGCCGGGCCCACCCGGCCCTGCTCGGTGGCGGGCTGTTCCGGGCAGATTCGGCGCCTGGCGAGCCGCAACAAGGCCGGCGTGTATTTTTGGGCCTGCTCCGAGCGCGCGCACCCGCATGCCTTGCTGGCTGATCACAACGGGGTGCCCGGTGAGCCGTTTGCCAATCCCCCGTCCTCCAAGTCCCAGAAGACGAACCGCCCGAAGGCCGCGCGCGCGACCCGAGCGCGCGCTTCCCGTGGGCCGCAGTAAAGGGGGATGCAAGGGATTTCGGTATAGGATAGAATGTCCATAAAACACCGACAAGGAAGGGTGTGATGGCAGAAAGACACCTTGACCCGGATACGGAGGAAGCCGTGCGCCGCTTCCTCGCTTTGATGGCCGGTCGCTACGAGATGGCGGGCGCGATCGTCTATGGCAGTCGGGCGCGCGGTACGCACCATCCGGACAGCGATGCCGATGTTGCGGTGCTCTTAAGCGGTGCGCATCAACGGTTTCTGACGACGGCGTTGGCGATGGCCGACGTGGCGTACGACGTGCTGCTCGAAACGGGTATCAATATCTCGCCCTTGCCTGTGTGGTTGGACGAATGGGAGCACCCGGAGGTCTATCCCAATCCCGGCCTGCTCCAGAATATCGCCCAGGAGGGGATACGCCTGTGAGAACCGGAAGGCATGACGTTACCACCATACGCGCCCCCTTCCTGCCGAAGGGCCCGAGCCACCACAACCCCGGAACGACACCATGACAAAAGCCCCTTCGTCGCCCGCATGGCCCGCTGACGAGGAGATCAAACCGGCGGTTCTGGATTATCTCCAGAACCTGTTGGGCGTGAGCACCATGGATCTGTATTACCTGATTGGTCTCGGACGGGGTGCTGCGCGGCGCACGGTGGCCACGTCGGGTGGACGGACGTCGGTGGCCGATCCGGCCCTGGCGCTCCTGGTACGATACTACCTGCAGTTTCCGGACATCGCCCGCCAGCTGATCCCGCCCGCGCCGCATCCTAAAGAAGTGTTCGAGCAGCTCAATGCCGGATGTGACGAAGACAACCTGCGTGTCAGCAAGCGGCGGTTTGCCTTGCTTCTCGGGCGCAACGCCACGTTCCCGACCCAGGCCTTTCAGCCCTATATCCAGCCCACCGCGTTGATGGCGCGTCTCCTGTTCGCCATTTCCCAGGACATCCGTGTGCGGGGGCCGGCGGAGGCCTTGAAAAACCTGGAGGCCTTTGCGGAATCGGAGATGCGCATCCGCGAGCTGTCCTTCGTCAGTGATGCGGGGACGTGGCGTCCGAGCGCCCAGCGCAAGCGCAATCGCCTCCCGGCCCGGAAGGCCGCGAGCCCCGCGAAGGCAACCGCCCGCGCCTCGACGCGCATCAAACGTGCCCCGAAGGCCCAGGGCACCGCGAACCGGAGGAAACCTCGTGGCTAAGGCCCCTGTGGCAAAGGCGCCGCTCCCCTTGCGCGTGGGGATGCGGTTTGTAGGCGTCGATCAGGGGGACAAGACCTTGGTGGTGCGTAACCCCCTGTTGGTGGGGTCCCCGCCGGAACGCGGGCTGGTCGCATTTTTCGGGCGGCTCGCGCGCCCGGTGTTCGGTGAAGAGACCCGGCTGGCCGCCACCCGGGGCGAGCGCGTCTTTCCGGTGACCGCGACCTATGTCGATACCACAGGGGAGCGCTACCGGGTCGTATTCGAGCGCGAGGATTACCCCCGGAGGCGGTGGCTGGATCTGCGGCATATGCGGCTGCCGCTGGCCGAGGGCATCCTGTCTATCCTGGGGGTGCCCCAGAAATACGCCACGGGCAATACCGTGCGGCTCAATCTGACGGTGCCGGCGATCATCAAGGCCTTGCGCCCCACGCACATCGAGCGCCGCTTGCCGGCGATCGAGGAATGGCTGGGGACCTCGCTCGATCTGATCGTTTTCCCCGGAACGACGCAATCGATCCATGTGACCGCGCAGGCTCAGAATAACCCCCCGGACATGATCCCCGTCTATGCGTGGGTGATCCATCCCGAGACCCTGGTCGACGTGCGTTCGGAGGATGCCGATCGCCAGGTCGTACCCCTGACGGGACGCTAGGGGGGTACCTCGTGGCCATGTCCGGAAAACAGGCGATCCATGCGAAGGATAGAATAGAGCGTATATCCGTGGCATTCGGGCGGGTGATGGTCGTGATCGCGGCCTGCGCCGCGCCGCGCCTGGTTCATGCCGCTCCGTCCCGTCCCTCTCCGGTAACCGCTCCCACACCCGCCTGTTTTGCCGTGGTCTCCCGGCACTTTGGGTTCCCGCCATTGGTACTGCCCGCACTATGGGCCAACGAGGGCGGGGCTCCGGGGCAGATCGTGCCAGACACCAATGGCACGGCCGATTATGGTCCCATGCAGATCAATAGCGTCTGGTTGCCCCTGTTGCGGCCTTTGGGCATCACCGGCCGCCTGCTGGCCGACGACGGCTGCCTGAACGTGGCGGTGGCCGGGAGCATCCTGGCAACCGAGCGCCTGCGGGCAGGCGGCAATCTGTGGCGGGCGATCGGTTGGTATCATTCCATGACGCCGTCTTTGGCGCGCGCCTACCGCGACCAGCTCCTGCGGCGCCTTGGGGCCCAATGGGAGGCCCTCGATGGCCACTAAAGGGACCGTTGCGGGGGCCTCGGTTTCGCTCGAAGAGGTCCTATCGCTCCTTGCATTGCTGCTGCTGGCAGGAGGCGTCTTCGTGTACGCCGAGTGGGCAACCGTGCGCATCACGACGGTGCGGGTCACGGCCTGGTCGCTCTATGCCGCGACCCGTCTGCACCTGCCGGGTGCCCGCACGCACTACCTTCTGCTTCTCCGGGATTATCGATCGCTGCCATTGACCGTCGTCTGGCGCTGGACGGGCGCGGCCTGGCGTTGGGTCCTGGCCCCGCTCATGGGGCTGTGGGCCGTGCGCCTCTTCTGGCACGATCCCGCCCGGCGGTTTCGCGCCGCTTGGGATCTCAAGGAGTTGCTCTGGCGGCACGCCCAGAGCTTCCCGTCGGCCTACCCCGCCGCCTGCGCCATGCGGGCCGGCCGATTGACGGAAACGCCGGGCGACACCGGTCCGTGGGCGCAGGCCCAAACGCCGCGTGCCTATTGCGAGCGTCTCATGGGGGCGGGGACAGCCCTTCCCCTGACGTTGACCCCGGAATGCCGCGCGCAGTGGGAAGCGGCCATGCATCCGGCCTTGGGACGCGTCGTGCGGGAGGCCGCCGATCTGCTCTTTCATGAACAGGCGATCCTCGCGGTCTGTGCCTTGTTCGTGCACGGCGATGGTCCCGGGCGCGCGGGGGATGGTCTGCTCGATACCTTGTCGAGGGGGTTTCGGGAAGGGGAGGGCACGAGGCCTGCCGCGTTCGTGTTACCCGAAGGGGGCCGTGAGGTCGATCGGGTGATCGCCCACCCCGACCATCAGGCGTTTTTTGCCTCGCTCTTTCGTCACCATGCGTGGTCGGCCACGGTCTTGATGCGGGCGCTCAATGAAGGGCGTCGCAAGGGCATGATCCCGCCATCGCGGTTTCTGTGGCTAAAGCCCGCGGACCGCGCCTTGTGGTATGCCCTCCACCAGATGGCCCCGCCCCTGCCCAATGAAAAACTGCGCGCCAAGCGTGTGCTGGCCGAGGCGGCGGCCGCCCATAGTCATTACAAGGCCGAGGTCATCACCAATACGCGGTGTGAGACACCCATCCTCGCCGCCGCCGTGGAGGGTCTGTGGGAGGCTGTTGCGGCGAAGGGTGGGGAGGGGGATGAATAAGGCCCCGGAGAACTGGCGGGATGGCGGGTTGACGCCCCAGGTGTTTGGCGTGGATGCGCGCGCGGTCTTCCCCTGGCTCTTTTTTATCATGCATTTCACGTCGTGGATTCTGGCCCTGGTGTGTTTGCTGGCCACCATACTGTTCGCGATCCTGGCGCGTATGGGGTTCGATCCCGGGGTGGCGTGGGGACGCGTACTGGACTGGCTGGTGCACGGGCGGTTCGTCTCGGGTCCGGCGGATTCGTTTTGGGATCAACATCCGGCACGCGGCGTGGATTGGAGCGCGGATCAGGGCGGGGAGGGGAAATGACCAGCCATGCACCAGGGCGTACAGGCGCCCGCGGCCGCTGGATGCGACGGCTGCGGACCGGGGGATTCGTCGTCGCGTTTGTCGGGGGCTGGCTCGTCGGCCATGCGACCGCCCGCCCGACCGCGTCGCCGCACGCCGTGATGCGAAGGGCGCAAACGGCGGCCCCAACCCCCCATCCGTCCACGCCGCGGTGGTTACGGGCCCTCCGGGCTTCCTCGAGCCCGGCCCCATGACGGAGAAGCTGCAGGGGCCGGCGGTTACGGCGGATGGCCTTCGGGGCGTCCATGACCACCGGCCGCTCACGACCCAGATCGCCGATATTCTCGAGAATCGGAGGCTGCTTGCCGGACTCGCGGCCGTGGCGGCCGTCGGCATGGTCGTCTTGCCGGGGCTTCTTCTCCCGCTGCTCGTGGTCGGTGGTCTCGTCCCGGCGCTGGTGGTGGCGATGCGTCCTGTGGTACTGCCGATGCGTCTTCCCCGCAGCTCGGGATTGCGGGACCCTCATGATCGCAAGCCCGGGGTCTTGGGAGGGGTGTTCCGGGCCCGCGGGGATTTTCTGTTGGGCTACGAAGCGGGGACCCGCAAGCAGGTCTGGACCGGAACCGAAGACATCCTGCGCCATATGCTCTTGCTGGGCGTGACGGGCGCCGGCAAGACCGAGGCCCTCCTGGGCCTGGTCGCCAATACCCTGGGTGTGGGGGGCGGCTGTATCTATGCCGACGCGAAGGCGACCTTCAAGCTGCTCTGGCAGATCACGGCGCTCGCCTCGTTGACAGGCCGCATCGACGACCTGCTCGCGATCAATTACATCACCGGCGGCCTGTCGCCCGGTACCGGATCGGAGGAGGCCGCCGGGGCACCCGAGGATCCGCTCGACCGCGAATTTGCGCGCGGCATCGGGCGGATCTCGAACACGGCCATGCCGTTTGCGGTTGGCAACGCCGATGGCATCCTGCAGATCTTTGTCGCCTTGATGCCGGCCGGCGGCGGGGGAAATGAGGTCTTTCGAGAGCGTGCGATCGCCATCATGGGGGCGCTGCTCGCGGGATTGGTGGACCTGCGCAATCGGTTTGGGCGGCCGATTTCGGCCAACAATATCCGCGCGTTGCTGGGCCTCGCGGAGTTCAAAAAGCTGGTCGATGGTAGCTATGGACAGTTGAGCGCCGGCGCGCGGACCCAGATCGAGGAATATCTGCGCAAGATCCCGGGCTGGAAGGAAGGGGTGCCCCTGGCCGAACAGGGCAACACGGTCAGTGAGCAGTTTGGTTATGCGCAGATGTACTGGACCCGCGCCCTCGGTACGCTCGCGGACTCCTATGGGCATATCTACGGAGATGCGCACGCCGAGGTGGATTTTCCGGATGTCGTCCTGAATCGGCGGATCCTGGTCGTTCTTCTGCCGGCGATGGAAAAATCCCTCGATGATCTGGGGCAGATCGGCAAGCTCAATCTGGCGAGCCTGAAAGGGACCATGGCCCTGGGGTTGGGGTTCCGGCTCGAAGGCTCGCGGGAGGAAGTCCTGGAATCGTTGCCGTCCGCCTCGGACATCCCCACGATCGGTATTTTTGATGAGTACGGCTACATGGCGGCCCCAGGCTTTGCCGTCGCGGCCGCCCAGGCCCGCGGTCTGGGGTTTGGCGCGGTGTTTGCGGGTCAGGGGCTCGCAGGGTTCAAGGTATTGAATCCCACCGGCGGGGACGTCGAGGTCAAGCAGATCATCGACAACACCCGGACGAAGATCGCCATGGCCGTGGAGGACGCATCAGACACGATGGATCTTTTCCAGAAGATTGGCGGCCAGATCGATGTCACCCGCGAGTCGTCCTACGACATCAATGCGATAGGCCAGGTCGTCGGCACCGGATCGGCGAGTCTGCAAAAGGAATCGCGCATTAATGTCATGGATATCCGCCGGCAGATCGAGGGCGAGGCCCATGTGCTGTGGCAGCACCGCCTGATTCGCATGATCTTCTTCCATGCCAACGTGACTCTGCCCAAAACCATGCGCTTGAATCATGGGGTCGCAATCCGCTTTGAACGCCGGGAGGATGTGCCGGACGTAGGGGGCGGGGACGCCGCGCCGGCGGCACCCGATCCCTCCTCCGTGTTGTCGCCGGAGGATGCATGCTTTGTGGCGGCCTTTGGGCTCGCCGGAGCGCCAGACACAGACCCCGCGGAGGCCTTGCTGACGGCCGTCGCCGCTTGGCGTCGAGGATCCCGAGGAAACCGACGGGACGACGCGGGCGGCGGGCCCGGGGCTATTCCCCGCCCGGAGCCGCCCGTAGGGATCCCCGACGAGGGGGGCGAGGGTCACGGACCCCAGTTTGTAGACGATGATCTGGCATTCCTGGGCCAAGAGGAAGACGCCGGGCACGTAGCCGAGCGGGGCACGGAGGCAGTCTCAACGACCGAAGGCGAGATCCGTGCCGGGAATGATGAGGGGGCGGTCCTGCCGGAGGAATCGCGTCTCGAAGATCCGACCCGCCGCGCGGTCCAGGCACTGGCGGATGCGCTCGGTATGGAATCCGGATTGACGCCTGAGGTCGATCAGCAGATACGGGAACAATCGGCCTTTCGCGAGGCCTATCCCGCGGATCTCGATCGTCCGCGCGAGCCGGAAGATGAGCAGGACCTGGATGAGATCGAGCGACGGTTGCGAGAGGCGTTACAGTCCCACGAGGCGGAGACGTGATAATGGCGTTAGAAGAAGATGGTGATCAAGGGAAAGGCGGTTTACAATTTTCCCATGGATGCTTCGTCTCTCGCACCTCCACTCACCTTGCCGGGCGAAGATCTTGCTGATTCCCTGGAGGCCGACGTCGGGCGTGTGGAGGCCATGGTTCCGCAGATGGCGGCAGCGGCACGGGTCGCCCAGGTCGACGCGCGCGCTCGGATTGCGGCTCTCCACGCACGGATTGCGCAAGACGTTGCGGCCCTTCGGAAGAGCGAGGCGTGCGTCCCATCCTCACGGTGATCGCTGGGCCTAACGGCTCCGGTAGGTCATTCTTGACCGCCATCCTCAGACGCCAGCCCTGGTTCTCGCGTACGCCTTTTCTGAACCCTGATGATATTGCCGCCCGCCTCGGGGCGCGAGATGTGTACGTATTCAGACCCGTTCTGCGCGGGCGTGGCGCAGAAAGCAACCGCCTGAACACTTCTTCTCGTATCGTACGTTAGTGCTTAATATCAGGCCCAATAAGGGACTTGGGGAATCATGCGGCGGCGTTCAATGCTGAGTTGGGCGGAGTCGCTACGCGGAATGGGGGGCCATGCATGGGAGAGCTGATAGATGGTGACGATGGTCTGCCTGCGGAGGATGTTGGGGCCTGGGCTAAGGAGAAACACACTTACCTCTGCCGGTACATCGACATCTCTCGTTCTGTCCGACGTCAGTTCATCGGTCCGACACGCGCTGGCGCAAGCTACATTGATCCGTTCTGCGGCCCCGGTCGGGGCCGGGTGCGAGATACCGAGGAATGGATTGACGGGGGTGTGGTGGCGGCTTGGAAGAAGAGCCGCGACGGCGGTGCCCCGTTCACGCAGGTCTATATCGGTGACCTCGATGCGCAGCGGCGGGAAGCCGCTGCTACTCGCCTACGCCGGCTGGGCGCGCCGGTTGTCGAGATCGACGGTGCTGCGCTGCAATTGATTCAAGAGGTCATGGGTAGACTGAATCCCCACGGCCTGCATTTCGCGTTTCTCGACCCATTCAATCTGGAAGCCCTGGACTTCGGCATAATCGGCCTGCTCTCAAAGCTTAAACGTATCGATATGTTGGTTCACGTGAACCAGATGGACTTGCAGCGTAACTTGATCAGGAATGCGATGGCAGAGGTATCGGCATTCGACACATTCGCGCCGGGGTGGCGCGACAAGGTCAACATTACCCGGGGGCAGCAAGAGATTCGGCAGAGCGTATTCCAGTACTGGCGCGATCAGATTGCGAACCTGGGGGTGTGGCCTTCCGCCGACATGAGGATGATCAAGGGCAGTAAGAACCAGCCTCTGTACTGGCTCTTGCTCGCGGCGAAGCATGACCTCGCGCTCAGGTTCTGGGCTACGGCCTCCAATATCGAAGGCCAAGGGAAGCTCGACCTCTAGCCAAGCGTGGCCGCCACGGCTTCTGGGTAGTTGTCCCAGGTGCGGCCCCGGAAGACGCGGCCGTTGGCTTTCTTGTGCCGCTTGATGCCGTCGGCCCCCCAGCCCCCCCACTGCTTGAAGAAAAACGCTGCGCTAGCGGCATTGGCTTGCGCCTGCACGTTCGCTACCCACTCTTCGCGCATGGGCCGAGCCTTATGACCTGACTCACCGCCAACGATCACCCAGTGGATGTCTCGCAGATTGATGCGGCCCAGATCTTCCAGAAGCGGTTCAACAGAGAGAAAGCGAATGTGCGCGTCCACCTTGCGCAGATGATCGATGCGCGGCACGCCGTACTTCTTGTCCTCTACGGACACTCCTAACCATACGTTCTGCGGGCAGGCCCGTCGCGCAAAATATCTGGGCAATCGCTCGGCACGCTTGGTGAGGATTTGATAGGTGTGATGCGGCGTGGCCTCAATGACTGAAAACACGCGGTCAAGGAACTTATCCGGCACGTCTTCGTGGAACAGGTCGCTCATGCTGTTGACGAAGTAAACAGTGGGCTTCTTGCGCGTCAGCGGGTGTTCAAGGCGATTCTCATGTACGGTCAGATTGAATTCGTTCTCGTAGCCGGGAGCGCCCATCGCATGCAGCCGCCGCGCCATAACCTCGGCGTAGCAGTGCTTGCAGCCCGGGGAAACCTTGCTGCATCCAGTAGTCGGATTCCAGGTCTGCTCAGTCCATTCGATAGTCGATTGCGTTGCCATTTGGGACTCCTATGTTATTGAGACGCAGTGCCCGCCGTGTGTGTCTGCGTGTGTTCGGATACGAAGGCATCGACCAAGCGGGACAGTGCTAAACGCATCGGCCCCAGGCCTGGGTCGGCGAGCGCCACACGAACACGGTCGGCAAGCTGTTCGGCCGTCGGAGTGGCATCGCTGCCAGCGGTATGCACCAAACGCATGCAATACTCGATGACGCTGATCGGTGGGCTGGCCTTTCCGCTTTCATAGCGACTTACAGACGATTGCTTCACGCCCAGTAGATCAGCGAAATCCTTCTGACTGCGCTCGTTGCGCGCCGCCCGAATGAGTTCTCCCACGCTGTTAACGATCGCCATTATACTGCCCAATGATATGCATTAGACGCATAGTCTATCATAGAGTATGCGTCTAATGCATATACGGCCGGAGTTCCGGGCGAGGATGGCGAAGATCCAGCAAGAAACCGGGTGCCTGAATCAACGGAGGTCGAGCAAATTGTCGGCGGATTGAAAAGGGAGGCCTTGCTTTGCCGTAGCGTATGGCAACGGTATACAATAGCACTGGTATCCCACTCGTATGAGGAGCGGCATGATGGAAGATTCCGGGCAGAACGAGACCACAGCCCCGTGGGAAGCGCCCTCGGGGGAAACTTCCCAGAAGCCTTTGCCGGGCAAGAGGTCAAGACGGTTGTGTGGGACGGCAAGACAATGCCCCGCACCACGCAAGAATATCTGGCGGACTTGACGCATGCCTATCAATCCGATGCCTGGGTGGCAAAGGATACATCCGCCTCGGAGCCGCAAGAGAGGCCTCCATCTCCTCATGTCGAAGAGGGGAGGGCTGCGGCGAATCCCGCCGGCCACGGGCTCCCGTTACCCCATTTCCCGCGGCTCACGCCGTCTGCGCCGGCCCACAAAACGCGCTTGGCACGCATGCCGCGACCGGAGCGCCGGATGGCCTTGCTTGCCCATCACCTGGCCGACGCGACCGCGATACAGTCCGAGATTGCCCAATTGGCAACCGCCTTTCGGGCTGACCCGGCGGGACCGGCCGCTGAAGCGCGTCTGCGCCGCATTCATAGCCTGTCCCGGGCCTTTCACCGGTCGGCGCGGCAGTCGGGGAGCCATGCGTGGCAGTTTGGCAGGCTGGGGTCGCCGCAAACCGCAGCCAGGGGGCTCGATCATATTCAGCGCCTCAATGCCTTGACGCGGGCCTCGCTCGAGGGCGTGCCGGATCAGAAGAAGATCCTGGAGCGGATTCGGGAGCGGATCGCGGCCTTGCAACAGGTCATTCAGAGGTTGCTGGCGCGGCTTGCGCCCCGAAAGAGCGCATCGGCTACGACACGCGATTCCGCGCCCGAGACGTTTATGCTGCCTCCGCCACGGCCGTAAAGGAGATTCCGGTACGCAGCCTCTAAGCCCCCCATAGGGGGCATTCAGGCGTGTGTGGCGACCATTATTCATAGAACCATCACGGTCACTATAGGTATATCTCCAATCCGTGCAATGTAGGATTTTACTCCCCGGATACATTATCGGGATGGACAGATATGAACACAGAGACCAAACTCCACGATATCAAGTTTTTTGCCGAACAATTCGGGTGCTCTCCTCGCAAGATCCAATTGCTGGTGGCGGCGGGCGAGTTTCCGGCGCCTATCCGCATTGGCAGGTTAATTCGTTGGCGGGAGGAGGAGGTCGCGGCATGGGTTCAGAGCCGCGCGGCGGCCGCTGGTACGCAATACCGTAATGCGGTGACGCGCTCAACCCCTCGTGGCCGCCCCCGCAATTCTGACAGGGGGGCCTAATCATGCACGCCGAGACCACGTCAGACCCCGATTGCGCTCGTTCCTGGGTGATCACTAGCTTCGATGCGGAATGTCTTCATGGCGAGGTCGTTCCGCCAGACCTGCCCACTCTGGACTGCTGGGCCAGCAAATCCAGCAGACCGGCTTTTTCGCGCTCGGCCACCTTCATCTGTTCGGCCTGCGCGGCGATCTGTTCGCCTACGGCTGCCAATCTCTCCCTCGCGGCCGCCTCGCCCCGACGGGCCTCGTCGATCTGACCCTGCAGCGATTGCACGGCCGCGTCGAGGCGCTCTTTCTCCTGTCGTTCGCGGGCCTCGCGCTCGGCGCCGGCGGCCAAGGCCGCCGCCACGTCTACGCGCGCTGCTTGCAACTGCACAGCCAATTCGTCGCTGCGCTGCTGCACCAAGGCCCGCGCCGATTCCGCCTTCTTGGCGAGATCGCGCGCCTCGGCGACCTGTTGCAGCATGTGATTTTGGACGCCCTCGAGGCGGGCATGCGCCTTCTCGATCTCCGCCCGGTAGGCGACATCCTTTTCAGCCGCGGCCTCGGTGAGCGCGGCGATTCGGGACTCGTAATCGGCCCGCTGTTGGTTCAGCCGGTGCTCGCCGTCGGCGCGCTGCGTCTCCAACTGGCTGGTCAGCATCTCTGCCTGGGCGCGGGCGGTGTCGGCCGCCGTCCGGGCCGCCGCCAGATCCTGGCGGAGCGTGCCGATCACCGCCTCCTGGGCCGCGACCTGCACGTTGAGGGCGGCAGACCGTGCTTGTTCGCTCGCTACCTGCCCCTCGAGGGCCTGGAGCCGTTCCCGAACGGCCACCGCCTGATCCTCGACCTCCTGCCGGCGATCGCGCAGGGCGACCTCGGCAGCCTGTGAGGCGGCGGACCAGAGCGCCTCCGCCGCGGACAGGACGGGGCCGGGGATTGCCGTCACCTGGGCGTCGAACAAGGCGCGCTCGCGCCGCCAGGCCCGCAATTCATCGTTGATCGTCGTGCGGCTTCCCTGCCGGATCTCCGCATAGATGCTGTCGATCGTGATGTCCCGCACGGAGACTCCGCCCGCCACGAGCCGGTCGGCGACCTCCCTGACTCGCGCACGGGTATCGCTGGAACGCCCTGGCATGGCCCCTCCTGAAAGTGAATTGCCTATACTACATAAACAGTATACATAGATATTACATTATAGAAAGTACGTATTGTATGGATTATTTACGATAACTCCTATTATCGCGAGAAAAGCCGCCGTACAATGTCCGACAGGGTCCGCGAAACCTCGGAGACCGGCGAAGCCATGCCAGAACAGGAATTGATCCCCATCGACCTGCCGTTCGCGCCGGCGCGCCTGGACGGTCGCCAGGGGACCAACCGCGCCCTGGGCGCGCACCGCCAGATCGCCGCCGACACCGACCTCGAGGCCGTGCGCGCGTGGTTGGCCGAGTACGCCGACTCGCCCCATACCCTGCGCGCCTACCGGAAGGAGGTGGTGCGGCTGATGTTGTGGGCGGCACAAGCTCTGGACAAACCGCTCTCCAGCCTCACCCGCGAGGATCTGCTGGTCTACGAGGCGTTCCTGGCGCACCCGGCCGGCGATTGGGTGGATCCGACGCGCCCGCGGACGGGCGGCGATCGGCGCCTGTTTGAGGGGCCACTCTCGCCGGCATCCATCCGGCACACCCTGGGCATCCTCTCCGGCCTGTTCGCCTATCTCACGGCCGCGGGCTACCTCACCGGCAACCCGTTGGCGCTGCGCCGGCGCAAGGGTCGCAAGGCGCAGGGGCCCAGACCTGGCCAGGAGCGGTATCTGGATCAGACCCTATGGAACCGCCTGCTCGCGTTCATCGATACCTTGCCGACCAGCACGACTCGCGAGCGACAACACCACGAACGGGTGCGCTGGCTGTTCCGTCTGCTCTACGGCACCGGACTGCGGGCGTCCGAGGTCGCACAGGCCCGGACGGGGGACCTGGTACATCGCCGTGGGCGCTGGTGGCTGCGCGTGACCGGCAAGGGCGGCGTGACCGGAGAGGTCCCCGTGAGCGACGGTCTTCTGGCCGATCTGGGGCGCTACAGGCGCTTTACCGGCCACCCCGAGGCCCTAGGAGCGGCTGACGCCGACATGCCGCTCGTGCTGTCTGTAGTGGGCGCTACGGGCCGGTCCCTGACGCCGCCCGCCATCTACCTGATCGTGAAAGAGGTCATGCGCCGGGCCGCGGGCGCTATCGAGTCCGAAGACCCGGCGGGGGCCGCCATCCTTCGGTGCGCCTCGACCCACTGGCTGCGGCACACCGCGGCCACCCATCAGGCGGACGCCGGTACCGACCTTCGGTTCATTCAAAAAAACCTGCGGCATGCCTCGCTCGACACGACGAGCATTTATCTGCATGCGGAGGACGATGAACGGCATCGGAAGACCACGGAGAGGTCGAACGAGATGTAGCCGACGGCTACTGACCGTGTCGCGGCCGTTGTCCACCGGATCGATGTGCCGTGTTGGCGCTTCGCCCCCCTATCGGGACCTTCGGGACTATGGTATCGAGGGGAATATTGGCCTGAGAAAGCCTCTGCAGTAGCCCCTTGGTGACAGCTTAATGACTGGACTGCTGACGGCCGCACATGCTGGTATAATGCACGCATGGATCATGCCCATCGATCGGCCGTGCGGCCGATAATGAATAAGGATATTATCCATGGCCCATAATACGGTATGCGCAAAATGAGTGACGCGATTATGAGGACGAGACCACTCATTGCCCCCCGCGGGGAGGGTCCACAAAATGAGGGCTACGGCCCTGTCGACCAGCAACCTCTGCAGAGGACTGTGGGCCGTCGGCAATCACCTACGCTCAACGAGAGCCGCAAGGGACCCAGCGCATCGCTTCAGGCGCTTCTCCTCGAGCTGAGCGCCACGCGCACGCGAGTCCCGAAAGGGGTCTTTCGTTACACCACCCACGAAGAGGCGAACAGGGACCAGGAGCGATGGCGTGCCGCCACGGTCGTGGCGCGCCAATCCCGGCCGGAATCCTCATGACAGAAGAATATACCCGGGCGGCCACGTGGCAGGATGTTATTCGGGTTGCCCGTTACCTGAACGAGGCGGGTGCCGTTTACATGCTGGTGGGCGGGTACGCCCTGATCGCGCAAGGACTCAATCGGACATCGGAGGGTATGGATATTCTTGTGCGCCCGGATGCGGATAACGCCAATCGGTGGATTGTGGCGCTCTCACGTCTCCCGGATGGGGCCGCACAGGAACTGGCGGGTGAAACGGACTTACTAGAGCACGATATTCATTACGGCATCCGCATTAACGACGAAATTACGGTTGATGTGCTGGGGTCTGTTTGCGGTCTGACATGGGATGACCTCAAGGCCTACCGTACGTCACTGACTGTCGACGATGTGATGATTCCTACCCTCAATCTGGAAGGCTTATTGTTGACCAAGCAGGGGATGCGGCCCAAAGATCGAATGGACGCCGCTATCTTACAGCGTGCTCTTGAGGTTTTGCGAGCCACGGCGAAACCGGGCGCGGAATCCAAGCCGCCGAAACCATAAGCCGCTTTGCGTGTGGATGGTACTTGCTATGCCAGTCAAATCTAAGTCTGGACGAATAGTAGATCTGCCTATGCTCGAGGAAGAATCCGCCATTCAGATCGGGATTTCTCAGAATCAGGGTATCTACGAGTTAGGAGATGCGGAGCTTAGTAAAAATTCCTGGAGCGCTCCGAGACGCTAGCCGGTGTGGAGGCTACAGCAACATGACGATCCTACTGACCCAACAAGAATCCGATGCCCTGCTGGCGCTGGAGAAGCACTTCCTCGGGAATGATCGCTTTGACTTTCCGGCCTTGGGTGGCGCGCTGAGGATTCCGTTGCACTCGGCAGACCGGCGTGAAGAGTTTAGCCTCGACATCACGCGCGGCCGTATTCTTCTGGAAAAAAACACTTTTCAAGCCCGTGCGCGCAAGGCAGTAATTCTGGCCCGTCTGGATTTGGCCGGACCACCCCACCGAAATCCCGATGGTGAGGAAATCGATTGCCCGTACCTGCACTTATATCGGGAAGGCTACGGTGACAAATGGGCTGCACCTTTGCCGGCGGTGTTCACTGGCATTGTGGATGCCGTGGCCTTGATGGATGCATTCATGGACTACTGTCGGGTCGTTAGCAAGCCCATCATTGAGCGGGGACTTTTTGCATGATCATGATCGATGACATCCAAAAATTGCTCGATAACTACACCCGTTGGTTGCGAGATAAGACGGTATTGCGCGAGGTCGGGAGTGACTGGGTGCAGGTGACCACGCCGCACCTAGATCGTCATAACGACTGTCTGCAGTTTTATGTGCGCAGGGAGGGTAATGGCTATTTGCTCACCGACGACGGCTACATAATCAACGATCTGATCGGCTCGGGATGTCCGCTGGACAGCCCGAAACGGCAAGAGTTGTTGAAAACAACGCTGGCCGGCTTTGGTGTGGAAATGGACGACGAGCAAGTGTTGATGAAAGCAACGCCAGAGAATTTCTCACTGAAGAAGCACAACCTTATTCAGGCGATGCTGGCTGTAAACGACCTGTTCTATCTAGCATCACCGTATGTAGCTAGCTTGTTCTACGAAGATGTTACGCAATGGCTTGACCTTGCCGATATTCGTTACACGCCCAAGGTCAAGTTCACAGGCAAGAGCGGCTACGATCATATGTTCGATTTCGTGATTCCGAGATCGAGGCAGCAACCAGAACGGGTCGTTCAGGCCATCAGCAACCCCAAGAAAGATTCTGCAGAAGCACTGGTCTTCAAGTGGCTGGACACGAAGGAGACTCGCACGCCTGAGTCGCGCCTGTACACATTCCTCAATGACGGCGTATCTGCGGTGTCGCATTCGGTCGTTGATGCCTTGAGAAACTACGATCTAGTGCCAGTATTGTGGTCTCAGCGTGAACAGGCACGGGAGGCGCTGGCGGCATGACTATGGGTTGGTGCACCGGTATCCGTGAGGTCTGCCGCCATGGGTACATCGCGCCAATGCTGCAACAATAAATGGTTTCTCCATAAAATTTCGGGACAAGTGCCCTGTGGCGCTTCTTTTCTGTGGTCCTGAAACGTGAACACAATGATTGTCATCTGTAACGGATACGCCAGTTCATAGCCTGCACCATGGTATCGGATATAGTACTGGCAATATCCGATACCATGTGACGAGCGTAAGTCTGGTTATGTGTTTTTATACCGAAGGATTTTGTTTGGCGTCCGCGCATCCCGCATCACCGCCTCGGCAAAAGAGCGAACCGCGAATTCCGGGACGTAGAGGGTGACGACGTGTTCCCGCACGTGTTGCGTGCGTGCAGGACCGTGCGGGTGATAGGAGCCCGATAGGGCCACACGAAAGGCCTGCTCGATGATTTCGGTGACGTCCATGTAGCCTTCCACGACCACGATGCCAGTACCCGATTGCTGCGGGCGCATGAGGGCGAGGTTGCCCACGGAAAGCGCGCGGTGGTCCGGCCGTAGGCGATAGGGGATCGTGACGGGAGTTTCATCATCAGGGTGGGTCATGGTTCTTGTCCCTTCGTGGTTTGACGGATCCGAAGTATAGGATATAACATAATGTGTATCCGTGGCATAGAGCGATACGCGGGAAACGATGGCATGACGCTACAAGACCGTATTGCCCAACTGAAACTCCCTGACGGCATGACCTGTGGGGATGTCCCCTGCCTGTGGGATGTGCCCTACGTCCGGAATGACGGTTGTGTGTGGGCGCAGGTCGCCTACGACCCCCTCGATGGCCCCTTTGTGTTGGCGGTCGGATCGCCGGATTGGGCGTTTGCCTTTGCGCCCGACGGATCGATCTCACGGGCGCGGGCGGGTGATCATTACGCGCTGGCCACGGGCGACAAAGAGGCGACGTTTGCCCGGTTCGTGGCAGCCCTTGCGGCGGCCCCCCGCGGCGACGCGTTTCCCACGGGCGGGGCCCTCGAGGAGGACGCGGGCCTCGCGGGGGAGGTGTGATGGAGCGCTTCTGGCCGGATCTCGCCCATTACCGCCTCGCCTGCTGGATCGAGGCCTTGCCCGACACAGACCCCCGTCAGTACCGCTTTCGGCTGATGCCCATAGGCCCGATGACGGCCCGCGAGAAAGCCGTCGCGCAGGAGGCGCTCGCGCCTTTGGCGGATGAATGGGGGGCGGAAATCCAGGCCGATCTTCCCGAGGGCGTCATGGCCTCCTGGACGGCCCCCAAGGTCCCTTCGAGCGCCGCCTTCCTGCGGCTCCTGCCGGCCGCCGTGATTCGCCCCCTCGAGGGCTTGGCGCAAGGGCCCTGGTGGCGCGATCGCCCGGCCCAGGGATCGAGCGCGCAATGGTTCTGGCGGGTGCACGATGCGCCCGTGTCACGCCTGCTGGCCGTGCCCGGGCGCTATGGGCAGGTGCCCTACGAGCTGTGGACGGAGACGCCCGAAATGGCCTCGCGCTACAGCGATCAGTTCGAACCCGTGACCCGGGCCGAGGGCGCGGGCGCGGCCTGGCTCTGTGGAGAGCCCCGCAACGGCGGTCGCTGGGTCCTCCCCCAAACGGCTCAGGATGCGAACCGCGTCGTGGTCGACGCCGATTTCGTGGCGGCCCCGCCGCCGCTTCCGGCAACCACGTTGTCGGACCGGGCCGATTTTGGGGAGAAGATCGGCGGCGCGCGCAAGGACACGGCGGGCGGCCGCCTCTCGGCGCCCGATTCGCCGCAGGATTGGATGGAACGGGCCCAAACCGTGTTGCCCCTGGTGCGCGAGGCCGCCAAGAAGGTGCGCCGGGAACAATTCTGGCCGGTGCCGAGCGCCGAGGAGCGGGCCGCTTTTTTCGCAGCCGGCGGCGAACCGGTCGTATGGCTGGCGCGCGAAGCGATCCGGTGTGCGGTGGCGACGTCGCCGGCCAGTCTCGCGTCCGTCAAACGGGCGGCGGGAAGCCGGTTTCGGAGCGATACCGGCAAGGCGCAGGTGTTGGCGGCCGCCGCGTTTTACTACCCCCGCTTGGTCGGTCACTTACGGGATCAGGTGCAATCCTGGATGACTCTTGCGGATATGGTCCGGTGCGTGGAGCAGGATCGCCGCCGGCAGGATGCGTGGCACCGATCACCATCCTACCGATTCTTTGGCCACGCCAATCTCGCGCAGTCGTGGGAGGCCCTGGAGATCGCGCAGTGGGTAGGACGTGAGGCGGATCTCGAACATCTGATCCAGGAAATGCCCCCGACCGAGGTGCCCGATACCCTGGCCGCGATGCGGGCCCCGCTTGCGCGCCTGTGGCAGTCGCTGGCGGATCATGCGGCCTTGGCGCCGATCATGGGCGCTTTGGACGCCGATAGCGTGCCTGCGCAGATCCTTCGAGCCGCGCGCGAGGAGGCCTATGCCCTGTGGACCCGTGTGGCCGGTCAGCCACCCTCCCGATCCCTAGACAGTGCCCGTGCGTGGCCCTTGTCGATCTATACGTGGCAGGACCTGGTGTTGCGACTGATCTGTCTGAGCGATCTGGCCCAACACACAGAGGATGCGAAGGCCTTGCGGTTGCGGATCGAGGCGACCCCCACGGCCGCGTCGCCGGAGATCCCGGGTGCCGGCGATCTGCCGTCTGACGGGGCGGAGACGACGGAGCCGGTGCCGGATCCCATGATCGGGCGAGGCCTGCCGAAGAGACTCATCCCATCCCCGCGGTTTGCGAATTTGACGCGGACGGGCCCTGTGCGTCGCTCGGGGCCCGTGACTGAGGCGTATCTGGCGGAGACCTTTGGATTGCGGGCCATCGAGTACGGCAATTGGGTCAAGGATGTCGATCGGCAGGCCATGCTGGATCTCGCCTTTGACAGCTTGTCCGACATGGCCGCGGCCTTGGATGTTCCGACCGAGGCCATGGGTTTTCATGGTGAGCTCGCGCTGGCCTTGGGTGCGCGCGGGCGCGGCGGTCACGCCGCCGCCCACTACGAACCCGCCCGTCGGGTGATCAACCTGACCAAGACGATGGGCGCGGGAACGCTGGCGCACGAGTGGTCGCACGCCCTCGATCATTGGTTGGTCTATCGCAACGAACCCGGTTCCCCGGTTCTGGCCACGACCCGGCGCCATGTCGAGGACTCGGCGCAAGACCCGTCTCTGCGCGCGCTCCGAGCGTTCCAGGACACCCTGCGCCTGCGAAGCGAGACGGCTGTCGCGGAGGCCGCACCCGATCGTTTCGTGACGCAGATGCTCGAATCGGCCTTATTGGCCCCGACATTGGCCATGACGCCGGCGGATGCGGCCCGGGTGGTCAGCGCCTGGGTCCGCGAAGCGGTGATCCCGCTGATGGCCCAGGCGGGGCCGAGCCCCTCGACCCTGGCGGCCCTTTTTTGCGAGCCGCGCGCCAGCCGCTGGCTCTATAGCCACAAGGTGGGTGTGGCGTCCTGCCGGGATTGGGTCACCCAACACCCCGAGGTCGGCGCCTGGACGCCCGATATCGAGAAGGCCCTGGCCGATTTCCTGTTGTCCCATCGGCCCGGGCAACCGTGTTTCCCTTACCCGGCATTTCGTGCCCTCTGGAAAAAACTGGGCGCCATGGAGCGTGAGAGCAGGTTTACCCACTTCTACCGCTCCGCCCTGCACCTGGACGCGAATCGCCAAGCCGGGTACTGGAGCAGCCCGCATGAGATGTTTGCCCGGGGCTTCTCGGCCGTCTTGCATGATCGTATGGCCGATCTCGGGATCGTGAATGATTTTGCCAGCCGGTTCAGCGCCCCCAACGAGTTCACGGATGACAAGTGGCGGGCCTCGCCCAATCCCGAGGGCGCCGAGCGCCAGCACATCACCGCGGCCGCCCGGGCGTTCTGCGACCAGATGCGCGGGGCGTTGTCCCTGCGTCCCGTCCCGGCCGTGGCCCGCCCAATTCCCGCGCCCGCCGCGACAGCGACCCTATGACCGCGCGCCCCTTGCCAAGTATCCCACCAGAAACATCCATCTCGATTTATTCGCATCATTGTTTCTCCTGGGCTACATGACCGTATACAGGATCGTGTGGGCTTTGAGGAATACATCATGGACAATGTCGTCCATCGTATTGCTCTTCCGTACACGCCTGGCAATGTAACTGCGCAATTGAGTCTTGTGTTCTTGCCGGAAATCAGCCATGGGTGCCATTGGTTGAGCAACCTGACGTGGAGTTGAGGCGTCTGCGCGGCTTTTCGCGCAGGTCGCCTCGAACGCAGGGTTATGTATTAGCGTTCTTTCGGAACTGACACTGATAACACAATGGCTGGATGTTGGCGATGTCATTTGATCCACCTTTCGACAAGGGAACGATGTGGTCTTTTGTCCATGTGGTTTTGTATCGCTTATTGGGCCTCGGAGGAACTGCATCCCAAGCGCGGCCGCATCTCGGGCACGCGGAGAATTCACTAAGCCTTTGAAGCCACTGAGAGCGAGTGTGATGGCCACCATTAGCAATTTTTCTAGCGTTGTACGTCTCGCGGCGTTGGTTACGGCATGGCACACAATAGCGAAATGTTTTTCCAGTGGATGAAGAGGTCCAGCACCCGTAGTGGATGCTCCCACATTTCGTGCAGGGCAGTTCAGACGCACTCGGCATAGCTGGCACCTAACGGCTGAGCTTACCCGCGAGCGGTGCGTCAGCACCGCGGGTCAGGTGGAGCGAGTTGTTGGATTTAATCGTGTTCACCTCTCTGCGAATTGCTCTGCAAGCTTCCTAATCTTATCAATAACATCAGGGGTAAGAACATCCTCAGGATCAACGGCACCGTGGACAACTTGATTGCGTATTTGACGAAGCACGTATAGTTGATCCATCTCTCCATTGGTTAAGAGGGAAGCGTCATTTAAAAATCGCAATACCTCAATCATACCAGCGGGTCTGAAACCAGTAGCGGAATGACGGTCTGCAAGTTCTCGCAATCGTCTCTCAACAGACAACCAAGATACCATGAATTGTCCTACCACCCCGGATTTTGGCGATACTTGCTGTACAAGGGGGCAACCAAACAGGTTGGTGAACAGAATATTTGCCAACTCAGCGTAAATTTCTACTTTTTCCCTTTCTACCGTTAGTCCGTTACCTTTGTGGTAAAGCTCATTTCTAAGTCGGTGGTACCACTCAATTGAACCAAGATCGACACCATCGAGTTTGCTTTCTGCATGTTTTTCTAATCCATCTAGCAGTGCAGGAAAACTATCCGAGATTTCTTGATACTCCTTGCGTGGAATCGCGAGTCCATTAATGCGCTTGGGGAGCCCGAGATAGGTTTTGATCATCAATTCAACAGAGTTGTCGATACTAATCATCGCCAGACGCCGATTCGTATCGGTGTCTTTTTTCAGCAGGTCTAACCCATGCTTCAGGATTTCGCCTGGTCCTGTTGCCCAAGGTGGCAGTGAGCGTGTCGTCATGAAATCCAACTAAAATTCGACGCCCTAAAAGGCCCGTCCAAACGGGTCCATTGGAGCTTGATAAAACTGGATACCTGTTTATTCATAATGGCTATCCATTTAGCTCCACTCGTGCCCTGATCGTGACATCAGTGAGCCGAGGTTTGAGTATATGCCCTGGACCCTGGGTAGCGCCTTATTAGGTGATTCCGCCCTTTACGTCGGTCAGATTAGACTATGACATAACGGGTGCGTCCGACGGATTGTATAAAGCCAGGGTACCTCTCACCTAAACGATGGCACGTCATGGCAATCTTTGTCTGGTACATTAAGGGGAAGTGCTTGTTTTTGCCTTTCCTCCCCACCCGGTCTAGTATAGTATACAAGAGTCTCCTTTCATTGGTGGAGGGCATCCAGCGATGGCAACCGATCCGAATAACCCCGGCAATTTTGGCAACCTCATAGGTCAGGCGATCGGCTGGGGCCGGGACCAATGGGAGCGGGAGAAAGCGAAACAGGCCCAACGGGAAGCAGCGGAGTTGCGCAAGCGCAACCTGGCCGAGGCAGCACGCCTCAAGGCCGAATCCGCTCAGATCCGGGCGCAGCTCCGGTTTGAGCGCAACCAGTTCGCGGCAGACGGGTTGAATCTCGAAGTCATCGCCCAGGCCTACGCTTGGGCGCTCGATGACTTGGCCAAGCATTACAAAATCCCGCGCGAGAGGGTCGAGCAGAAGCTATTGGAGTATCGCGAGCGACTCGCGCACTACAAGCCGATTCATAGGCGCGTAGCGCTCAGCTCCCCGGAAGAGGTGGCGGCCTATGAGGCTTTATCCATAGAGCAGCAAGCGGAGTTTGACTATGTCGGGAGCGCCGAACGCAAGCCCCGGTTCCTCGACTGGCTCGACACGAAAATCGCGCAGGAGCGGGTAGAACAAAACCCGCAGGTCCCGCCCGATGGGCCGCGCACAAAGCGGGCGAGTGGGACCTGGATCGCAAAGGACTTCTACAAAGAGCTCAATTGAGCGACGGGATTACTTGTTCCCCTTTTTACCGTCGTTGTTGATGCTCCCTGTGTCTTCCTCCCGGTTCTCCGCCGCGGCGGCCTTGGCGTCGCCGCCCGCTTCCCGGTTCTCCGGTGTGGTATCCGCCCCCAGGATCTTCGAGGCGTTGGCGGCGCCGGCGCGGCCATAGGTCACCACACCGCCAAAGACCTCCCGGACCTTGCCTTCCATGTCGCCGGCGCCGCCCAGGGCGTCATTGCCTCCGCCGATCCATTTCAGCACCTGGTCGGGCAGGGAGCTGATGATGCGCACCGCCATGTGCGATAAGTAGATCAATATCCCGATGAGGACAATAAGGAGGCCATCGGCCTCGAGCGCCTGGGTGATCGACTGCGTGCCGGACAGATAGTTGCTCGCGTATCCCAGGAAAAAGGCCCCAACCAGCCAGGCGGCGCCTTCCATGAGGGCGATGGCAAGAAAAAGCCCCAGTACCAGCAGGATGGGGCGCAGGACGAGCCCGCCGATCATCTGGTAGCCCATCTGCGCGCGCTGGGGGCCCATCCGTTCCCCTCGAAAGAGACGTGCGCGGCCGCCCACAAGGGCGCGGCGACCAAAGTTTCGGCGACGGCCAGGAGCCATCCCAGGACCCCGGACAGGAAGGCGATCATGGGCAGGGCGGGGAGCAGGATCCCGAGCACGAAGCCTGCGATTAGAAAGACGAGCACCAGGGACAGGGCGAGGCTTGCGATCTTGGGGAGATACTGGAGCAGGGTGCCAAAAAATGCGCCGCCCACGCCGCCCGTGACCGCGCTGGCGCCCGCGGTCGCCACCCCCTTGAACATCCCCACCATTTTCAAGCCGATCCACAAAACGAGGAGGGCGCCCGCCATGGTCAGGAGCAGTTGGCCGGCGTTCATGAACGCGATGAGCGGATTGCCGTGCGTGAGCGCGGCGACCGTCCCCCGGAGGGTCCCTTCGGCCGAGCCCCATCCGCCGCCCTGGCTTCCCGTGAGACCCCACAGGATCCCTTCGACGGGCAACATCAGCGCCCGCGAAATGAAGTCCGACACCCCGGAGATGGCATCGTGCGTCCACCGATCATAGAACGGCTCGCTGCGGCGACTCTGTGCGGAGCTTGAGATGGGGTTCCCGAGATTCAAAGTCGGCGACGCGCCGACGGCGATGGCCTGATGGATCACCGTATGGCCCCGCGACTCTTCGGCGATCATCGTGGTCGCGGAGGGCAGCGTGGTCGACAGATGCGGGGTCGCCAGATTGTGGTCGCTCTGGTCGATGCGCGCGATGGTGAGCCAGAGGGAGCCCAGGGTGAGCCAGCCATTGGCCTGGACCGCCCGGGCGATTGCCGACAGGTTGTGTTGCCCTATGAGTTGCCGCAGTACGGTGGCCGATCCTTGCGCCACGGGGCCGTCGAAGGCGGGGCCTGCGTTGGCGAAGGTCGCCTCGCCTTCCGCGATGTCGGCCCGCGTGGGTCCCCGGGGTGGTGGAGGGGCAGTATCGGAAGGTGTGATGCCGCCGGGGCCCGTGGGAACCGGTATGGTCGCGGGAGCCATATAGACGGGACGCGGGGGCACGATCTCGCCGGTGGTGCTCGATACGGGTGCGCGCCCAGTCGCCAGCATCCGGGCCAGGGGCAATACGTCGGCCCGGGCGGCCAGAAAGCCGGAGATATCGACATTCATCATGGTCGCGCGCGCGGCCTCGAGGGCGGAGGCATTGTTCACTTCGCTCAAGAGACCACCGGCGAGGCCCTGGCTCGGGAGATTCAAGGGGACCTTCAGGCTGATGCTGCCGCAGATATTGGAGACCGCCGGGATGCGGCCGGTCGGCCCCGGCCACCAGGTGGCGCTGGGCGGGTGGAGAAAGGTGTAGCTCACGGCCTCGGCGTTGCCAGTCGAGGCGACGGTGTGCACCCAGATCGGCGCACCTAATGGATCCTCCAAAGTATAGGTCGTGTCGGGCGGGACCGTTTGGGTGACGAGCGTATCGACGTACCACTGTGTAGGCGAGGCGGCCTGCGGATTGTAGTTCGTGAGCTCAGGCCCCGTATGCCAGTTGTAGTAGTTCGCGCAGGACTGCGAGGCGAGCAGGGCGGCGGCAATCTGCCGCCCCTGGGGAGGCATGGGGGCGGTGACCTGGGGCCGGGCCACGAATTCCTGGATCATGACGTTGGAGGCGGCGTCGGCGACCGCGGCCCCTTCGAGAGAGCCCCATATCACGACGCCCTGAATGACGCTGTAACCCCCCAGAACCGGGAGCAGCATGGCGCCGGCGAGTACGATGCGGACCGGCACCCAAAAGGCCGAGCCATTCTTTCCGAGCCACTCCCCTTCGTTCGCGGTATGCAGGATCCCAGTCAGCGTCCCCCAGACCGTCATCAAGGCCACCACGATCAGGATCGCCATGTTGTAGATGCCAAACCCGGCGGCCATGATGCTGCCGGTACCGGTCTGAGAGGTTTGCCCGGGCGTGGTGGCGGACGACGACCCGGTCCACTGGCCGTTGGCGATGTCCGTGACCTCATGGCCAAAAACCATCTGCAGGAGCTGGTAGCTCAAATCCTGCGAGGCCAGCGGAAAGAGCATCGTTCCGCCCAAGGCCGGGCTGGATCCGCCTTGGGCCGGCAAACTCCCGGCGGTGAGCGGGGGGAGGGGCGGGACCGTCAACCCGCCGGAAGCGGCAGGGGCCGCGAAGGCCGGCGCTACCAGGGCCAGGGTCAGGAAGCCGATCAGGGCTGCTCGCACGAGGCGGCGGAGCAGGGTTTCGGGACGAGAGGGGGAAATGGGCATCGTGTATTCTCCGGCGCGGGCCTGGTGGTTGTGGCCATCGTGTATTATAGCCAGTATCGAGTATACCCGCCTCACGACAATACCAATAGGCGACGGACAAAGGAGATTCCGGATGGAGAATTGCGCCGAACCCATTCCCCTGGTTCGGGTTTTCGCGACCCGCCTTCAGGGGCCTCGGGAAGGGTTCTCGAGGTCCGATACCCTGTATGCCTTACCCATCCTGAACGCCCAGGGGAAACCGCGTCCCTTACCTCAGGTCGCTCTGGCGATTCAGCGGCTACTGACGGTCGCGCGCAACCGGCGCGATCGCCAATTTCTGATCCCGTCCGTGGGCGTGGCCCCCGACGAAGGCGGTTATACGCGCGAACAGATAGCGCCGCTCTTTGCCTCGGCGCCCGCCAACTGTCGCTTCATGGAAGCGGAGTATGCGGCCGCGATCCCGCGGCCGAAGGCCTGTTATCGTGTGGTCATCGCCGGGTCGCGGTCCTTGAAGGACTACGCCCCGGTAGCGGCCGCACTCGATGCCCTCCTGCGTCTCGAAAAGGGAGTCTTTGAAGTGGTCCATGGCGGAACCGGCGGTGTCGATACCTGGGCAGGACGGTGGGCACACGAACGCGACTTGCCGGTCACTGTGATGCCCGCGCTCTGGCACATATTACAAGGCCCCAATGTCGTGCGGCGCACGAACCGCAAGGGCTCTGTTTTCAATGCGTCAGCAGGGTTAGATCGCAATCTCCATATGGCGGCGTACGGCAACCGCGTGATCGCGCTGTGGGATGGAAAGAGTCGCGGAACGCAGCACATGATCACCCTGGCGAAGCTTTTGGGTCGGCCAGTGACGGTCGAAAGTGTCAGTCATAGGCATACAGACAATTTGCCCACTTACCAATTGATGGCTTCATTAGGCACGTAGGTTCAAAATATCGTGGTAGGTTCTGGGTTCCATTAAAGATGTAAAGAATTAAGGTCCACTATCTGGCCAATGGTGACGGCCACGGCAAGTCCGATAGATTCACCGGGGAATCTTTGTTGCCAGTTTCTGAAAAAGCCGTATGGATGCCGACGGCGACGCGGATCAAAAGGAAACGGCCGGGATCATAATTCCGGGCCTAGTTCCCGGGCCGGTATCTCGGATGAGAACAAGAATCTGGTAGGTCGTGTTAAATGCTTCAGCGATACAGATTCGCTTATCACGATTACGGTCCATCAATACGATCTCCTTGTTGGGGCTCATACGCTTCCCGTTAAGGGGAATCGATGGCCCAAGCGGATGGCCGTTGGTTACTGTAGAACATAGCACTTTTCCGTCATAGATTCTTTCGAACGATTTCGACATTACCACACGCCGGACATCGGCGGTAAAATCTCCATCTTGCGCATACACAGGTTGTTCCAAGACAACTACGCAGCAGACATGTGGATTAGTCATGACATAGCGCCTGAATGTTGCGTAATTCGATCCTCCGTACTTCTTCGCAAGCATCATTGGGACCTTAATGCCGAAATTTTGGCTGTGGGCTTCCTCCGAGAATCTTTCTCCTTGGAAGAGAACCTCGGACGCAAAAACATTTGCCTCCCGTTCAAAGAGGTCGGCAATATCAGACTCGAGCGTTTTTTCACAGTCATTCATAATCCTGTAGAGTTTGCTCTGATGCGGCATCGTGCCATGACCTGCCTCATGAAGCTTGATGAATGGGATGCGCGGCTTTGGGGCGTTCCTGTCGATTATCACAAATCTGTCGTTCGCTTCAAAAAGGCCAAGCACTTTGCCTAGGGCAGATTTAATGGTTGTAATACCCGCTTTCGCTTTAGTTACAAACTGACGTAGCAGGCTTTCATTCAACACCTCATCATCAATCACCGTTAGCTTTGCCGCTGCCATTAGATCGTCGATTGGTGTCGGGAAGCGCCCCGTCGCTGATGCTTCCCGCAATAACTTGTCAGCGTGACACTGAACATTTGCGAGCTGATGTGGGTTTAGCAGGGAGTCGTCTGGCCTGATCATTTGCGTCTTTGTTTACGAATAAAGGCAAGATATTCGAGCAAGGCATTTTCCTCCTCGGGCGTTAGCCCCTGGACGGCGAACGTTGCGACTTTGCCCTTCTTTTGCCCTGATGCTTCGGTATCCGAAGATAGATAGCCCGCGCGTTTCATCAAATCCTCATAGGATGTTTTATATACGTTAGCCAGTGCATGTAGGACATTCGGAGAGGGTCTTGCAATCTTATTGTTTTCCAACTGGCTTAAATAGGCGTTAGAGATCTCTTTTTTTGTGGCATCCTCGACCTGTCGTAGCGACATGCCTGCGGCCGTGCGCAATCGCATAAGGTGCGCGCCCAGAGAATCGCTAAGTGATTTCTGGTCGTCGATTTTTGCCATGAGTGTTCCCTTAGATTTTAAGAGATGCGGTTCGCATGCCATCTTTACGCCTTTTGCTTGATACGTCAAGCGACGCTAATGAACTGCTTGACAAACATAGCAGCGCAGTGGATAGTACGCAAACGGAAGCCCGGACCAGCCGGACGGGGCCCATAATTGCGAGGGAACTATGATGGAAAATCAGGAAACAACGGGGGAGCCTCACAAGACGAAGAATCATGAGCAGGAAATCCACTTCATCGTGGACGGCGAGGAGTATGAGACGACGAAGGGTAAATTGACGCCGAACGAAATCATTAGGGAATTCGGGAAGAGAGACCCGTCCACTAACTACTTGTTAGAAATCAACGGCAACCACAAGGTTAGTTTCCAGGGCAAAGGCGATGAAGAGATTAAGATGCACGATCGCATGAGCTTTCAGATCGTCTCGATCGGGCCAACGCCCGTATCGGACTGCATCGGACCGACGGGGTTCGTGGAGGGCCTTCGGGCTCTCGGGTATGAGCCCCAGATCCTGCGGGGTCATCCCGATCATATTTTCTTTAATTACCCAGTCGAGATTGGGCGCTGCATAGGCCAAACGGTCCGGCTCGGTTTTGTCGTACCACAGGATTTCCCGAATATTCCACCTGGAGGCCCACATGTTTCGCCTCGTATTCAGGCGATCTATCCCAGGAACGATAAGCCACATCCCGGTGGCGGCGTTCACCAGTCCCCCACATTTCAGCAAGGGGTTGGCGGCGAGTGGCAGTATTGGTCTCGCCCCTGTCAGGACTGGGGCCAGCGGAAGAGAACCGTCGCCACCTACATGGCGCATGTCTGGCGCCTTTGGGAAACACAATGAGCAGGGCCGCTTATAGCCTTTCTATTGCACACATCTTTGGCGATTTTCTCTGATTGTTTGACGCGCCTAACGAAAGTGCTGGACACACGCGCCGAGATTGCGTAAGGTGGCGGTTGTCGCGGCGTGCGACAAGGACAGGCGGACGGCGTGCAAAAGTCGAGGCGTTGTGGGGATCCGGATGTGCGGGCGATCATGGAGGCCGGCACAGAGTCGGTCGAGTGGGTGAGACAAGAGTTTGCCCGCGCCGACCTCTCCGATAAACGCCTGGATCGTCGCTTGGTGAAAACTGCGGAATATCTCGCCCAATCTCCCGGCTCGCCGATCAATGAAGCGTGCGGCAATTGGGCCAGTACGCAAGCGGCGTATCGGCTGTTCAATAATGCCAAGGCGAGCGCGGCGGGGATCCTCAAACCCCATTGGGAAGCGACGGCCGCGCGCATGGCCGGCTGCGGGGGTGCGGTGCTGGTGATGCAGGACACGGTCTTCTTCTCCTACGGCCGGCACGTCAGGACTCGGGGCCTCGGACCGATTGGCAAGAGCAACGCCGCGCATGACCGGGGCCTCATCATGCATAACGCACTGGCCTTCACCACCTCGGGCGTGCCGCTCGGGATCGTGAGCCAAAGCATCTGGGCGCGCGGGGAGATCCCGGAGGAAGACTATCAGGAGAAGATCGAGCGCCTGCAGGTCACGGCGATCGAGGAAAAAGAGAGCGCGAAATGGCTTATTGCGCTCAAAGAGACGGTCGAGCGGGCGCCCGCGGGCGTGCCGGTCGTCACCGTGGCCGACCGCGAATCGGACTTCTTCGAGTTCTTGACACGCGCCCAGGACCTGCAGGCGCACTATCTCATCCGCGCGCGCACCGACCGCAAGCTCGTGCCCGAAGACAGCGCGGGCTGCACGCGGATGCTCGAGGCGTTGAGCGATGCCCCGGCATGGGGGAGCATGACGATTGAGGTTCCTGGCAACGGCAGTCGTAAGGCGCGCACGGCGGCGATCGAGGTGCGCACAGCCGAGGTCACGATCCAGCCCCCACCGCGCCGTGGGGCGGCCCAGACGTCCGGCTCCAGCGAGCCTGTGACCGTCACCCTGATCGGGGCGACCGAGTCGTCCCCGCCGGCCGGGGTGGAGCCGATCAGCTGGGTGTTGCTCACAAATCTCATCGTCAAAGACTTCGCGTCCGCCACCGAGAAGGTGCGGTGGTATGGGCGGCGCTGGGGCATCGAGATCTGGCATAAGGTGCTCAAATCCGGCTGCAAGGTCGAGGACTGCCTGCTCGAGGAGGCCTTGCGCCTCAAGCGCTATCTGACGCTTTTCAGCATCATCGGCGTGCGCCTGATGCATGTGACCTACTTGGCCCGCGCGCACCCGGATCGGCCGGCCACCGAGGTGTTCTCCGAGGAGGAGGTCGAAGCGCTGCATATCCGCGTCACGCGGGCATTGCCCCCCGCAGGTCCTGCCCCGACGCTGCGCGACATGGTGCGCATGCTGGGCCGGCTCGGCGGCCACTTGGGCCGCAAGGGGGATGGCGAACCCGGCGTCACCGTGCTCTGGCGCGGCTGGACGAGTCTTTACGAGACGGTCGAGACACTGCGTGCCCATAAACATGTCCTCAGCCCGCGCGACTCGAGCTGAACGATGCGCTACTGCGGACGAGAGTTTACACCAGCCGAGATCGCGCTGATCCGCGAGTGGCTCACGACCCCCCAGATGAACCGTGCTCGTTTATCCCGGGAAGTCTGTGAGAGGCTCGGATGGCGCCGGGAAAATGGCGCTCTGAAGGATATGAGCTGTCGCGTGGCCCTCAACCGCATGCACGCCGATGGGCTGATCACACTGCCCCCGCCGCGCAACCCCAAGCCCGTCACCTACCGGTCCTATCCGGACATCGAACAGGCGGTTTGCGAACCCGCCGTCATCCCGGCCATCGATCTCGCTACGCTCACCATTGATCCGGTCCTCGGCAGAGCCGAATCGCGGCTGTGGAACGCCTATATCGAACGCCACCACTACCTCGGGCATACCCTCATGCCCGGGGCGCAACTGCGCTACTTCGTACGCGCCCAAGGCCAGATCGTCGCGGCCCTGGGCTTCGGGGCCAGCGCCTGGAAGGTCAAGCCCCGCGATCAGGCCATCGGCTGGACGGTCGATCAGCGGCAACGCAATCTGCACCTGATCGTCAACAATGCCCGTTTCCTTATTCTGCCGTGGATCCATTGCCCAAACTTGGCCTCACGGATCCTGGCCTTGGTCAGCCGCCGACTCCCCGACGACTGGCACGCCCGCTACAGCTATCGCCCGGTTCTGCTCGAAACCTTCGTCGAGAAGCCGCGCTTTACCGGTACCTGCTACAAGGCGGCCAACTGGCAAAACCTTGGGGATACTCAAGGGCGCGGTAAGCTCGACGTCTTGCATCGCCACGCAAAGCCCGTCAAAAGTATCTGGATCTATCCGCTCGTGCGGGACTTTCGCCGGCATCTCTGCAACGCATAAGACAGGCCATTCGATTACCTATCGATATTCATCGATGCCTCATGCTTTGTTGACAGAAAGATGTGTGTAATAGAAAGCACTGAAACCGGCGCTGCGCAGATACTGGATCTGGGCGCCCAGGCGATCCGATTGGTGCAGCGCGAGATCCCGGTACCGGCGCGCGAGCGCGATATCGGAGCGGCTCTCGCCGAGGCTTGCGAAGGCCGCCGAGATCGCCTGCGCCGGCTCGCCGACAGCGGCCGCGGCATCGACCCGGCTTACGCGCGGCAGGGTGAGATCGTGATGGGCGAGGAGATCGCGTATACGCATGCCGTCGTGTCCGGCGAGCGCCACGGCGAGCGCCGCCCACGGGGGCGCATGACGGCCGCGCGCGGCCGCGTAGTCGGCCGGTGCATAGGCCGCGCGCGCAAGTGCGTAACCGAGCAGGACATCGCGACGCACAGGCGCATGACGGCCGCGACCTTCGGCGGCGAGCAGTGCCATGACCGTCGGGGCGGTAGCGAGATCGACGGCGAGCGCCGCACGTTGGCGCGCCTTATGGCGCATCGGGGGGCTGTCAGGGGTCAGGAGAATGGCAAACGCGCGGCGGCGGACGGCAATGGCCTCGCCGGCGCGGCCGTCCTTGGCGAGACTGTCGGCCAGCGGCAACAAAAACCGTGGATCGTCGGGGTGGCGGCGCACCAGGGCGCGCAGATAGGGGAGCGCAAGACGCGGCTCGTTCAGGGTCAGAAAGCTGAGCGCATAAGGGAGCCACAGGGAGCGGTTGCGATCAATGATTCGCGCCCATGTGAGCAGGGTGGCGGCCAGATGCGGCGCGCGCCCCGTGGCTACGAAAAACCACAGATAGGAGCCGAGGATGGCGGTGTTCTGCGGAAAGCGCCGCAGGGCCTCACGGTATACGTGTTCGGCCCGCAGGTCGCGCCCCTGCACGGCCCAGTAACGGGCCAGTCCAGTCCAATAATAGGGGTTGCCGACAAGCTGCGCCGTATCGTCGGCGCGGATCTGCGCGAAGGCCTCGGTCAGCAAGGCGCGCGAGTGCCGCCGTTCGGCGATGCCCAACATGGCAAAGAAGAACACTGGGGTGTGATAGAGCCGGAAGCCCGTGAGCGCCAGCCGGTAGGCATCGCGCGGGTGGCGGCGCTCCTTCAGCAGCACGAGATGGGCGAGGTCCCCCTGGGTGGCGGTGCCGCGCGCATAGAGGGCCTGCGCAGCTTTACGCGCGGCGGGGAAGTCCTGACGCATCCACGCAAGCTCTCCGAGCGTATGATAGTAGGCGAAGTGGCGGGGCGACACCGTGGCGGCATGGGCGGCGAGCAGGCGGTAGGCGCGGCCGACCTGTCCACGGTCGTAGAAGAGCGACGCCTCGGTCAAGAGCACGCGCGATATCGCCCCATAGCGGCGTGTATAGGCGCGCAACGCGGCGAGTTCGTGGGCCTGCGCACCCAGGCTGTTGTCGAGCGTTATGATGGACCACAGGTAGCGCCGGTGAGGGTCCTTGCGCATCGCCTGCTCGAGCCACGCGATGGCGCGCTGCGGATGTCCCTGGATCTGATAGAGGCGGCTCATCTCCAAGACCAGCGCCGGCGCGCCCGGGTGGCGTGCAAGGCGCAGGCTAAGCAGCTCGGTCAGGCGTGTGAACGCTGACAGCCCGCTCGCCAGCGTCCAGGCGGGCTTTAGGTAGGCAATCTCGCCGTGGCGCGCGAGATAGACCATGGCGCGCAAGGCGGTGCGATCGTGCCCGGTCCATAATGCCGTCCGCGCCAGCCGCCGCCGCCACGCACGCGTATGCGGCCGGCTTGCGACCGCCGCCCGGGCCACGCGGTAGGCGGCATGCACTTGGCCTGCATTCAGGAACACCTTATAGGAGAGCAGGTAGTCGCGCCGGTCGTATGGCTCGTGCGGCTGCCCGCCCACGCTTGCGGCGTAGGCGGCGGGCCATGGCGCGATAGCCGCGGCCAGGGCCGTGCCGAGCACGAGCAGCCGGTGTGCGTATCGCGGAATCATGTCATGCCCAGCAGGCGCCGGGCGTAGCGCGCCGCCACGTGCGGCAGGTTGGCGGCGCGTGAAAGCGCGATCATGCGCCGCAGGATCGCCGGGTCGCGGGCGAGGTGCGCCAAATGATGGCCGCCCTCGGCGACCGCCAGGACTACGTCATTGTGGCTCTGCAAGACCTGCAGGGCCGCCAGAAAATAGCGGGCCTCGGCGGACCGTGTGGCGGCATAGCGTTGGGCCGCGAAATCGAGGCGCGCCGCCTCGCGGGGGTGACCGAGGTCGTCGGCGGCACTGGCCGCCAGGGCATAGAGCGCCGCGCGGTGCACACGGTCGTGGCGGGCGAGGCCGCGATAGATGGCGATCGCCGTGCCCTCGTCATGAATGGCAACGGCCTCCTGGGCCAGCGCGCGCAGCGCCTGCCGTCCGGCGCCGTGACGCAATGGGCCGATGAGCAGGCGCAGGGCATGTTCGTTGCGCGCGCGCTGCGCGCTGCCCTTGGGGTAGCGGTAGTTCATTGCCAGCAGGTCGCGATAGGTGAGCCAGCGCAGGCGCTGTCGATAGGCACGGCTGGCGGCGTGCGGCATGAGCGGCGCCAGCACCCGCAGTGCCGCGAGATCATGCCCGGCGTCGATTTCCCGGCGTGCGAGCAGCAGCATGACGGCATTGCTGTGAGTGTGGCGTGCGGCCGCTTTCACGAAATAAAGGTCGACCGCGGGCGCGTGCGAATGCTGGATGCGCTGCAAAAACGACGCCGGATTAAAAAGCAGCACGAGCGTCAACACGATGCCGAGCGCCAGGCCCGCGACGAGCGCGGGCGGCGCCAGGCGCTCGCGCGCGATGTCAGGGGCAGCGAACCGTGAAGCGACCATGGTGGGCCTCCAGGTGGTAGGTGATCAGGGGTCCGGTGATGCGCCCGTGGATCGGCCGGTGGCCATCCAGGACCCGGCAGCCGCCGGCGTTGGCGAGCCGGAATCGCAGCCCCATGTGGCCATCGAGGGCAAAAGACAGATCCGTACCGTCATAGAAGGCGGTGGTGATCGTGGCGTTGGCGTCGTGTATATAAGGTACGCGCGGCCGGGTAGGCGTGAGCCGGATCCTGACCGGCGCGCCCGCGGATGGCGGGGCGACGTGGATGTAGCGCACGGCGCCATGGCGATCGAAACCGGCAAGGCCCTTGGTGCCGCGCAGGCGCGGGTACCCAAGGCGCACCGGGATGCGCCATTCGCGATCCGCGCCGAAATCACTGACATACCAGCTGTGCGCGCCGCGGGCGATGACCGCATGCCCGAAGTCCACGGCGATGTGGGCAAACTGCGAGGGGAAGATGGCATCGGTGCGTTGCCGCAGGGCCCAGGTGATCACGGTGCGCAACGCGCGCAGACCCGCCACGCGCGCCCCCGAATAGAAATGGTAATAGATGTCCAGGGGTTTCAGGCGCCTTGGGCTATCGGTGAGCTTGAAGGTCTGGATGGCGCGCACATAGCCATAATAATAGGGGCTCGTCCAGCTGTGCGTGTAGACATTCTCGTCTTGCATGGGCGCATACACCTGGAAGTATAGACCCTTGAATATCCCAAGCCCCCGCACCTTCGTGACGAATGGTTCGGCGTCGGTCTCGGTGGCGCCGCCACCGTTCAGATTGAGGACATGGGCGCGATAACTGAGGGCCAGCACGCGGGCATCGGGATCGCAATCCCCGGACCACTGGAGGAGCGATACGCGCTTGCCGGGTGGCGCGATATGGCGATTTATCCAGCGGATGGCCCAGCCGACCTCCTTGTGGGCGCTAAAGCGCGTATAACCTGGGACCGTGAGCGCATAGCCGTAGCGCATGTCGCCCTTATGGCCCATGAGCGCGGGGTCGTGTTCGAGCGCTGGCCAGTTGAAGGGGTGGGAGAAGGTGTGTGAGGCGACCTCCACCCAGGGGAGGGCGGCGATGCGGCGCGCTATGGCGGTAAGGTGCGCGGCGGCCTTGGGGAACAGGCCGTGCGGCGTGAAGTAGGAGACGATGAAGGACGCCGACGTCGGCAGCCGGTACTTGTCTAGGATCTGCTTTAGGATGACCTCGCCCGCGTAGCGGTCGCGATAGCGGTAGATCCAGCTCTTGTTGGCAAAGCCGTCACCGTCGATCTGGGCCATAAGCAGGCGCCGCCCGCTCTCGGTGGTGGTGTCGGGGACCGGCATCGCCGGCAATCGTAAGGCGCGGCGCAGGAACCGGAACGGGTTGAGGATCCAGGCGGCGGGGGCGCGGCCCTTGCGGCCAGGCAGCGCGCCGAGGTAGCTCACGACGTCGGGCGACAACGCGTAGCCGCCCCAGGGGGTGAGGCCGGCGGCGTCCTCGCCCTGCCCGCGCGCGTCTTGCAGCGTGAGAAGCCGCTGGCCGCGACGCAGTGCAAGCGGCAGGAAATTGTTGGGGGCGGCGGCCACGGGACGGGTTTCGAAGCCGATGTATCGCGGATCGCTGAATGTCACGCGGTTGCGTATGAGACCGCGCGGGATGTGGCCCACTGAAAGGCCGAGCGGATGCAGATGTCCGGCGTCGGCCGCGAATCCAAAGCTCCCGAGGATGGCCACTGGCACCCCATCGCGCATCTGCCGGCGCAGAAAGCGATAGACCGCCGCCGCTTGCGGTATATGATCGTTCGCGAACCAGGTGACGATACCGGCGTAGTGCCCCGCCAGGGTGCCATGCGGCAGACCGAAAGCGACATTTTCGATGCGCGTGCTATAGCCCAGATAGTTGAGGGGCATGGCCGCGTACCAGTTGAGAGAGGTGTGCTGGGCATCCTGGGGACCGCTGTAGAGCATGAGGATCTTGCGCGGCATGACATGGATCGTGCCGACGCCGAGTATCGACAGCCGGCCGTTGGTGACATACGGACTGATTCCCAGGGCGGCGATACGCCGGGCGTCGGCGATCGCCTGGCGCCGTTGGCGCGCCGGCAGGTAGTCGATGGCGATGACCGGGAGCCCGAGCCGGCGGGCCGCGAGAAGTTTGCGTAGCAAGCGTCGATGGGTGGCTTTTGGGACCGGCCGGTAGCGCCTGGTCTTTTGGTCCCAGCCGTCGAACAAGGATTCGGCGGCGACCGCCGTGACCAGTGTGTGGATGGCGGGCAACAGGCGAAAGCCGCGGTTTAGGAGAAGCCGCGCCGTGGGATGGGAGGCCTTGATGGCGCGGATCAGGCGGATCAATCCCTGGCGCTGGCGGGCCCGGGCGCCGGCCGTGGTGACCGCTTGGCGATAGGCATCGAGGTCATCGAGAAAAAAGCCCCGATACCCCTGTTTCCAGAGGGGCGTCAGGACATGACGGAGGAAATCCTGCCGGCAGGTCCGGCGCGCCTGGTTCAGGATTGCCGTACCCCACGCCCGGTCCTTGCCGAGAACGCAGCCCGGCGGGATCTTGGTGTACTCGCCCGGGGAGGCTTCGCCCACGCTGGTATAGGCAAATGCGGATCGACCCATTTTATCGAAGCGGCGCGGCGAGAAGTGCGCGTCCGGCTGGACTACGACCCAGTGAAAGGCCTGGAGCGAATGGCGTGGGGGATGGGCACCATAGTAGAGCGCGATGGAGACGAGATGGGCCTTTGACGTCGACGCCCAGGCGAGCGCTATCACCAATATGGCCAGGAGAGGTTTCCAGTCACGTAACGCCATCAGGTCATCGCCACCGCGAAAATGCGATCGTTGCCGCGGCGTGCAGCCGCGAGCACAGTTCGGAGCCCGTACGTGCGCCAGCGCCAGGAGCGGGACGCAAACGCCCACACCCCCGCCGCCGGCTCATGAGCCGGGCATGATTTCCGTGTGTTTCCCTGATGGTTGTCACGAAGGCGCACGGGCCAACCCCGGCCCGCTCTCTACTACGCCCCGGTTGTGTCCATCGTCCGCGCTGTGGTCACCCCTTATCGTTATCGGCGGACGAACGTTCTTCAGGACACGCCCATAGAATCAGTCTACGGCAGGGCTTGATGTTTGTCTATGCCTTGCCGGTAATTCCGGAATGCCGGTGGGACAGCGGCCCGTGGTGGCCACTTGTCCTAATAGGTGCGCGCCGAGGCTATCGGTTCGGACGAGGCCTCGAAGGCTTGAAACGCATCCAATAACGTGCGGGATTGGATGTCATGGAGGCAGTCGGCATGGCCGCTGTTGCCGCAGCCATCGAGTTCGCAGGGTTGGCAGGAGCGGTGCGCGAGAATGAGCGACTGGCGTGTCTGCCAGGGGTGGAAACGATGATGGTCGCCCGGCCCGAAGCATGCGATCACCGGCAGGCCCATGGCCGCGGCAATATGCATGGGGCCGGAATCCGCGCCGACGAAGACGCGCGCGGCCGATGCCAGGGCGGCAAGCTCGGCGAGCGTAAGGGTCCCGGCGAGATCGACCATGCGATCACCGCGACCTTGGGCGAGCGCGTGGGCAAAGGTCTGCTGCCAGGCCTCGTGACCACTGACGATGACCACGGTAAGGCCCCGGTCCTCGCAGTGGTCGAGGAAGTCCCGGCACAGGGACGCCGGCAGGGTTCGGCCTCGTTGTCCGGCAAGTGGCGCAAACAGCACGAAGCCCCGCTGCGGGATATGGCGCGAGGCGAGCAGTGCGTCGATGCGCGCGCGCGCCGCCGGTCCGGGTTCGATCGTCGCGCGCCGCGCTGCGGGGCTCGGGTTCAGGCCTAGGCGGCGCAAGAGATCGAGATGCCATTCGGCGACATGCCGGTGGTTCGGATCGGGGGGCGAGGGCAGGGTATGGGTGAACAGCCGTCGCCACATGAACCGCTTGAGGGGGGAGCCGTGCGTGGCGGGCGACGCGCCGACCGCGTAGGGGATGCCTAGGAGCGCTTTGAGCGCCGGTCCCCACGAGCCGTCGGTGGTATGGGGCGATTGTATGAGCAGGTCATAGTGGCGGGCATGCAGGGCGCGGATCAAGGCCCAGCGCGGTCCGGCGGTACGCCACAGGCCCTTTTTACGCCAATCCCGCTCGACGGTATGGACGGCGGCGATCGCCGGGTTATGCATAAAGAGTTCGGCCAGCGGTCGGTGCACCAGGATATCGATCCGGCTGTCTGGGATCATGTCTTGGAGTGCGCTGATGAGCACCGATGACAGCACGGCATCGCCGAGCAGTTGCGGCATGATGATAAGCACCCGTCGCAGGTGCGATGCGGCTATGGCATCGGACGGCGCGCGGTCGTGGCGTGCCATCACCCCCGGCGGGGTCAGCGCGCCCGCCATCAGACCTCCTCGGACAGCGGCCAGCTGCCTTCCGATGTGCGCTTGAGCGAGACCAGCCGGCGCGCTCCCGCGGGGCCATAGATGCGGTCGGCGGAGGGGTGCGCGGGCACGCGGCCTGCGTGTTCGGGCGCGGACGCATGCGGATCGGGGACACAGGCCTCGGCGCGGCGCAGGGCCTCGTGCCAGTACTCGAGGAAGGGCTCATCGCCGGCGCGTGCGGTACATACCGGGATGGCGCAATCGCTCCAATCAAGCGCCACATCGAAGCGTCCGGCCAGTGACGCGTCCAGGCTGCGCCGCCCGGCCTCGGTCGACAAGGCCTCGATCGGCATCACGACGTCGGCGTGGCGCTGTGACAGGGCGGTGCCGAGCGCGAACACCGCGGCGAACGCGCGCATCGTAAGGTCCGGGTCGCGGATCGCCAGGCGTTCGGCCTCGCGCTGCGCCCGCCCGGCATCGCTGAGCCGCGGGACGGGGTCGAGATCGAGGGCCGCGAGGTAATCAGCGATCCAGGGGTCGCGCCGACTGAGTAGCAGGATGATGAGGGGGCGCGTCACGAAATAGAGGTCGCCGTGGGTCTGGCTACGGCCGAATGCCGAGCGCCATAGACCCAGGCCATCACGGGTCAGGGCGATATGGACACCGGGCATGTGTCGCTTAAACCACGCCGCACGCCCCGTCGACCGACAAAAACCGAACACCGCACGGCGCCCGAGGGACTGCGCATGCGCGACGAGGTCGTTCAGATAGGCCCGCTGGCAGGCCAAGGGTTCATCGTTCACAAAATAATAGGTGTAGGGCAGGGCGTGCTCGAAGCCGCGTACGCCGCCGCCGGGGATCAGCAACGGTTCGAACTCACGATAATAGGGGGCGTCGAGCGGGGGATGGCCAGATGGCCAAGATCTGGCCGTGGCACCGGCCACGGCCGTGGGCGTCAGCGTCTCAAGCGACTCGTGAAACGGTTCATAGAAGGCGAGGTATTGAGGGCACGACCGGAACTTGTTCCAGACATAGGTCGACCCGGCGCGCCATGGGGCATGGATCCAGATGGGGCCCGTGCGCTCGTCGGGCGTGGGGTGACCGGTCGCCGGCGGCATGGAATGTCGGCGGCGCGCCTCCAGCCACGCGATCTCCTGGGTCAAGGCGAGCTGTCGGCGGCCGAGTAGGCGCAGCTTGTGTTTCATGTGCCGCGAACGCCCATGCAGCCCGGCGAGGCGCAGCGCCACGGCCACTCGTCGGCGAATTCGCGACAGTTGCATAATCCCCCTCACGATCCGTCGGCCATGCCGGCAGTTTTGTCGGGAAATGGGCAAGCGGCCGCGTGTGTGAGGCTCTCGATATCCATGTCCATGTTATGGTAGGCACCGCCTTGATGGTGGGTTGTTACCATTTGTGAAGGTTGGGGCCGATAAGTTCCATCGGGAGGCCCACGGAGGCGCTTTCCGGCAACCGGGAGACCGATTAGACTAGCGCGTCCGGCGGGCCAAGCGGGCGCGCTCAATAAGAATATCGAAATACTATCAAAGGAGATGATGATATGAGAAACCGTTTCGTGATGGCAGCTCTCGTGGCCCTGTGCGCCTGTCCGGCTGCGAGCTTCGCGCGCGTCTGGGTGGGTGGTGATGTGGGTGTGACCGGTGGCGCGCTCGCCGGTACCTCCCCGATCGGCGTTTATGGCGGCCTTTCGACACGGTCTTTTCCGGTCGGCCTGGAGCTTGGCTATCAGTTTCTGAGCGCGAACCCCGCCAATATCGGACTGTTCACCGCCAGCGCCTTGTACCGCGCCCCGCTTCCTCGTTTTCGTGGCCTGCACTTCCTGGCGCGCCTGGGTCTCGCCAGCATTCATAGCGACCGTAATGCCTTCATCCGCAACAGCACGCGGCCGATTATAGGGGCGGGCGTCAGTTATCGCGTCATGCGCCGGTGGGATGTGCGTGCGGAATACGATGTGATCATCGATCCCCGTGTAGCCGGGGGCCCGAAACAGAACGCCGACGAATTGTTGGTGGGCATGACCTACCAGTTCCCCATGCGTTGAGGCGTGCGCCACGGGGCGTGGTGTGCGTCCCCGTGGCCTTGGGCGTCCCGTGAGCGGTCCTGACCGCCGGGTCAGACGAGATACTTGACGCCGACTGCCGTAAGTAGCGCGAGCGTGGCCCGCAGGAACATGCGTTGGTTGATGCGCATGTGCAGGTGGTTGCCGAGATAGAGTCCGAGGGCGGCGGCCGGCGCCATGGCGGCGAAGACGACCGTGAGCGGCCATGTGAGCAACCCAAAGCCGATGTAGAGTCCGCCGCGCACGATGTTATCGGTAAGCGCGATGGCCTGAAATGTGGCCCGAAAGGCGCGTTTGTCGAGATGGCGCATCTGCAGATAGGCCACGAGCGGCGGACCTCCTCCCCCGTAGAGGCTGCCGACTATACCCCCGAAGACCCCGAGCGGGAGGGCCCAGGCGCGCGCGATACGCGGCATACGTTCCGGTTTGGCGACGATCGCATAAACGACATAGGCGAGGATGAAGATCCCAAGGAACAGTGTGAGCCTTTGGGCGTGGGTATGGGCGAGGACGAGGGCCCCGATCGCAAGACCCACGAGCGAGCCGGGGATGAGCCATGTGAGCTCCCGCCAGTGCATTTCCCGAAAGTCATAGGCCCCGAGTAGTATCGATCCCAAGAGGTCGAGCAGCAGCACCACCGGGACCACCTCCTTGACCGGGAAGCTCAGGGACAATAACGCCACAGAGATGAGGCCGGACCCGAAACCTATGGTCGCGCGGACATAGAAGGCGGCAAATACCACGGCCTCCAGAAAGACAAATAGCTCTGGCCTGTGCGTAAGGTCGGCAATCGCGAGATGGGCCATCATGGGCTGCGCCACTCCAGGGCCGGGCACCATTCGATCGAGGGCACCTGCGGCGGTTTTGGTCAATAATCGTGTATCCCCCGAGATCCTGCCTGATCGTCGAGGGATGATGGGTGCCATCCGGGTTGGGGCGGTCCCGGCGGGCGCGTGAGGTGCGCCCGATGTCGCCGGCTACGCGTCGATCGTGGTCCTCGGCGTGCAGGCGTGTCCAAGAAGCCGAATGGATTGCGCGCGAATGGTAGTGCATGTCGGGAATGGGAATCAATGGCCGAAGGCCGGGTCGGCCACGGGGTTCGGGTCCTGGTGCCGACTCGGCTATACTCTAAGATAGAAAAATCGGGGGTAGGGAGCCGCATGGGCGGTCCTGTCTGGGCATCTTGGGGCGCTCGTGGCGCGGTCGCCGGGCGTGAGTGATCGTTGGTCGCGCATCGGGCCGGCCGCTTGCGCGCGGGGTGTGCGCCGCCGGACCGCGGACGGCGAAAGCGCAAGCGTTGCCGGACCCGCGGCCCGCGACCGCGCGGCGCGGCCCATGAACACCCTGTCTTATGAGTAACGCAGGTATCGGGCGATCGCGGCGCTGGCGGATTGCGGCGTTTGCCGGGCTCGCCCTGCTCGCGACCCTGGCGGCGGCCGGCTACGCCATCACCTCCTGGACAGGGGCGCGGCACAATGCCTCCCGCGCCCTGCTTAGCGCGACACGGCTTATGGCGACGGCCGTGCGCTGGCGTCTGCGGGACGAACAGGTGGCGCTGGCGTCTCTAGGGCGGGACATCGCCCGTCTGCCACGGCTTGGCCGTGGAGGCGATTATCTCGGCATCGGCCGGCTGGGTCAGCGGTTTATGGCGCACCGGCGGGCGATCATAGCGTTGGCAGTGCTCGGTCCCCATGGGTCGGTATGGTGGCGTGCACCGACCGGGCCGTCCGCCGTTCCCGGGACTAGGGGTACGAGCGGTTGGGCGCGTACCCAATCGGCTGGCGCCTTCCGCGTGGGGCGGCCGCGCACCGGTCAGGGCGTACCGATGTGGCTTGCGGTGCGCGCGGGACCGCGCGTGCGATTCCTGATCTGGGCATTGTGGTCGCCTGGCCGAGGGCGGTCCGGGGGGCTCGGCGCGATGGTCCGCGCCCCGACCGTGGCGGGCCTTTCCTGGGATCCCGGTCCGGTCGTCGCGATCGGCCCGCCGCTGCCGGTGCCATCGGCGGCGATGCGCATCCCGATCGGCGGTCAACGGCCGGCCGGCCGCCTGACCGTCGACCTCGGGGGGCATGGCAACCGCTGGTTGGGTGCTTATCAACGGGTTCCCGGTTATGCGTTTGCGGTCTTTGCCCTGAGGCCGTTAGGCGCGGTATATGCGCGCGGCCGCGAGGCCGCCTATGGGGCCGCGATCTGGCTGTGCGCGGTATGGGCGGCGATCGGAATCGTGTACGTGAGCGTGGTGCGCGGCGAGACGCGGCTGGTTCGCGAACGGATCGCGGTGGAAGGACGATGGTCCGAGGCCAAGATCGAGATCGAGGGGATTGTGCAGTCGCTCGCCGAGGCGGTGTTCGCCACCAATCGCGACGGCCGCATCGAATACCTGAACCGCGCCGCCGAGCGACTCACCGGCTGGACGCAGTCGGCGGTGCACGGACGCGTGCTCCACGATGTCCTGCCCTGTCTCGATGAATATCGGGGCACCCCGTTCGATCCTGTGGCCGAGTGTCTTGCCGGACAGGCGTTGGTGTCGGGTGAGGCACTGGTGTTTCATCGCGACGGCCACGGTGTGGCTGTGGAGTATGGCGCGGCGCCGCGTCATGGTCCCGATGGCCGTCTAGCGGGCGTGGTCTTGTCGCTGCGGGATGCCGCAGAAAAGCGCGTCTTGACCGAGCGTCTGGCCCATCAGGCGACGCACGACCCGTTGACCGAACTTGCCAATCGCCTCCTGTTCCATGAGCGTCTCGAGCGGGCCGTGGCCGAGGTCCGGGCGGGCGGCGGGGCGGTCGCGCTGCTGTTTCTGGATGTGGATGGATTCAAGCGGGTGAACGATACGCTCGGTCATAGCACCGGCGACCGGGTGCTGGTGCTCATAGCGGACCGCTTGCGACGCGTGGTGCGTACCACCGATACCCTCGCGCGCCTCGGGGGGGACGAATTTGCGGTGGTCCTGCCGGGGCTGCGTACCGGTCAGGATGCGCTGCCCGTGGTCCACAAGATCATGGCGGCGTTTCGCGAACCGCTGGTCGTGGCCTTGGGCGAGGTCATGCTCGGGGTCAGTATCGGTATCGCCGTCTACCCGGACGACAGCGGCGACAGTCGGGCGCTCGTGCGTGCCGCCGATGCCGCTATGTATGAGGCCAAGGCCGCGGGCAAAAACGCCTACCGGTTCTTCGGCGGTGGCGACATGAGCCGGCCATCGGATTCTCTGCTGGCGCGGGCCGCGGACCTCCGCCAGGCCTTGGAGCGTGAGGAATTCTCGCTCGTTTATCAGCCGCAGGTGCGGGCCGCGAACCGGCAATTGGTGGCCATGGAGGCGCTGCTGCGATGGACGCACCCGACCGAGGGGGTCAAGTACCCCGGGGAGTTTCTGGCGGCCCTGGAGGAGGCCGGGCTCATGGTCGAGCTCGGTACGTGGGTGCTGCGATCGGCCTGCCGCCAGAACCGGCGATGGCGGGATCTGGGCCTGGGGGCCTTTCCCGTGGCCGTCAACATATCCGGCGATCAGTGCGCGCACGAGGGCCTGGCGGAGATGATCGACACGGTTCTGGAGGAATGCGGCCTGCGTCCCGACGATCTCGTCTTGGAGCTTGCCGAGAAACTGTTTGTCGATGCCGAGGACCCTCTGGCCGAGCGCCTCCTGCGGCTGCAGGAGCGAGGCGTGCGGTTGGTGGTGCAGAATTTCGGGGGCGCGTCCCCGACCCTCGCTTCACTGCGCCGACTGCGGGTCGAGGCCCTCAAGATCGAGGCGGCGTTCGTCGCCGGGATCGGCGACGAACATGACGAGGCGGTGGTGCTCGCCCTCATCGCGCTCGGGAGGGCGCTGAGCCTGAAGGTGATGGCAAGCGGCGTCGAGACCGCCGCCCAGTATCGCTTCCTGACAGAGGCCGCGTGTGATGTCCTGCAGGGGCGCTATATCGCCGCGCCGCTCGATGTCGAGGCCGCGACCGCCTATTTGCGGGCCCATGGGATCACGCGAGGTTGAATTTTTCGGGACATGCCCCCAATGAGCGGGCTGGTATTCCGGCACAGCACCTAGAGGTTACGAGTGGCCATGACGACGACCGAAAAACAGACCCTGGGCTTTCAGACCGAGGTGCGCCAGCTCCTCGACCTCATGATTCATTCGCTCTACAGCGACAAAGACATATTCCTACGCGAGTTGATCTCGAACGCCTCCGACGCCGTCGACAAGCTGCGCTTCGAGGCGCTGCGCGATGAATCGCTTTATGAGGGCGATTCCGACCTCAAGATCCGCGTACAGGTCGACAAGGCCGCGCGCACCATAACCATCGCCGACAACGGCATTGGCATGACGCGTGACGAGGTCATTGAAAACATCGGTACGATCGCAAGTTCCGGGACGCGCCGGTTCTTCGAGAGGCTGACCGGCGACGAGGCCAAGGACGCGCGCCTCATCGGGCAGTTCGGCGTGGGTTTCTATTCGGCGTTCATGGTCGCCGACCGGGTGACGCTGTTGACGCGCCGCGCCGGAACCGCCAGCGCCCAGGGCGTGAGGTGGGAATCGGCGGGCACGGGCGACTATACGGTGGAGACAGTGGAGCGCCCGGAGCGTGGCACCGCGGTGGTCCTGCATGTGCGTGAGGGGGAGGACGAATTCCTCGACGATCACCGCCTGAAGGCAATCATACGCCGCTACTCGGACCATATTACCCTGCCCATCGTCATGCCCGCTGCCGACGGCGCGTCAGAGACCGTCAATAAGGCCGCGGCGCTGTGGGCACGACCGCGCCAGGACATCACCGAGCTCGAATACGACGAATTCTACAAGCACGTGGCGCATGACTTCGAGGCGCCTCTCGCCCACATTCACAGCCGCGTGGAGGGCAAGCAGGAGTACACGGCCTTGCTTTTCGTGCCGCGCCGGGCGCCCTTCGACCTCTTCGACCGCGACCGCCGCTATGGCGTGAAGCTCTATGTGCGGCGGGTCTTTATCATGGACGACGCCGAGCAGCTGCTGCCCAACTATCTGCGCTTCGTGCGCGGTGTGATCGATGCCGCCGACCTGCCCTTGAACGTATCGCGCGAGATCCTGCAAAAGAGTCGCGACATCGACACCATACGGAGCGGCGCGACGCGCAAGGTCCTCGATCTCCTGGCCGAGCTCGCCGAGAAGGAGCCGGAGAAATACCGGACCTTCTGGGCGGAGTTCGGGGTAGTGCTGAAGGAAGGCGTGGTGGAGGATGCGGGCAATCGCGAGCGCATCGCCAAGCTTTTGCGCTTTCAGACCACCGCCGAGTCCGGCGATGGGGTATCGCTCGCCGATTATGTGGCGCGCATGGTCGAGGGTCAGGACAAGATCTATTATGTGACCGCGGAAAGCGCGGCCGCGGCCCGCCATAGCCCGCACCTCGAGATCTTCCGCCGCAAGGGAATCGAGGTGCTGTTGTTGACCGACCGCATCGATGAGTGGCTGGTGACCCATCTTTCGGAGTTCGAAGGCCACGCCCTGCGATCGGTGGCCAAGGGCGATCTCGACCTGAAGGGGGTCGGCCGAGACGAGGATGGCCCCAAGGTGGCGGAGACCGAGGAACCGGAATGGAAGGCGTTGAGCGAGCGTATGGCCAAGGTCCTCGGCGACAAGGTCAAGGAGGTGCGCGTGAGTCACCGGCTCACGGAATCCCCGGCCTGCCTGGTGGCTGGCGAGCACGACCTTGGTATCCACCTCGAGCGGCTTTTGAAGGCCGCGGGACAAAACACCCCCGCCAGCCGCCCGGTGCTTGAGATCAATCCCGGCCACCCGTTGGTCGTGCGCCTACGCAGCGAGTCCTCGGAGCAACGCTTCGCCGACTGGACCATGCTGCTATTCGATCAGGCGATCCTGGCCGAGGGTGGGACGCTGGAGGACGGGGCGGATTTCGTGCATCGCCTGAACGGTTTGTTATTGGGTCTCCAGGGCGCATAATCGAGGCCGCCACGATAGAACCCCGGGTGGGCGCGGACCGCCACCGTGGGGAGGGGTGGCGATGATCAGGGGGGCAGGTCACGTAGCGTGAGCATATTGTATGAGTCGGCGTTGCACTTGCCGCTTTTGCACCGCGGCAAGGTTCGGGACCTCTATGACGCCGGTCCCGAACACCTCCTGGTCGTGACGACCGATCGCCTATCGGCCTTCGATTGCGTCCTGCCCGATCCCATTCCGGGCAAGGGCCGCATCCTGAACGCCTTGTCGGGGTTTTGGTTCGCCCGTACGCAGGGGATCGTTGCCAACCATCTCTCGGACCGGCCGCTTGCGTCGGTATTGCCAGACGCCGAGGAGCGCGCCCTGGTGGCGGACCGGGCCATGGTGGTGCGACGGCTGAAGCCCTTGCCGATCGAGGCCATCGTGCGCGGCTACCTGGCCGGGTCTGGCTGGAAAGAGTACCGCCGTACCGGGACCCTATGCGGCATCGTCCTGCCGCCTGGTCTGCGCGAGGCTGAGCGCCTCCCGCAGGCCCTGTTTACGCCCTCCACCAAGGCCGCGGTCGGTGCCCACGACGAGAATATCGATTATGCACAAGCCGAGGCCCTGCTCGGCGCCGGGCTGGCGCGCGCGGTGCGTGACGCGAGCCTGCGGCTTTATGCCGAGGCCGCGGCGTTCGCGGCCATGCGCGGCATCATTATCGCCGACACCAAGTTCGAGTTTGCGGTCGATGAACGGGATCGGCTGGTGCTGATCGATGAGGTACTGACCCCGGATTCGTCGCGTTTCTGGCCGCAGGCCTCGTATCGGCCCGGAACCAGCCCGCCAAGCTACGACAAGCAGTATGTGCGGGACTACCTGGAGACCCTGGCGTGGGACAAGCGCCCTCCGGCGCCCCGCTTGCCGGCAGAGGTCGTGGCCCAGACCGTGGCGCGTTACGAGGAGGCGCTGCGGGTGTTGACGGCCGTGGGCGCCTAAGGCCGGTCGAGACTGGCCGTTGCCGCGCGCTTTATGCTAACGTGCCCGTCGGGGCCTGCGAAAGTGGCGAAATTGGTAGACGCGCTGGATTTAGGTTCCAGTGGGGAAACCCTTGGGGGTTCGAGTCCCCCCTTTCGCACCAAAGCCCCGAAGATGTGACCCACAGGAGGATGCGGCGGGCTTCGTCTTGGCCGTTTGCGGGTAAGCCGGTATGATCAAGCCCAGAGCGCGTTTCCCTTTTACTCCAATCTTTCGTGAGAAGGCGGTATGCAGGTATCCATAGAAGCAACAGGCGGACTCGGCCGGCGCATGACGGTGGCGGTTCCGGCCGAGCAGTTCGAGCGTGAGTTTACGGAACGCTTGAAGCGGCTATCGCGCACCGCGCGGCTCGCGGGATTCCGCCCGGGACGCGCCCCCCTTAAGATCGTGGAGGCCCAGTATGGCGGCAAGCTCCTCGATGAGGTGGCCCAGGATCTCATGCGTGACAGCTTCTATGAGGCCTTGAACCGCGAGGGATTGAAGGCGGCGGGGGGGCCGATGATAGAGCCCAAGGCCCTCATGCGTGGCCAGGATATGCAGTATGTCGCGGTCTTCGAGGTCTATCCGCAGGTCCCGCGACTCGATCTGAAGGGGGTTGTAGTCGAGCGTCCGGGGTGCGAGATCACGGACGCCGATGTCGAGCGCACTCTCGAGGTGATGCGCAAGCAGCGTCAGACCTTTCGGACGGTCGACCGCGCCGCGACTGACGGCGATCGTCTGACGATCGATTTCGTGGGGACGCTGGATGGCGAAGAGTTCCCTGGAGGGCGTGCCGAGGGCCATACCCTGATCCTCGGGGCGGGGAATCTGCTGCCCGATTTCGAGGATGGCCTAAAAGGCGCGAGCGCCGGCGCGGTAATCGATATCCCGGTGGCGTTTCCGGCGGAGTATGGGGTGCCGACCTTGGCCGGCAAGACCGCACAGTTTCATGTGACCGTGGGCGAGGTCGGCGAGCCCGTGCTCCCCGCCCTGGACGAGGCCTTTGCCGCATCTTTGGGAGTGACCGAGGGTGGCGTCGAGGGCCTGCGCCAGGAAGTCCGGCAGAATCTCGCGCGCGAGGCCGACCGGCGGGTGCGCGAACGCGTCAAGGGCGAGGTGTTTCGGCGCCTGCGGGAGGTCAATCCCATAGATCTCCCCAAGGTATTGGTCGACAATGAGGCCATGCGGCTGCGTGATGTGGCGCATAGCCAGCTCGCGCGCCAGGGCCTGCGCGCCGAGGCGTTGCCGGCCGATAGCGACGCGTTTCGCGAACGTGCCGCCGAACGCGTCGCGCTCGGCATCATCCTGTCGGAGCTGATACGCGTACGTGATCTCAAGGCCGATCCCGCGAAGGTGCGTGCGCGCGTCGAGGAAATGGCTGCCGACTACGACGATCCGGCGCGTTTCATCGAATGGTATTACAGCGATCGCGAGCGGCTCGCGGAGGCGGAATCCCTGGTCCTTGAGGATCAGGCCGTGGAACAGTTATTGGCCGAAGCGGAGGTGGCCGACAGGGCCCTGCGTTTCGAGGAGTTGACTTAAAATAACCGGGAGCGATCCATGATGAAAACCGAATTCGCTGCCGATCTCACGCCCCGAGCCCAGCTCGTGCCGATGGTGATCGAGACCACGGGCCGTGGCGAGCGCGCCTACGACATCTATTCACGGATGTTGAAGGAACGCCTGATCTTCCTTGTGGGTCCGGTCGAGGACCACATGGCGAATCTGGTGGTGGCGCAGCTTTTGTTCCTGGAGTCGGAGAATCCCGATAAGGATATCCACATCTACATCAACTCGCCGGGTGGTGCCGTGACCGCAGGGCTTGCCATCTACGATACTATGCAATTCATAAAGCCCGACGTTAGCACGGTATGTATCGGCCAGGCGGCGAGCATGGGTGCGTTGCTGCTCGCAGGCGGTGCCAAGGGTAAGCGCCATGCCCTGCCGCACGCGCGCATGATGGTCCATCAGCCCTCCGGAGGGTTTCAGGGGCAGGCGACGGACATCGACATCCATGCGCGCGAGATCCTGCGGGTGCGAGAACGATTGAATAGCATTTTGGTCAAACACACGGGACAGGAGCTCAAGCGGATTGAGCAGGACACTGAGCGCGATAACTTTATGGATGGCGGCGAGGCCGTGGCGTACGGTCTGATTGACTCGGTGATCGACAAGCGTAAATAGGGGGATATGCTAGACTGGGAAATAAAGCGCAAGGTCCTGTGTGCGCTAAGGCGCATGTGGCCGGCGGTTCCCTTGAGTGAGGTTCAGCGATGGCAGACGACAAGCATGATGGCAAGGGTGACAAGCTCCTTTATTGCTCTTTCTGCGGCAAGAGCCAGCACGAGGTGCGCAAGCTGATTGCCGGTCCCTCGGTATTCGTGTGCGACGAATGCGTGGAGCTGTGCAACGACATCATCCGCGAGGAGGTGCAGGATGAGACGGATATCGGACTTGCCCGCAACAAGTTCCCGAAGCCGCGCGAGATCAAGCAGATCCTTGATGAGTACGTAATTGGACAGGCGACCGCCAAGAAGGTGCTGTCGGTGGCCGTCTATAATCACTACAAGCGCATCGAGCATCAAGAGAAGATCGGCGACGTCGAGCTGTCGAAGAGCAATATCCTTCTCATAGGGCCAACGGGGTCGGGCAAGACCCTGCTGGCGGAGACCCTGGCGCGCCTGCTGAATGTGCCGTTCACGATCGCCGATGCGACGACGTTGACCGAGGCCGGCTACGTCGGCGAGGATGTCGAGAACATCATCCAAAAGCTTCTACAGAAGTGTGACTACGATGTCGAAAAGGCGCAGACCGGGATCGTCTACATAGACGAGATCGACAAGATCTCCCGCAAGTCGGATAACCCGTCTATTACCCGTGACGTATCGGGCGAGGGCGTGCAGCAGGCGCTGTTAAAGCTGATCGAGGGAACCGTAGCCTCGGTGCCGCCGCAAGGTGGCCGCAAGCACCCGCAGCAGGAGTTCCTGCAGGTCGATACCCGCAACATATTGTTCATCTGCGGAGGGGCCTTCTCGGGACTCGAGAAGATCATTCAGGACCGTTCCGAAAAGAGCGGTATAGGCTTTAATGCCGAGATCAAGAGTCGCGTGGTCAATAAGCGCGCAAGCGATGTATTCCGTGGCGTCGAGCCTGAGGATCTGATCAAGTTTGGGCTCATACCCGAATTTGTCGGACGCCTGCCCGTGGTTGCGGTCCTGGACGAACTCGACGAGCCCGCGCTCATTCAGATATTGACGGAACCGAAGAACGCACTGATCAAGCAGTATCAAAAGCTTTTGAAATTTGAGGGCGTGGATCTCGAGGTGCGAGACGATGCCTTGGTCAAGGTGGCCCATCGCGCCATGGAACGTAAGACTGGGGCGCGAGGCCTGAGATCCATTCTCGAGAATGTGCTGCTTGAGATCATGTTCGATCTGCCGTCTTTGGAGAACGTGAAGAAGGTAGTGATCGACGAGGGCGTCATTGCGGATACGAGCAAGCCGTTGCTCATCTACGCCGATCACGAAGAGCCGGCGACCCCGAAGCGGGCGTCGACCCGTCCCTGACTCGACGCCGCCGCAGGTGCCCGGCCCGGCGATGCGGCCACTGCCGGGCTTGATTTCGGGCCGGCTCGGGCCCACTTATCCAAGCATGCCCCTGGGCGGTTTCCAGGGGCCCTTCCACTTCGGCGCGCAGCGTCGCGAGGGCAGCTATGACTGAAGAAACGCAATTGTCGCAAGCGCCGGACTCCGCCGCCATCCCGGTGTTGCCGTTGCGGGACGTGGTCGTGTTTCCGCACATGGTGATCCCGTTGTTCGTGGGTCGTAAGAAGTCCATCAAGGCCCTCGAGCGGGCCATGGAGGGCGGCAAGCAGATCATGCTGGTCGCGCAGAAGAGCGCGTCGGATGATGATCCGGCGCCCACCGCTATCCATACCATCGGCACGGTGGCCAACATCCTTCAGCTCCTGAAGCTGCCCGATGGCACTGTCAAGGTGCTTGTCGAGGGGGAGCAGCGCGCCGAGGTGACGCGCTTTGTGGAGACCGGGGAGACGTTTTCCGCGGAGGTGCGCAGACTCGCGAGTGAGGATCTGAACGACAAGGAGGGCGAGGCCCTCATGCGTTCAGTGCTCAATGAGTTCGATCAGTATGTGAAGCTCAACATGAAGATCCCGCCCGAGATCCTGACCTCGCTTGCGGGGATCGATGATCCGGGGCGCCTCGCTGACACGGTCACCGCTCATTTGAGCCTGAAAATCGAGGAAAAGCAGCAGATCCTGGAGATGCTGAACGTGCGTGACCGGCTCGAGCACATCCTGGGGGTGATGGAGTCGGAGATCGATCTCCTGCAGGTGGAGAAGCGCATCCGTGGCCGGGTGAAGCGGCAGATGGAGAAGAGTCAGCGCGAGTACTATCTGAATGAGCAGATGAAGGCCATCCAGAAGGAGTTGGGCGACCTCGAGGACAACCCGAGCGAGGCTGAGGAGCTTGCGCAAAAGATCAAGAGTGCAGGCATGCCCAAGGAGGCCCGCGAGAAGGCGCAGGCCGAACTGAACAAGCTGAAGATGATGTCGCCGATGGCCGCCGAGGCCACGGTCGTGCGCAACTACATCGACTGGCTACTCGCGGTGCCCTGGAAGAAGCACAGCAAGATCCGCAAGGATCTGGCTGAGGCCGAGCGCATACTCGAGGCCGATCATTATGGTCTCGAGAAGGTGAAGGAGCGTATCATCGAGTATCTTGCGGTCCAGCAGCGGGTGAACAAGCTTAAGGGACCGATTCTGTGTCTCGTGGGGCCGCCGGGCGTCGGCAAGACCTCGCTTGGGCAGTCGATCGCACGCGCCACCAACCGCAAATTCATTCGCATGTCGCTTGGCGGGGTGCGTGACGAGGCCGAAATCCGCGGCCACCGTCGGACCTATATCGGGTCTTTGCCGGGAAAGATCATCCAGAACATGGCCAAGGCCAAGACGCGCAATCCGCTATTCATGTTAGACGAGGTCGACAAGATGGCCATGGATTTCCGGGGCGATCCGTCATCGGCGCTCCTGGAGGTCCTCGACCCGGAACAGAACCACGCCTTCAATGATCATTATCTCGAGGTCGACTATGACCTGTCGGATGTCATGTTCGTCGCGACTTCCAACAGTCTGAATATTCCAGGACCCTTGCTCGATCGCATGGAGGTCATTCGCCTGTCGGGATATACGGAAGACGAGAAGATCAATATCGCGATGCGCTACCTGGTCGAGAAGCAGAAACAGAACAATGGGCTAAAGACCGGCGAGCTGCAGTTGTCGGAGTCGGCGGTGCGCGACATTGTGCGTTATTACACGCGCGAGGCCGGGGTGCGTAATCTCGAGCGTGAGATCGCCAAGATCTCGCGCAAGGTGGCCCGTGAGCTGTTGCTGAACAAGAAGCGCGATCATGTCGCGGTGAGCGCCAAGAATCTCGACAAATATCTCGGGGTGCGCCACTTCCGGTATGGCATGGCCGAGCAGAGCAATCAGGTCGGGCAGGTCACGGGACTTGCCTGGACGGAGGTTGGTGGCGAGCTTCTCACCATAGAGAGCGCGCTCCTGCCCGGCAAGGGTAAGCTGACCATTACCGGCAAGCTCGGTGATGTCATGCAGGAGTCCATACAGGCGGCCATGAGCGTCGTGCGCTCACGCGCCTCCTCCCTGGGGATTCCAGAGGATTTTTATCAGAAGCATGATTTTCACCTCCATGTGCCGGAAGGGGCGACACCCAAGGATGGGCCGAGCGCGGGGATTGGAATGTGTACGGCCATGGTCTCGGTGCTGACGGGCATCCCGGTGCGTGCCGATGTGGCCATGACCGGCGAGATAACGCTGCGCGGGGAGGTCCTGCCGATAGGCGGTTTGAAAGAAAAGCTGCTTGCGGCGCACCGGGGTGGTATCAAGACCGTGATCATTCCCGAGGAAAACCGCAAGGATCTGGTCGAGCTCCCTAAAAATATCCAAGAATCGTTAGATATCAAGCCTCTGCGGTGGATCGATCAGGTTTTGGAGGTAGCCCTGGAGCGTATGCCAAAGCCCCTTGCCGACACGCCGGAAGGCGGCAAACCGCGCGAGGTCGAGGTCGAAGCCGAGACGAAGACGATACGCACGCACTGACACGAGCGGACACGTGGTGCGGGGACTTTTTCGACGGTTGTCGGGCTTTCCTTGACAGCGGCACGGACCCGCTTGTATAAGACGAGACTGATTGCGACGCCGGCGCCGAGACCGGTATTTGGGACCACTAACTAGGGAGCACCAAGTGAATAAATCCGAACTGATCGAGAAAGTGGCCGAGCAGGCCGATCTCAACAAGGCCTCGGCCGCGCGTGCGGTGGATGCCGTGTTCGACGCCATCACGCAGGGTTTGCGCAACGGTGAGACTGTCAATTTGGTGGGCTTCGGCACATTCTCGGTAGGTGAGCGCGCGGCGCGCAGCGGTCGTAATCCGCGGACTGGAGAGACCATTGATATCGCAGCCTCACGCAACCCGCGCTTCAAGGCCGGAAAGGGCCTGAAGGACGCCGTCAATTAGGGTTCTCTCGATGGTGGTGGGACGCCGCCGTCTTTCGGGTGCTTAGCTCAGTTGGTAGAGCGTCGCCCTTACAAGGCGAATGTCGGGGGTTCGAATCCCTCAGCACCCACCAAAAACCACGGGCTTCCGGACTGAGCGATCCTCGGATGATCGCAATTTTTGTGGCTGCATGGGGCGCAAGGGTGCCCCGCGGCTGCGGGTTCGCCGTGACATCGTTCAGGGTGTGGAGAGGAACCGAAGGGAAGCCGGCCATGACGCGGGCCTAGCGCGCGTGTGCGGACGTGTTGCTATAGGGCCGCGGACTGGGCGCCGATATCGGGGTGGAGACGGGGGGCGTGCGCGCCGCCTGTCTGGGCAGCACGGCTGTCGCCGAGGTCCTGGCGCTTAGCGACAGGCGCGAGGGAGGTGGCCGTAAGCGAGGCGCCGTTCAACCGATCGCCCTGGGTTCGCCGCTCTATCCGCAGGCTCGCGAAGGCCCCCATACCCTTTCGCTCGGTGCCGAGACCGGTCCTCGTGTGGTAGCGGGGCGGACCGCTCGCGGAAAGATAAGCCCGTGCCGCACATCTGCGCTCCCCTTATCAAGAATGCCCGTGATTGCCGTCCCCAGGCGGCGCCCAAGCCTATATCAGAGTCTATGGCGGGGGCGGGGCGGCCCGCTCACTTTGGAAATCGACCTTACCTCGGAAGAGTGGCAAGGCGCGCCGAGCGTGGCCTATCGCCACGCCTTGGGGAGCCGTGTTATGGGGGTGCTCATGCCGCGGCGACACGCTGAGGCCCGGGCTCGGCTCGCCGGCCGCACAGCCGGTATCCACAAAAACTGTGGACAAGGGTGTGGATGGCGACGGGGTATCGCGCATTTGTTTAGGCAGGATAGGGCAGGTTGCGGTGTTGCTGTTTTCGGAGGCGACTTGGGTCGCGGTGGTCGAGCGGGACCTTACGCTACGCTTTACGGAGACGATGGGTCTCGGCTGCTCACGCCACGGCGCGCTGCTGAATCCGGGGTATGCGCGCACGCGCAGCGCAAGCTTGTGGAAAGTATCGAGGCGATCTCGACGGTTCGGAGGCCACGACCGCAGGGCTGATCAGATTCTGTGATAGGTGTTGGTAAGCGGGGAATGTCAGGGTGTCTGGGGTGATCGAGCTTGTGCGGTTCGCCGTGCCTGGGCGCCGCCCTGATACGCGTCCCCGTAGGCGCGGTGCCGTGGTAGGCAGGCCGGGCCTGGTCCCGGCGGAAGGTGCCGTCGGGCCTCTATTCCGGGCGGTTCGGGCGGCGCGCGGGCGTGATCGCGGCAGGCGCGGTTGGACGGCGCCGGGCAACTGTGTCTGTGGGTATGTCCCTGTCGGTTCGGTCTTTATGGGTTGTGCGCAAGATGTTCGCTGTGCGCGTAGATGGTCATTCGCCCATCGCGCGCGTAGCCTGCGAGCATCAGACCGTGACTTTCAGCGGTGTGGATGGCGAGACTGCTTACCCCGGATATGGCGGCCACGGCCGGGACCGCGAAGCCTGCGGCTTTCAGGGCGATCTCGAAGCTCAAGCGTGACGAGACCCCTAGCAGGACAGCATCGCCCGGCCGCCAGCCACGCGCCAGCGCGGCGCCTATTACCTTGTCCACGGCGTTGTGGCGACCGATATCTTCACGCACCACAGTCCCCGCTGTCCCTGCAAGGATGGCGGCGTGCGCGGTTCCGGTGCGATGATTCAAGGTCTGTTGCCGGACCATGTGGGTCATCTGCTCATGCACCCAGTCGGGTCGCAGGGGGGCGGCCACGGGTACCGATGGAAAGGGGACAAGACCGTCGAAGCGTGGGATTCCGCATAGGCCGCAGGCGCTGGCCCCGACCAATTCGCGGCGCTTGCCGGCCGCCCGCTGGGCTGCCGGGGGCGCAAGCTGGAGGTAGGCGGTCCAGTGACCGGCGGCGGTCGTAACCCATTCCCAGGCGATGACCTCGGTAATATCCCGCAAGATACCCTCGCTCCACAGGAATCCCCGCACGAAATCGTCCCTATCGATCGGCGTGACCATCATCACCGCATAGGAGGCGCCGTTGATCACAAGCGACAGCGCCGCCTCCTCGAGTATTGCCTCCTGTCGTTCGTGGGCCGACAGACCGGATCTTACAAGCACCGCCGGTCGCCAGCCTATGGCCTCCTTGTCGACTTCCAAGTACATGGCACCTCTCGTGGGGTCGTGGGGATCGACAGCTCATCTGTGTGATACCGCGCACATGAAGGTCTGCGCGCCTGTGCGCCCAAACGCCGTTTTCCGGTCCCCGCTCGTCGGCGCTCGGTCCTCAATTTTCGCGAGTCCTGGCCGGCCCCGACATCCGCCCTTTCGGCTATGTCGCCACGGCTATCCGGTCATGATCATCCCCGTGTAGGCCCGGCGCGTGCAGAAACGCCCGAGATCGGCCGGCGGCCGTCACGACGCCGGGACGCAAGGAAGTATTTTCCAATCCTTAAATGGGTCTGAAGAGTGAGAGTAAGAGGCCACCCTCAGCCGGATTTGAGATCCTGTTCGCGAATCGTGTGGAATAGCTTCTGGCGGGCTTTCTGAAGACGGTCCGCCGCCTGGTTGTCGCTGATGGCGTAAGCGATCTTATCTAGTATGGCAAAGCTTAAGTCGGGCTTCAAATAGCGCTCCGCCTCGGGGAGGGATTTCAGCTTGTCATACGGGGTCATCATCGCCTCATAGCGATAGCGCTTGCGCTGACGGCCTTTGGCATCCGTGTGGGTCTCCGCAAAGAAGCAGGGGCGGTGATAATTCACGTAGGGATTGAGGACCTGTTGATTAAAGAGATTGATCCGTTGGGCGAAGCGACTGGGGATGTGGCTATAGCCAAAGATCTTCCGGACCACGGACCCATTCTTGCTCTCGGCCAAGGCATTGTCGTTGGACTGCCGTGAGCGGGATTTGGTGAACTCGATAAGGAGTTTGTCCAGCAGTTCGGCGACCCGTTTGTTGATATATTCCGAGCCGTTGTCGGAGTGGAAACCCAGCACCGAAAAGGGGAAGGCTTCCAGCAATTGTGTCAGGATTGGGATCAAATAATATTCACTGATCTTCTCGACTGTGCAGACCACCTCGAACTGCGTGACCTCATCGACCGCATTGATGTGATAAACGCCTTTTTTCCCGTCCAAATCCCCCTGATGCACGGTATCGATACGGATATATCCGGGTTGTCCGTTGGGCGCGGGTTTGCGGCGTTCGCCGATCGGAATCTGCCGGGGTTTGGTCTTCTCAAAGTGACGCCGCTGTCTCGTGTACGGGAGGGACTTACGGAGGTTATAGAGGTGGCTCACCGAGATCGATGCCAGGCGCTCGTATTCGGTGTGCCCAAAGACGAGTAAGGCCCGCTCACAGAGCTTCTTGACGGCAGGCCCACAGGGCGTGTCGTGGCGTTCATCCATCGCCGCCAGCAGTCCGATATCAGCGGGCGTGTATTTCTGCGTAAAGCCCGTCACGGTCCTCTGGCGGCGTTTAAGGGTGCCGGTCTTGCGGTACTGCGCGATCAATCGGGTGATCTGCTGTCGGGAGTATCCGCTGACCTTCATGAGCACGCGAATCACGACCCCTTGATGCCGCTTTGAGAGGGTCAGATACCGGAATCGGATGAGGGTCTTTTGCACCCATTCATAGCGGGCTGTAGGGCTACTCAGCACCGAAAAGGCCACCGTCTGGGTGCCGGACAAAAACTCGGCCAGCTGATCAATGGAGGTCAGGTTATCGAGGTTCATAAGGGTTTGCATCTCCCTATCATGAACGGAACCCGATCCGCCTTCAGACTCATTTCCTATTAGAAACACAGCCCGTCCTTCAGACTCATACATGGTCGCCCCCAGTTTGCCAAGCCCTCATTTCACGATGTCAAGAAGGTACGGTATGCAGCCATACATCCGGACTTTTGATGAGGCATAAAGCCTCTGTCCCTGATGGAATTTGCTGAATGGCGTCTCATCATTTCAACGCACTCGAGGTGCTATGAGTCTGTCAGATTGAGCCATTCACGGTCCTACCTGCCTTGCCATCACGTCATGATTGCCTGAAGCAACCGTTGGGAGAGCCTCCTGGGTGTAACCCGCGTGTCTCGGTCCTCGTCTTTATTCCGCCGGTGCGGCTATGCGGCCACCGGCGTTGAGGATGATGTGTAGTCTGGTCGATAATCGCGCCCGTGGACGAGCAGCGCCCACGCCGTACGCGCATTCTTATTGGCAAGCGCCACCGCCGCGACGTTCTTGTGGCGGCGGTCGAGTAGCCGCTTCAGCCAGGCGTCCGTCCGGGCCTTACCTGCGGGGACGCGGGTCACCGCACGGGCACCATGGATGAGGAGTGTCCGCAGATAGACGTCTCCGCGCTTGCTGATGCCAAGCAACGTGGGCTTGCCACCGCTCGAATGCTGCCGGGGCACGAGCCCAAGCCAAGCGGCGAGTTGGCGGCCATTGGCGAAGGTCTTCGCATCACCAATCGAGGCCACGAGGGCCGTGGCCGTGATCGGGCCGATGCCGGGGATCGCGGCAAGCCGCTGACTATCTGCGTTCTGTCGGTGCCAGGCCTGGATCTGGGCCTCGAGTTCATGGACTTGGCGGTCCAGCTCACCCAGGTGGGCCGTTAGGCGTGCGATCAACGCGCGCAGGGTGTCGGGCAGGTCATTCTCGGCGTCTTCCAGGATTCGCGGGATGTACTTTGTGATGTGGCTCAGGCCTTGTGGGATCACGAGACCGAACTCCGCGAGCAATCCGCGGATCTGATTCCCCTGCGCGGTGCGCGCTTTGACGAATCCCTGGCGGGCGCGATGCAGGGCCAGGACCGCCTGACTCTCGGTGGCTTTGATGGGCACGAAGCGCATACTGGGACGGGACACGGCTTCACAGATCGCCTCGGCGTCGGCGGCATCATTCTTGTTGGTCCGCACATAGGGCTTTACGAACTGCGGAGCCATCAGCTTCACCGTGTGTCCCAACGCCGTAAGCTGCCGAGCCCAATGATGGGCGCTTCCACAGGCCTCCATACCGATCAAGCAGGGCTCCAAGTTGGCGAAGAACGTAAGAACCTGAGTTCGCTTAAGGGCCTTCCGGAACACCACCTTGCCCCGGCCATCCACTCCGTGAACCGCAAAAACGGCCTTTGCGAGATCCACTCCTACCGTTGTAACCTTCATTGTCGCCTCCTTCCTGTCAGTGGTACGTCACACGCTCCACTTTGGCACTGTTGATGCCGGTTAGGGAGGGGGCGACCATCCCATTATTTCATATTGGACAAGGCTAAGGATTGCCAGCAGGTTGCGATGCATGCTCTAATAGATAGGATCAGCTGCTCGCCGTGAGCGACGCATCGCCGCAGGCGATGGCCTCGGAGAGGGCTGGTGAGTCGGCGCGAAGGTATGGTCGAAAGGCGAGTCTGCGGGTTCCGGCGCGAACGGATGCGGGGCCGCGGATCGATCACGTTGCCGCCTGCACGTTGGGAGTGGTAGTTCAGTTGGTTAGAATACCGGCCTGTCACGCCGGGGGTCGCGGGTTCGAGTCCCGTCCACTCCGCCAATTTCCTGAATCGAGCCGTCTGAGCCAATCGCGCAGACGGTCCTTAGGCAAGACCTGAAAGTATCCCCTTACGTTTCATGACGGCCTCCTGAACGCGGCACCAGCCTCGATGCGCGCGTCCCGTCGCGCGGCGATCGTCCCGACGGTACCCGGCGGTCTGGGGCTTGGGTATCCCATCGTTCTTGTAGCGACCTCGCCGCAGGCGGGTTTGGTTGCCCGTGGAGACCGGCATCAGTACAATCGCCGGAGCCTGACGGCGCCACGCGCGGGTTGCGCGCGGATCGTGGCGGCGCGACTGGTAGGCGGTGGGACCACGAGCGGGTGATCCCAGACCGCTTGTGTCCTGACCTCGGTCGGCCGATCGGGCGAGGCGGCCACAACGAGAGGCACCAAGGGAGGGCGAGCCACTGCCGCCTTCCGTGGGGTCACGGCCCTGAGGGGATCTTTACACATGAGGCCTGTCTTAAATCTATGTTAAATGCGCTTCGAGAAAAGACCCAGGGATTGATGGGGGCCGCGCTGCTCGTGATCCTTGTCGTGCCGTTCGTACTATGGGGGGTCAGTTCCTATTTTGGCGGGGCATCGAAGGTCTATGTGGCCCGCGGGCGTGGCCTGCGCATCACGCAGGAGCAGTTTGCGCGCGCGCTTGCCCAGCAGCGCGTAGCGCTGGAGCATGCCTTTGGCAAGAACCTGAACCCGGCACTGCTTAGCAGCAGCAAATTCAAGAGGGCTGTGCTCCGTGGTCTGATCAATAAAACGTTGCTGATTCATTCGGCGCAGAAGGCCGGCTATGTCGTCAACCGCGACGAACTCGCCTACGAGATCCGGCACATCCCGGCCTTTCGGGTAAAGGGCCATTTCAGTCCGACGCGCTATCGTGAGCTGTTGGCCGCCCAGGGGCTCACGGTGCCCGGTTTCGAGCATCGTGTGCGTGATCTCACGCTCTTAAACGAGGTCAAGGCCGGCCTGCTGGCGAGCGCCTTCGTGCCGCAACAGGTGGTGGCGCATGCGGCGCGCCTTTTTGGGCAGAAGCGGGCGTTTGCCTATGTCGTATTGTCGCCGCGGCACTTCATGCCGACGGGCGCGGTGAGCCCGGCGCGTATCCAGCAGTATTACACCAAGCACCGGCAGGCGTTCCGCCTCCCGCAACAGGTGCGTATCGACTATGTCGTGCTGTCGCCGCATGCCGTCATGCATGCCATGAAGGATCAGAAGGTGGGGATGGCGGCCTTGCAGAGGGCCTATCAGGCGCACATCGCGCAGTTTACGCGCCCTGAAGAGAGATTGGTGCGCCATATCATGATCGCCTTGCCGCCGCATCCGACGGCCCAGGCCATAGCCTCGGCCAAGGCGAGGCTTGCGGCGCTGCGGACTCAGATTCAACATGGTGCGTCGTTCGCCGCGCTCGCGCGGCGCTATTCCCAGGATCCGGCGTCGGCCGCCCACGGCGGCAGCCTCGGATTCGTGACGCAGGCGGACCTGTCCAAGCCCGTGGGGCGTGTTGCGTTCGCGCTGCCGCTCCATAAGGTGAGCGCGCCGGTCGTCGGCCACTCCGGGGTGCATCTCCTGGAGGTGAGCGCCATTCGCCCGGCAAGCGTCGTACCGTTCGCCCAGGTGCGCGCGATGCTTGTGCGCATGGTGCTAAAGGGGCGCGCACGCCGGCGTATGTATCACCTGTCCGAGCGGTTGCGTAACGCCGCCTACGAACATCCCCATGGCCTCGCCTCGGTGGCGCGCCGACTTGGCATCAAGGTGCGCGAGAGTGCTTGGTTCACGCGTGCAGGGGGGGCCGGTGTGGCGGCCTTGCCACAGGTGGTGAAGGCGGTATTCGCGCCCAAAGTGCTTGCCGGGCGCCGCAACACCCATGCCATCGCAGTCGGGGCGGACGCGTTGGTGGTAGCGCATGTGGTGGCGCGCAAGGCAGCGCGCTTTAAGCCCTTGGCCACGGCCCGGCCGGCGGTGGTCCGCGCCATTCGCGCCGCCGATGCCCGTCGGCGCGTCAAGGCCCAGGAAGATCTGCTTTTGAAGGAGTTGCGCAAGGGGGCGTCGCTCAAGGCGCTAGCCCGGCAGATGCGTTTGGTGCTCGAGATACCGGCGCCTGCCGAGGCGGTGACGCCGGGTCTTGCGCCGACGCTGTTGAAGGCGGTGTTTGCCACACCGGTGTCGGTCGCCACCCATCCGGTGCCGGGCAGCGTGCATCTGGGCCATGGGCGGCGCGCGGTGTTCGTGGTCCATCAGGTGATACCGGGGGCCGTGCATCCGGGTAGTGCGCGCTATGTCAAGCTCGAGCGTTCACTGATCGGCGATAGCGGGGTGGAGACTTACCTTGCCTACATGAAGAGCTTGCGCGCGCGCGCCCACATCCATATCAACGCGTCGGCATTGTAGGGACCGGGGCGCGGCCGTACGGCCGCGCCTTGTGTCGTGTCGTATCTTAGCCTGCCCCCTCGCCCATGCCGATCATGTGGTAACCCGAATCCACATAGAGGATCTCACCGGTAATGCCAGAGGCGAGATCCGAGGACAAGAAAGCGGCGGCATGACCGACTTCCTCTATGGTCACGCCGCGACGCAACGGGGCGTTGCGCTCGTAGTAGTCGAGCATCCTGCGAAAATCACTGATTCCCGCCGCTGCCAGGGTTTTTATGGGCCCGGCCGATATCCCGTTCACGCGTACCCCGTGCGGTCCGAGACTCTGGGCCATATAACGCACATTGGCCTCAAGACTGGCCTTGGCGAGCCCCATGACATTGTAGTGTGGCACGACGCGTATCGCGCCCAGATAGGACAGCGTAAGGAGCGAGCCCTTGCGGGGGATGAGGGCCTCGCGCGCGCCTTTGGCGAGCGCCGCGAAGCTGTAGGAGCTGATGTTGTGGGCCTCGAGGAAGCCCTCGCGGGTCACGGCGTCCAGGTAGTCGCCTTCGAGCTGTTCGCGCGGCGCATAGGCCACCGAATGGATGAGGGCGTCAAACCCGTCAGGCCAGGCCTTGCGCAGCCCCTCGAACAGGGCATTGATATCGTCATCGTGACCGACGTCGCAGGGCAGCACGATGTGGCTTCCGGTGAGCGCCGCAAGCCCCTCGACACGGCCCTGCACCTTCTCGTTTTGGTAGGTGTAGGCAATCTCGGCACCCTGCGCGTGCATGGCCTGGGCAATGCCCCAGGCGATCGACCGTTCGTTTAGTGCGCCAACGACGAGGGCACGTTTACCCGCCAAGAATCCCATGAAGTGATCTCCGTTGCGTGTGAATCAAGTCCCCGGCCGAAAGACCGGGGCTTATGAGGAGCGATTCGCGCCACCTGCGCTGAACGGGCATCAACGGCGGTCGGACCATCCCTGGTGGGGCATGGGCCTTGCCATCGGCGACGCACTTTGCGACCCGCAGTCTAACGCCATTTCGTGCGCGACTAAAGCTGGGCGGTGGGCCGCGTCATATCCCGGCGGCGGCCGGGGGACCGATCATGGAGATGAAACCTACTCGGTGACGCGCGTTTTGGCCATGGCCGACGGGACCATAGCCGGAGACGCCCATATCAGGATGCGTTGCCCCAGACGTAGGACGTCATGCGCATTCAGCACGTTCCAGCGCTCGAGCTGCGTGACGTAGACACGATAGCGTTCGGCGATGCTCCACAAGGTGTCGCCCGGCCGCACGCGATGGATAATCTTGACTCGCTGCGGGCCGCTGCGTGCCAGGGCCACCTCTGTGCGTGCCGCCGGATGGCGGGATACCACGAGGCGGCGCCCGGCCATGGGGATCAAAAGGTTTTGCCCGACATGGAGGAGGTCACCATAGAGATGGTTGGTGGAGCGGATCGCGGCGATACTTACGCCATATTCGCGGGAGATCCCATAGAGCGTATCCCCCGGCACCACGCGGTGTCGCGCCCACTGCATGCGATCCTGGGGCGGTAGCTGACTCAAGCCCTCGATGAGCGCGGCCTTGGTGGCCACTGGCACGAGGATAGTGTGCGGGCCGTTGGGTGCGGTCGCCCAGTGCGTAAAGCCCGGATTGATGGCATAGAGCTGCTTAAGCGACATGTTGGCGAGTCGGGCGATCACGCTGAGATCGACCTGTGAGCCGGTATTGACGCGCACGAAATAGGGGCTGTTGGGGATGGCGCGCAGCGTCAGGCCGTATTTCGCGGGATCCCGCACGATATTCACGAACGCCATGAGCTTGGGCACATAGTGCTCGGTCTGCAACGGCAGTCTCAGGTCGCGGTAATGGGTGCCAAGTCCCAGGGCCTTGTTGTGGGCGATGGCGGCCTCGACCGTGCCTTGCCCGGCATTGTAGGCGGCCAAGGCGAGATCCCAGCTGTGAAATTGGTTGTGGAGCGATTGAAGGAAGTCGAGCGCGGCGTTCGTGGAGGCGATGATGTCGCGCTCGCCGTTGTACCACCAGTTGTTCTTGAGGCCCCAGAGCCGCCCGGTGGACGGTTCGAACTGCCAGAGGCCAATGGCCGCGGATCGCGAATAGGCGTCGGGTGAATAGGCGCTCTCGATGGCCGGCAGCAAGGCGATCTCCATGGGCATATTGCGCTTGCTGACATCCTGCACGATCTGGTAGAGATACAGGTTGGCGCGTTGCAGCATGTTTTCGACATACTGGGGGTTGTTCGCGAACCACTGTTCGTAGCGCGCAACCCGTGGGCCTTCCATGCGTGGCAGCCGCAGTCCGGCGCGAATGCGGTTCCAAAGGTTCGAGTATTTTTTATCACTCGTGTCAACCGCGTGGCCGGCCCGGGCGTGATCGATCGCAGGGACCGGGCACTCACCGACCTTGACTACCGCTGGGGCATGCGTGGCTACCTTGTGCGGGACTTTGGTCTTGACGACGTTCGGGTCGGAAGGCGATGCGGATCCCGGCGATGCCAGTCGCGACATAGGTGCCGTGGCACATCCTGCAAGGGTGGTGAGCAGGACGCCGAGGCCCGCAAAGCGAAGCGTTTTAGTGGGAGCGGTTGCCATTTAAGAACGTCGTGATCATAAGCCCGAACTATAGGTTCTGGCAGCCTCTGCGTCAACGATGTTTATCCTTTAAAACCATCCTTCCAGCGCCGTAGTGTAGCGAATACGGCCGCGTCCGTATCGGACCTTTGGTGGCTGACGGCGGCGGCGGCTCGACGTATAGCAGGCTGGGAGGTGCGCAGGAAGGGGTTGATGCGCCGTTCGTCGGCGATTGTACTGGGGATCGTCGGCTGGCCGGCGGCGCGCAGCCGACGCGCGCGGCGTTCGAAGGCGAGGATCGCGTCGTTATCCGGCTCCACGGCGCGCGCGAATGCGAGATTGGCGAGCGTGTATTCGTGACCGCAGTAGACGCGCGTGTCCAGGGGCAACGATGCGAGGCGTGCAAGCGACGCATGCATCTGAAAGGCTGTGCCCTCGAACAGTCGCCCGCATCCCGCGACAAACAGCGTGTCTCCGCAGAACAGGCGGCCGGCCCCAAGGTAGGCCACATGGCCACGCGTATGTCCAGGCACCGCCAGCACCTGATAATGGCCGCCCGCCTCGGACCCGACGATGTCCCCGTCGACCACCGGATGCGTGACCCCGGCGATGGATTCGGCGGCCGGCCCATACACGGGGATGGTATAGTGTCGCGCGAGCGCAGCCACCCCGCCCACATGGTCACCATGGTGGTGCGTGCATAGTACATACGCCGGCGACAGCCCGTACGTCGCGAGCGCCGCCATGACCGGATCGGCATCCCCGGGATCCACGATCGCGACGAGGCCGGGTTCCGGTCCGGGGGCAAGCCAGATATAGTTGTCGCGAAAGGCGTGGACTGCTATGACCTCGTCCATGCCCGCAGTGTGAGGGTAAGCCATGGGGGAGTCAACGGACGAAGGCGCGGAGGCGCGTATCGAACGCCTGCGGGCATGGTTCGAGGGACCGCTTGGCGAATCCCTGCAGGCCATCGAGGGGCACCGGTTGCGCGAGGTCCTGCCGGCCTTGCCGGGCACCTTCGCGGTTCAATGCGGATGGTTGGGGCGTCGCGACCTGCTGGAGTCGAGCCCCACGGCCGTCCATCTCCTGGTCGATCCGGAGCCTGCGGCGCAAGGGCCGCAGTGGGTGGCGGGGCGCGCCGAGGCGCTGCCCTTTGACAGCAAATCGGTACAGGTGGTGGTATTGCCGCACTCCCTGGACATATCGGAGACGCCGCATCAGCTGTTGCGCGAGGCGCATAGGGTGCTCGTGCCGGAGGGCCATATCGTGATCCTCGGTTTTAATGCCATAAGCCTCTGGCGGCTGCCCTGTCTCGTGCGCCGCCGCGCGCATCGCGCCCCCTGGTGCGGGGACTGGATAGGTGTGCGTCGGCTGCGCGACTGGTTATCCTTACTCGATTGCGAGCTGACGCACGGCGCCATGCTGTACTACCGGCCGCCGCTCGCGCGGCAGGGCTGGATGGATCGGCTGTTTTTCATGGAGCGTATGGGCGATCGCTGGTGGCCGCTCGGAGGCGCGGTGTATATGCTCGTGGCCAAGAAGCGGGTGGCGGGGGTCACGCCCATCCGGCCGACCCTGCGCCGATCGCGCGTGCGCGCCGTGTCGCAACCCGCGGGGGCCCGTTATGGCTAAGGTGGTGATCCATACCGATGGGGCATGTCGTGGCAATCCCGGGCCGGGGGGTTGGGGCGCCATTCTCGAGGCCGACGGTCGCGAGCGGACCCTCAGTGGCGCGGAGGCGGCGACGACCAATAACCGCATGGAGCTGCAGGCGGCCATTGCCGCCCTGAAGGCCTTGAATCGCGCCTGTGAGGTCGAGCTTGTGACCGATTCGCAGTATGTGCGCCAAGGCATTACCGAGTGGCTTGCGCAATGGAAGCGGCGCGGATGGTTGACGGCCGCACGGCGTCCGGTGGCGAATGCCGATCTGTGGCGCGAGTTGGATGCCGCCGCCAGCCGTCATACGGTGCACTGGCGGTGGGTCAAGGGTCATTCCGGCCACCCGGGGAACGAGCGCGCCGACCGTCTCGCCAACGAGGCCATCGACCGCCTGCTCGCAGGCGGCGTCAAGGAGCGGAGATCATGATACGACAGGTCGTGCTGGATACGGAAACCACGGGTCTTGAGCCCTCGGAGGGGCATCGCATCATCGAGGTGGGGGCGATCGAGATCGTCAACCGGCGCCTCACCGGGAGGCGTTTTCACCAATACGTGAATCCCGATCGCGAGATCGATGCGGCGGCGATCGAGATCCATGGCATCACCAACGCCATGCTCGAGGACAAGCCGCACTTCGCGGATGTGGCCGCGGAGTTCCTCGGATTCATCGAGGGCGCCGAGCTTTTGATCCATAACGCCCCGTTTGACGTGGGTTTTCTGAATGCCGAGCTCGCCCGCGCGATCAACGGGGGATGCGCATTACCGGTGGCCGCAATCGAGGATTGCTGCACGGTGCAGGATACCTTGAAGCTCGCGCGCACCCTGCATCCGGGTCAAAAGAACAGCCTGGACGCCTTGTGCCGGCGCTACAGTATCGACAATAGTCAACGGGTCGTGCACGGCGCGCTGCTCGATGCCGAGATCCTGGCCGACGTCTACCTGGCCATGACCGGTGGTCAGACGGCCTTGTTTGACGAAGAGACCGCTGCCATCGAGGTGGTGGCGACAGAAGGCTTTTCGTGCGAGGGCGGCACGCCGCTTGTGATCGCGCCATCGGCCGAGGAGCTGGCCGCCCACGAGGCCTATCTGGAGGTCCTCGACAAAAAGAGCGGTGGTCGCTGTCTGTGGCGGCTGCTCGGCTAGGATCCAAGGCGGGCGGTCGCTCGGCCGCTCCCCGAGAGTGCAAAGGCCGCCGCCCCCAAGGCCAGTAGCGCGGCCAGCGTCAGGAACGCCAGGCGGTAGCCGCCGACGCCGATCAGCGCGCCGGTGAGCACGGGTCCGGTGGCCTGACCGATGTCCATGATCGTGCGTAGGACGCCTATGTTGGCGCCAAAGCCCCCGGATCGCGCGCGATCGGCGACCAGCGCCCCGGTGGCCGCAGTGGTGGCCGCGAACCCGGCGCCAAAGGCGGCGTTGATGGCGAGCAGCGAAGGAAAGCGCGCGGTAAACGGCAGCGCCGCCACCGCCAGCATGCCGACTGTAAGGCCGCTCAGGATGAGGGTGCGGCGCCCGAAGCGGTCGGACAGGGCGCCGAGCCGGGGTTTGAACAAGACCACGATCCCAAGCTGCGTCCCAAGCAGCACGCCTATGGTCCATGCCGGCCACCCGCGGTGCGCAGCATAGACGGCGAGAAACGCCTCGACGGATCCGAACACCAGGTATTGCAGGGCCTCGATGAGGCTTGTGATGAGCACTACGCGGTCGGCCAGCACCGCGGCGACCTGCGCCGCGCTGCTGGCGTTATGGTCCGGGCCAGGGCCAGGGGCCGAATCGGGGGGGTGATCCGTGGTGACGCGCAGACCCAGCGCGAACGCCAGGACACCGGCCACGGCGCAGCCGATGTAGACCCCCGGGAAGCTGGCGGCGGAGATCAGGACGCCTCCGAGGAACGGCGCGAGCGAGCGCCCGACGGTGCTGACTGCGCTATAGACACCCAGGGCGTGCCCGCGGCTTTGCGGATAGCGCGCGACGATCTCGGCGCCCACCACCGTACCGAAAATGGCGGTCGCGAAGCCGTGATAGAAACGCACGATCGCGAGTTCCTCTATGGTATGCACGAGCAGGTACAAAAAGGGCGCGGTGGCGAACACGAACAGGGCGGCGATGAGCAGCGGGCGCGCCCCCAGGCGGTCACGCAATAGTCCCGCCGGCAGGCTTATGATGATGCCCGGTACGGTCGAGGCCATGACCGCCCAACCGATGAGTGACGGGGGTGCGCCGAGGGCGCGCGCAAACAGCGGTAGGGCCGGGGTCTTGGCCATCGTGGAACTTAAAAGTGCAAACGCCCCGGTCAGCGCGATGGCGGTCAGGAACGAAAGTCGGCGCACGGGGAGGGCTCAGGCGGTTTGCGAAGGCATGGGAAGACGGGCAACCTCGGTGACGGCAAAGAGCGCCGAGGATAACGCGAAATGGCGTGTCAAAGAAACCAGGGCGCGGCCGGCGATCGTGTGCGCCAGTCGTAAGGGGCCTGATAGGCATCATGGCGGGCCACGCGGGATTTTGGCGTCGGCCGATGGCACGGTCGGTCTGTGGTGGGGGTGGCGATGATCACCATGGGGACACGTTCGCGTATGACGCTCGCCGACGGCCGGGTCTTGGCGTACGCCGATTGCGGGCCGTCTTCAGGTATGCCGGTCGTGTACTGTCACGGGTTTCCGAGTTCCGCGCGCGAGGCTGACCTGCTGGTGCCGGTATTGGCAGCCGAGGGCGTGCGCCTCATCGCGCCCGATCGTCCCGGCTATGGCGCGTCGAGCCCGCAGACCGGCCGTAGCCTCGGGGGTTTCGCCGACGACGTTGCGGCCCTGCTCGATCATCTGGGTGTGGCGAAGGCCGCCGTCATCGGCGTGTCCGGCGGCGGTCCCTATGCGCTATCCCTGCTGGCGCGCCTCCCCGAGCGGCTCGGCCCCGGGGCGCTGGTGGCGGGGCTCGGTCCGCCGTCGGCGCAGGTCAGCTGCCGGACGGATTTCTTCCCAATAGCGCGCTGGGCGCTGTATGTGATCGGTATCGCGCCGGTGCTGGCGCCGCTTTTGGCGCGGCCGGCGGTGCACGCCCTGCGCCTTCGCGGGCGTCTGCAGCTGGGCCTGCGTCTGACCGCCCCGGCCGATCGCGAAGTGCTGGCGGACCCCGCGGTCCTCGACATCCTGGTAGGCGCGCAGCATGCGGGGCTTATACAAGGGGGATACGCGGCGGTGCAGGACCTGCTCCTCTACGTGCGGCCGTGGGATGTCTCGCTGGCGGCGATCCGCGCCCCGTGCACGCTCTGGCACGGGACCTGCGATCGCATTGTGCCGGCGGCGGTGGCGGTGGCCCTGGCCGGGGCGCTACCGACCGCGCGCCTGCGGCTCATCCCCGGCGAAGGCCATTATTCCCTGCCGATTCGCCACCGCGGCCCCATTTTGCGCGAGCTCATCGCGAGTGCACACTGGTCTTGAACCAGTGGGCCGCCGATCGCGCATCGAGTTCGGGGGCAAAGAGGTGCCCCTGCCGATAGCGGCAGCCGAGCTGCTCGGCGGCCTTTTGGCGAACGAGGTCGTCGACGCCGTCGGCATATAAAGTAAGCCCCAGGGCCTTGATGCCGGCGGCCAGGGCGGTCAGCAGTCGGGTATCGGCGGGGTCACGGGTGGGACGGCACTTGACGCCGTATACAGGGGCGCTGCTGATATGGGCGAGTCCGGCACGCCCCCCTGGAAAATGGTCCACAAGGAACAGAAATCCCGGGTCTCCGAGGGCTGCGGCAAGCCGCTGGGCGGCCGGCGCATGGGCGGCGAGGGTGGTATCCGATAACTCCAGAATGACCGGTGTAGGGGCGCTGCGGTACAGTTCGGCCCGCCAGCGTGAGAGCTGCGCCGGAAGTCGGGGATCATAGAGATCGGCGGCCTGGAGATTGATGTGCAGCGACACCGGTGGCGACCCGCGCGCCCCCCAATCGCGTTGGATCAGGGTGAGCAGTTGTTCCAGGAGGCGCTCGCGCAGGTCTCTTGCCACCAGATTACTGATCGCCTCCTCGCGCACGATCGTCCCGTTGGGTTGGTGCCAGCGCAGGCGTGCCTCGAGTCCGACCATCCGCCCACTATTATCGACAATCGGCTGGTAGCTGGGCCGCCAGAGATCGCGCGCGAGGGCCTGCTCGATATCGCGATAGCGCTGTGCGCCGGCATGGATGGGTGCGGTCTGTGTGGGCGCGAAGCAATGGTAACGGCCGCCTCCGGCGCGTTTGGCCTCATACATGGCCTGGTCAGCATGCTGGAGCAGGATATTCGGCGAATGATCGTCGAAGGGGTAGATCGTAAGGCCCACACTGATCGTGACGGTGAGCGTGCGGCCTTGAAACAGGATCGGCTGGCGGATCGCCCGCAGCGTGCGCTCGAGCAGGGCCTCCACTTGTCCCAGATGGGTGATGTCCTCCATGATGATCACAAACTCATCCCCACCGTAACGGCTCACAGTGTCGGCCAGGCGCACCGAGCTTGCGAGCCGGTCGGCGACGGTCGTGAGCAGGTGATCGCCGGCCTCGTGCCCGAGCTCGTCATTGATCCCCTTGAAGCCGTCGACATCGAGCAGAGCGATGATCAACAGGCAGTCGTTGCGCATTGCCCGCCGCCGGGCGTGGGTGAGGCGGTCCATGAGCACGCCACGGTTGGGTAGGCCGGTGAGCGGGTCGTGACGCGCATCGCGGGCGAGCGCTGCCTCGAGCGCCGATCGGTAGCAGGCATGGCCTATGAATGCCGCGAACGCCTCTACCAATCGCCGCTTGCGCGGCCCCGGGGCGCGTGCCGGGCGCGTCCGCCAGCCCAGCACCAGGGCGCCCTCGATGCGGCCTGCGACGCGTATCGGTACCAGCAGGTGGGCATGGATGCCAAGCGCCGCGAGTTCCGGCGCGGCGCGCGATCCCTGGACGGAGTCGGCGATATACAAGGTCTCGCCGGCGGCGAGCGCGAGACCGACGGCGGCCGGGTGGTCGTCGGTGATGCGTAAAGGGATTAGGTTGCGGCGGTCATCATCGGCAGCGAGCGCGCCCAAGAATTGATAGCGCAGGTGTTGGCCGTGGCGGCGTATCAGGCCCGCATAATGAGCGCCGACGGCCAGTGCCGCACCGCGCGCCGCGTTTGAGAAGAAGTGGTCGAACTCCAATGTGGCCGCGAGCTCATGAAAGAGTTGCTCGGGGGGCGGCGGCGAGGAGTGTTTGCGTGTGGCCATGACGCCCTCGATAATCTGCGGAAACACATCCCCGGGGGATAGCCGTTGGCGATGCGCGCCGGGCCTCCTGCCCAGGACCGATCCCCAAGATCATAGACTGACCGAGCGCCGTATGGACGGGCGTGGAGGCGAACGGGGCAGGGGGGGCGACGTACGGGGCCGGCGTGTGTTATGTCGGCGCCGTCAGCGGGGCGGCGAGCAAGTCCTGCCGTTTCTCGAGCGGCGGCGCACACACGATGATGAGATCCGGGTGGCGGCGGCGCGCATCGGCGTGAAGCGAGACCCTCGCATTATCAATAGGGCGCGACAGGATAGGATAGGCTCGAGGCGTACCATGAGCCCCGGCCAGGCCGCCAAACGGCGAGGCGTGTCCGTTGGACCTGGCACGATGGGGTGCCACGTCGAGCATGGGGCGTTGAACGAGCAGGACAGGCCATACACGGTATCTGCGGGCCTTAGGCCCCGGCCGGCCTGTCGCAGGATGCGCCTGGCCGGTATCGAACACCCGCAGGAACCCGGCTACGACCTCGGCAAGGCGCCATGCCCGCGTTGTCCCTGTCCGCACATTGCCCCCCACGCCCACGGCGCGACCGCGACACCAAGCGGCGGCGATCGCAGACTTATCCGTCAAGGACATGCCGGCCACTGCAGCTTGCCCGCGCGATCCGCGCGGTGGCCTTGGGGATGTCGTGTGCGCCATCGGCCGGGATTTCACGCCCCCATAGACGACCCGGGTATCGGCAGGGCATGCCATAGCCTGCCAGGCGATGGCATCGGCGCCCGCCGCTACCCATCGTGCGCCGGGATGCGCGGTCGAGGATCCCGGGATCGATCAGGGCATCGCCGATGACGATATCGGCGGACTGCAAGAGGCGCGCGCTTGCGGGTGATGAGTTCCAGGGCACCGGGATCGGCGTCTAGGGGCGCCACCGGTCATCGCGTGCTCACCGCGACCGCCTCCGGATGGGGTGTTGCGCGTGGTCGATACGGGCGCAGGCCGTGGCCAGATCGGGGGCCGCGCCGCTCATGACCAAAAGGCACGCGGCCTGATCGCGGAGCGTGCTAGGCAAGGGGCGTTGCCCGGCCAGCACCTCCTCGATGAACTGGCAGGTCTTGGGGGCGCCGCGGTCTGCCGGGAGGTCCGGGGATTTGGCAAGCGGTGTGCGATCTTCGGGAAACCACTCACGCTCGCATCCGGCCTCGATGCCGATCAATGCCGGGCGCCGTCGGGGATGGGTCACGGGCTCGCCCTCGGTGCCGCGCAGGACGAGCGCCGTGGCGCCGGCGGCCACGAAGAACGCGCGCATGCGCGCAAGATACGGGGGATGGGTGACCGCCGCGCAGCGCACCGCCGGACCGGCGAAGGGGTTGAAGAGCTTGATCACGGTATGCACACTGGAGCGTACGCCCAGTTGGCGGCGCAACGCGAGGATGGCGGCCAACCGCGGATGGAGCACGTCGAGCGGCACGTAGGCCAGGTGATGGCGTGCAAGCTGATCGTGGACCGCGTGGCGGCTTGCCGCCGGCGCAAAGCCGAGATCGGCCAGTATTTCGCCGCTCGTGGTGCGATCACTCGGATCGTGATCAAGGAGGCGCAGATCAGCGTCGGCAGCAATCCCGCCGTAGGTTCCGTGGATCAGCACGGGCACCCCTTGGCGCGCGAGCAGCAGGGCGAGCAGGGGCAGGAGGTTGGCGTGGCGGCGTGCCCCATTGTAGGACGGGAAGACCACCGGCCGGAGCGCGGATGGCGGGGCAAGCGGTGTCAGGCTGTCTTCGGTGGCCGCGACAAAGCCCAGCAGTTCATCGGTCGATTCCCCCTTGAACCGGAACGCCGTCCACAGCGCGCCTTGGGCGAGCGCTGACAGGTGCCCGCTCAGCCATTCGGCAAACAAGGCATGCGCCGCCTCGCGACTTAAGTCGGTGGCGTGGGTCTGGCCGCGTGCCACCGCGCTCAAGATGCCAGGCAGGTCTTGCGCCGGGATCATGGCCGACATCTCCAGGGACCGGTCGAGGCTCATTCCGGCAGCCTTACGAAGACCCGCTCACCCTCGAGGCGTACAGGCCAGGTACGCACGCAACCGACGTCGGGTTCGCGCGCCTGACCACAGGTGAGGTCGATGCGCCAGTTGTGCAACGGACAGTAGACAGTGTCCCCGGAGACCGCACCCTCGGCCAATGGCCCGCCCTTATGCGGGCAGCGGTTGTCGAGGGCGTAGACCTCGCCGCGTTCATTGCGCAACAAGGCGATCTCGCCGCCACGGGTGGCGACCACGCGCCCCCAAGCGCGGGGATGTCGGCCAAGGTCGCGACTTCCTTCCAGGAGGTGTTCTCGGGCGCGCTCATGTCGTCAACTCCGGGATGCGTAAGGGTTGGGCATGGATCGTGATATGGCCGGACAGGGCCTCAGCCCACGGATCCTTCTCTTGGCTCAGGGCGTGACGCAATTCCGCGGCCAGCCGTTTGCGGGTCTCGCGATTTTCGAGGATCGTGGTCTTCACGTGGTCGAGTCCGACGCGTTCGATCCAGGGCGCGGTACGTTCCAGATAATAGGCCTCTTTGCGATAGAGTTGCATAAAGGCCTCGGCAATCTCAACCACTTCGTCTTCGCTGGCCACCTTGGCCAGCAGATCGCCTGCGCGCAGCTTCATCCCGCCGTTGCCGCCGACATAGATCTCCCAGCCCGAATCGACGCCGATCACCCCGAAGTCCTTGATCGTGCTCTCCGCGCAGTTGCGGGGACAGCCGGAGGCCGCGAGCTTGACCTTGTGTGGTGACCACATACGCTCCAGGCGCTTTTCAAGGGTGATGGCAAGATGCGTGCTGTCTTGGGTCCCGAACCGGCAGAATTCCGTGCCGACACACGATTTGCAGGTGCGCAGCGCCTTGCCGTAGGCATGGCCGGAGGGCATGCCGAGGTCGGCCCAGATCGCCGGGAGATCCTGCTTTTTGACCCCGAGGAGATCGATGCGCTGACCGCCCGTGATCTTGACCATGGGCACTTGATAGCGCTCGGCGACCTCGGCGATGCGTTTGAGCTCCGCGGGCGTGGTCACGCCGCCATACATGCGCGGTATGACCGAGTAGGTGGCATCCTTCTGGATATTGGCGTGCACGCGCTCATTGACGAAGCGCGCCTGGGGATCGTCGGTGGCCTCCGCCGGCCACGCGCAGCGCACATAGTAATTGACTGCCGGACGGCAGGTCGGACAGCCGCCTTCGGCCTTCCATTCGAGGGCGGCGAAAACCGCGCGCACCGATAGCAGTTTGCGAGTCACGATGGCATCGCGGATCTCGTCATGCGTGAGATCGGTACACGTGCACAGGGACCGTTTCTGCGGGGTGGTCTCGTAGAGCCCGCCGAGGGTACTGGCGAGGATTTGTTCCACGAGGTCCGTGCATGATCCGCATGAGGCGCTGGCCTTGGTGTGCCGGCGCACGTCGTCGACCGTGAATAGGCCCTGGGTGCGAATGGCATGGACGATGGTGCCCTTACTGATGCCGTTGCAGCCGCAAATCTCGGCGGTGTCGGGCATGTGGTCGATGGCCCGCCCGCCGCCATGACGGACATCGCCCGTGACCTCGCCAAATAGCAGATGATCGCGCAGTGCGCTTACGTCCTGGCCCGTGCGCAGCAGTTGAAAGAGCCAGGGCCCAAGCGCGGTGTCGCCATACAAGAGGACACCCGCGAGCTTGTGGTCGCGGATCACGACCTTCTTGTAGACGCCGCCCGCCGGGTCGAGCAAGGATAGCTCCTCGCAGCCCGCGCCGCCTACGAAATCGCCGGCTGAGAATAGGCCGACGCCCGTGACTTTGAGCTTGGTGCTGGCAAGCGATCCGGTATAGCGTAGGCGTCCATATTGGGCGAGGTGATTGGCGGCCACTTTGGCCTGCTCGAACAGTGGCGCCACCAGTCCGTAGGTCAGGCCGCGGTGTTGCACGCACTCGCCCACCGCGTAGATGCGTGGATCGAAGGTCTGAAGCGTGTCGTTGACCACGATGCCGCGATCGCAATGTAGCCCGGCCTCGCGTGCGAGCGCCGTGCGCGGACGGATACCGACGGCGAACACCACGAGATCGGCGGGTAACGTGCGGCCGTCTTTTAAGCGCAACCCCTGCACATGGCCGTCGCCGTAGAGGGCCTCGGTCTCGGCGCCAAGACAGAGGCATAGTCCACGCGCGATCAGGCTTTTTTGGAGGAGTTCCGCGCCCACCCGGTCCATCTGGCGATCGAGCAACCAGGGATTGCGGTGCACGACGGTGACCTCCACGCCTTGCGTGAGCAGGCCGTAGGCGGCCTCGAGGCCGAGCAGGCCGCCGCCTATGACGACCGCACGGGCCCCCGCCGGCAGGGCGTGCATGGTGCGCACATCTTCTATGGTCCGATAGGTCATGACACCATCGAGATGGGTGCCCGGGATATCCGGGACGTAAGGCGTGGAGCCGAGCGCCAGCAGCAGGCGATCATAGCCGGCAACCGTGCCGTCCGCGGTGTGTACGAGCCGGCGCGCGCGGTCGATGCGCGTCACCGCCTGCCCGGCATGGAGGGTAATGCCGTGCGCCTGGTACCACGCCCGATCGTTCAGAATGGTGTCTTCGAAGGCCATTTCGCGGGCCAATACCGGCGATAACAGGATGCGGTTGTAATTGGGATGCGGCTCGTCCCCGAAGACCGTGATGTCGTAGTGGTCGGGGGCCATGGCGAGCAATTCCTCGACGGCGCGCATTCCGGCCATGCCGTTGCCGACCATGACCAGGCGGGGCTTCCCGGAGACCGGGTTGTTCATGCAGTGCTCCTTGAGAGGATGGCGTCGGGACCGAGGCTGCGGCGGGAGGCCGTAGCGAAAGTCCTGGCCCTATTCCAGCAACCATTGTGCCAGGGGGCGGGGCGCCTTTATGGGGCGGCGGCGTGCGCCGGCGTGCACCAGCAGGGGGAATGGGGACCGGATATGCACCAAATCCGGTCCCAGGAGCGCACCCTTGACAGGGCGGCGCCCGGCCCCCATATACAGCGCACATGGCGGACTGGGGAGACGGTACGGTGCGGAATCTGAAACATATGCTCATGGCCGCGGGTGTGACCCTGCTGGTGGTGTGGGCGGTATTGTTGGTGATGCATATCCTGTTCGCCCTGGTCTGGGTGTTCTTCTGGGTCGGACTGGTCGGTATCGTGGTGGCCGTGGTGCTGCACGCTGTGGAGCGCTTTGTCTGATCCGGGCACGAGTTATGTTATGGTAGGGGGCGCATGCTCATGATACGTTTATGCCGTTTCTACGGTAAGGAGGGCCAGAATGGCTCGCTCTAATCTGTTTCCGGATTCGCCGTCCACGGGTTATCAGGGCGGTTATGCGGTCACCACCGTCATCCACAGGACCTATCTGCTGCTGGCTGCGACGCTGCTCTTTAGCACGTTTACGGCCGTGATCGGCATGCGCGCCCTGTTTGCCTATCAGCATCCGATCATGATCATGATCGCGGCGTTCGTGAGCCTGTTTGCCGTCCAGTGGACCGGCGGCCGCGACAGCCCCATGGCGATACCGTTGGTATTCGTATTCACCGGCCTCATGGGACTCTCGTTGGGCCCGGTGATCGCCCTATACCTGCGCATGCCGGCCGGCCCGAGCATCGTCGCCGAGGCCCTGCTCGGGACTGCGGTCATATTCGGAAGCCTGTCGCTCTATGCGCTCGTGTCGCGCCGCAATTTCAATTATCTCGGCGGCTTCCTCATGACCGGGCTTGTGATCGTGGTGCTCGCGTCGCTCGCCAACATGTTCTTCCACATGGCCGGCCTGCAGCTGGTCGTCGCGGGTATGGCCCTGCTCGTATTCTCGGGGCTCGTGCTGTTTGACACCAGTCGCATGATCAATGGCGGCGAGACGCGTCCGGTGATCATCGCCGTGAGCCTTTATCTCGATGTCCTGAACCTGTTCATGGCGTTGCTTGAGATCCTGGGGGCCCTCCAGGGAGGGCGCCGCAGGTGATCCTGACCGGGACGGCCTTCGGGCCGCCCCAAGGGACCCGAGCCCTGCGCCCGTCCTGGGGTCGGGGTCATGCTCCCACCGATCGCCGCGTGAAGGGGTTTGCGCGGGCGTCCGGCGAGGAAACGTAGCGGGACCGATGATGCCTCCGGGCGACGGGCGTCTTGGCCGATACCCAGGGCCATCATGACGGAGGAGGGATATGGATAGTCGCAGGATCGCGCGCTACGCGCGTGGGGGGCTTGCCGGGGTCGCCCTGGTATGGACGGGCGTTGGTTACGCGGCCTTACCGCCGGTCCTTGCCCAAGCGGTGGCGCGCGGCGCCCATATCTTCAACGATGACCACTTCGGGAGCGAGGTCAGGTCGGTGGCCGATGCCGCGAGCGCGTTCGCGGACATGGGCAGTCCGCGGGCGCACGCGCGGTTCATGACCTGCGCGGCCTGCCATGTCCATGGCGGGCGCACGCGCGGCCAGCTGCCCGACGGCCGACACATCCCCAGTCTTCGTAATGCTGCGGCGGTGTTCCCTCGCTACAGTGCCAAGTCCCATCGCATCGTGACCCTCGAAGACCAGATCCGCCACTGCGTCAAGGACGGTATCAAGGGGCGCCCGCCGGCGTTCGGCGGTACGACCATGGTCGATCTCGTAAGCTATCTGAAATCCCTAGCGACCGGCCGGCGGATGGCGATCGGCGGCGCGTTTCAGTAGGGCTGTGGCGATGCCGGGTGTGCGCAAAGTGGCCCTCCGCCCAGACCTGATGGCCGGTAGTGCGGCGGTGGGCGAGGCGACCTGATGGCCGACCGTCCGTTGCGCGTGCTGTTTGTGGCCTCGGAATGCGCCCCGTGGGTGAAGACCGGCGGACTTGCGGATGTCGTCGCGGCCCTGCCCCCGGCGCTCGCCGCCGAGGGGCTCGACGTGCGCGTGTGTCTACCCTTCTATCGCTCTATCCGCCGGGAAGTGGGCGAGGCGCCGGCATGTGCCACGGTACTCGGCGCGCTCGTGCGCGAGGCACTCCTGCCGTCGGGTATCCGCACATATTTGATCGACGCCCCCTGGCTCTTTGGGCGCGACGGAGGGCCCTACCAGGACGGCGAGGGGCGGGATTGGCCGGACAATGCCCGGCGTTTTGGGCTTTTCGCGCGCATCGCCGCCACGCTCGCCTCCGACGAGACACCGCTTTTGTGGCGTCCTGATGTCTTTCACGGGCACGATTGGCAGGCGGGTCTCGGGCCCCTTTGGTTGAAGACTGCCCTGCCGGGCGCGGCACCGTCGGTCATGACCATCCACAACCTCGCGTTCCAGGGGCTGTTCGCGCCGGAGATGGTAGATGCCTTGCACCTCCCTCCGGGGGTGTTTGCCGTGGAGGGCGCGGAGTTTTATGGGCGCCTGTCGTTTTTGAAGGCCGGATTGCATTATGCCGATCTCCTGACCACGGTAAGCCCCACCTACGCGCGCGAGATCCAGGAGGAGGCCCAGGGCTGTGGGCTGCACGGCCTTCTCACGCGCCGTCGCGATCAGCTGGTGGGGATCGTAAACGGTATCGATGATCGCATCTGGAACCCAGCCAGCGACCGCTTGATCCGGGCGCGCTACGACCGCGACAATCTCGCCGCCAAGGGCGTTGACAAGGAGGCCGTGCAACGCCGCTTCGATCTCACCGTCGATCCGGCGCGGCCGTTGTTCGGCCTGGTCGGCCGGCTTACCTGGCAGAAGGGTATCGATCTCGTAGCCGAGGTGGGTGACCGCCTGGCCGGCGTAGGCGGTCAGCTGGTCGTGCTCGGCACCGGGGAGCGCGGGCTTGAGGATGCGTTGCGTACGCTCGCCGCACGCCACCGTGGGGCGGTCGCGGTACGCATCGGCTTCGATGAGAGGCTGGCCCACGAGATCGAGGCCGGCGCCGATGCCTTCCTCATGCCTTCACGGTTCGAGCCATGCGGGCTGAACCAGATGTACAGCCAGCGTTATGGCACGCCCCCCGTGGCACGCGCCACGGGGGGGCTTGCCGACACCATCCGCGGCGTCGATCCCGGGGGTTGCGAGGGCAGTGGCTTTCTGTTCGGGGAACCCACCGGCGGCGCCTTATGGGAGGCCATCGAGCGGGCCTTGGCAAGCTATCGCAACCCTTCGTGCTGGGCACGCATCATGCGCGAGGGCATGGACCGGGATTTCTCGTGGGCGGCGAGTGCGCGGCGCTACCATGCGCTCTATGACACCCTGGTCGCAGGCCCCTAGAGCCTCTCGTCTGATAGTCTCACGGGTCGCCGCGCATGGGCGGGCGTCTTGCGATCACGAGGGTACGCGGCCGTCATGCCGTCAACGCGCGCGGTTGTCGATCGACCAATTCACAGGGAAAGAGAGGGCATTATGGGTGAAATGATGAGCTTTAAGCGGCCGGACGGCGGCCTATGCGATGGTTATCTGGCGGCTCCGGCAGCGGGCGGCAAGGCGCCCGGGATCGTTGTGATCCAGGAATGGTGGGGCATCAACGACCAGATCAAGGGCGTTGCCGAACGCTTGGCCGCGGCCGGCTATCGGGCGCTCGTGCCGGATCTCTTTCGCGGTAAGGTAACGATGGAGGCCAAGGAGGCCGAGCACCTCATGAACGGGCTCGATTTTGCCGATGCCGCGAGTCAGGATATCCGCGGTGCCGTGCAATACCTGAAGGCGACAGGCAGCGCGAAGGCGGGTGTGACCGGATACTGCATGGGCGGCGCCGTGGCCGTCCTAGCCGCGGCATTTGTACCCGAGAGTGACGCCTATGTCACATGGTATGGGTACCCGCCGCTCGAATACGTCGATGCCGCGCGTATCAAGGCGCCCGTGCTCGGTCATTGGGCGACGCACGACCAGTTCTTCGCCATCGCCGGGGTCGACGCCCTGGAGGCGAGACTCAAGGCCGCCGGCGTCGACTTCGAATTCCACCGTTACGATGCCAAGCACGCGTTTGCCAACGAAGAGGCCGATTCCATGAAACTGCCGCCGCTTGGCTACAACCCCGAGGCCGCGGAGCTTGCCTGGAAGCGCACATTGGCGTTCTTTGCCGCCCATTTGCGGTGACACTCTTCGGAGGTCCGGGAGGTCGCGCGGTCGGGGCTTGATCCGTGCGCGGCGTGCCGCCGCCAGGTCCGGCCGCCGGCGGGTGGTCTGCGCGCCATCTTACAGATCGTGTTGCATGCGTGCCCATCCATAGGTGGCCGTCCCCATCAGTGTGGCGGCGGGATTGACGACCACCTGGACTGGGATCTGCGAGAGGAGTTTCGCGAAGCGCCCCTTGGCGCAGAAGGCGTCCACGAATCGGCGCTCGTCTAGGAGCGGCAAGAGCCGCGGGGGGATGCCGCCTGCGATGTAGATGCCGCCCAGGGCAAAGACCTTGAGGGCAAGGTTGCCGGCCTCGGCGGCGAGGATGGTCAGGAAGGCATCGACCACCGCCCGGCATATCGGGCAGGGCGCATCGGTGCGCAATGCGGCGTTCAGGATGAGCGGTGTGTGGTCTGCGCTCGCCGCCAACGCCGCGGCGAACTCCGGGTCCTCGCGCGCCGGGTCCTGGTCGCGAAAGAATTCATAGAGCCGCGGGATGCCGATGCCCGAACACACCATTTCGTAGCTCACATGATCGTAGCGGCGCCACAGGTAGGGGATGAGATCGGCGAGCGCGGCGGTGGGCGGCGCGAAGTCGGTGTGGCCGCCCTCGGAGGGCTGCGGCCGGTAGTGCCCGCCGTCCCACACAAGAAACGCCTCGCCAAGGCCGGTGCCGGGGGCGATGACCGCCTTGGTGGCAGTGTCCGGCGCATGACCTGTGTTGAGGATCTTGAGATCGGCGGCTTGCAGCACCGGAATGGCATGGGCGATGGCTGCGAGATCATTCAGGACATCGACAGAGGTGAACGCAAGTTCCGCGCACAGCGCCGCGCCGTCGACCTCCCAGGGGAGGTTGGTGAGCTGGGCGCGACCGTTTATGACAGGACCCGCGACTGCCAGGCAGGCCCGCATCACCGGGAGTCCCGCAGTCGCGAGAAATTCACTCAAAAGGGTCTTTAGGTCCGGATATTCGGCGCTTTTGAGGTGGGCACGCGCGAGCGGCTGCGTAATCCCGCCCGACATAGACACGACAAGGACATCGGTCTTGGTCCCGCCGATGTCGCCTATGAGCAAAAGATCGCTGTTTTGCATGGTTGCGAGCCCCCCCTGTCCTTGGTCGTTGTGATTTCGAGCCCGTGCCCCCAATGGTAACGCATAGACCGCCGCGGCGCGCGTTTGGGCCCTGGAAAATCCCTGCGTGAGCGGTTAGTGTGCCTGAAGAAGGCGGCCCCGGGCGCGGTGGCGGCCGATCGAGGCCGGTGGCGGCGGGAGGGACGGTTATGCGCATGGGAATGGTCGGCTTGGGGCGCATGGGCGCCAACATGGCGCAGCGTTTGATGCGTGCCGGGCACGAGGTCGTGGGCCATGCCCGTAGGCGCGCGACCGTGGATAGCTTCATGGCGGAGGGGGGGCTTGGCGCCTATACGCTGGCCGATCTGATCGACAAGCTCCCCGCCCCGCGCGTCGTATGGTGCATGGTGCCGGCCGCCACCGTGGACGCCCTACTTACGGAACTCGTGCCCTTGCTGGCTGCCGGCGATATCGTCGTCGATGGCGGGAATTCCTTTTACCAGGATGATATCTGCCGTGCCCGCGAGTTGGCTTCCAAGGGTCTCCATTACGTCGATGTCGGTACGAGCGGCGGCGTGTGGGGTGGCGAGCGTGGCTATTGCCTCATGATCGGTGGGGAGCCGTCGATCATGCCGGTGCTCGATCCGGTATTCCGGGCGCTCGCGCCGGGCACGACCGCCGCCGCGCCGACCCCGGGTCGCGTCGCAGGCCAGGGTTCGGCGGACCTTGGCTATCTGCACTGCGGACCGCACGGCGCCGGTCATTTCGTGAAGATGGTACATAATGGCATCGAATACGGCCTCATGGCCGCCTATGCCGAGGGCCTCAACATCCTGAAGAGTGCCGGTGTCGGTGCCGCCGCCCATGGCCAGGATGCGGAGACCGCACCCCTGCGGCATCCCGAGCATTTTCAGTACGATTTCAATATAGCTGAGGTCGCGGAGCTCTGGCGGCGCGGGAGCGTGGTCAGTTCGTGGCTGCTCGATCTCACGGCGGCGGCCCTACATGATAGCCCCGATCTGTCGGGATTTGCCGGCCGTGTGGCGGATTCCGGCGAGGGGCGTTGGACGGTGCAGGCGGCAGTCGAGGAGGGCGTGCCGGCGCCGGTCATAACCGCCGCCCTGTACGCGCGGTTCGGCTCGCGGGGGCATGCCGATTTTGCCGACCGGGTGTTGGCCGCCATGCGTTATCAGTTTGGTGGACATGTCGAGAAAGGTTGACGACAAGCGGCGTATTGCCGACGTTGGCCACCGGGCGGGACTTGCGTCGGGCCGCGCGCCGCGTTAGGGTCTATCGACAGCCATAGCCGCTTTCGGGCCGTGATGCTCCAGGGAATGGGGTCAGCGGCTCCACGGGAAGTGGCTGGCGCGACTAGGAGGAGACGATCTTGGACGATCGATGGGGTACCGCGCGTGACGAGGGTGTAGGCGGCGCCGGACGGGGGGTCGCGGCGCTTGCGAGCAACGCCCAATGGCGGGCGCTGAAGGACCATTTTGCGCTTGTGAAGGATCTCACCTTGCGCGCCCTGTTTGAGGCCGACCCGGATCGCGGCACGGCGCTGGCCGCCGAGGGCGCCGGCCTCTATCTCGATTATTCCAAAAACCGTGTGACACGTGAGACAGTGCGATTGCTCTGTGACCTGGCGCGCGCGCGCGGACTCGAGGCGTGGCGCGATGCCATGTTTCAGGGGGAGCGCATCAACATCACGGAGGACCGGTCGGTCTTGCATGTGGCCCTGCGCGCCCCCCGTGGGACCGTGATCAAGGTGGATGGATGTGACGTCGTCCCGGAGGTCCATGAGGTGTTGGCGCAGATGTCGGCGTTCGCCGACAAGGTGCGCGACGGTAGGTGGACTGGCTATAGCGGCAAGCGCATCCGCACGGTGATCAATATCGGCATCGGCGGCTCCTACCTCGGCCCGGAAATGGCCTGCCAGGCGCTGCGGCCGTTCGCCGATCCGGCGATCGCCGTGCGCTTCGTGGCTAACGTCGACTCCGAGGCGTTGCGTGCTGCGACCGCGGACCTGGACCCCGCGGAGACCCTTTTCATCGTCTGTTCCAAGACCTTTACGACCGAGGAGACCATGACCAATGCGCGCAGTGCGCGCCAATGGTGCGTGGCCGGGCTGGGCTCTGACGCGGCAGTGGCCGCGCATTTCGTCGCGGTCTCGACCAACGCGGCGGAGGTCGCGCGCTTTGGCATCGATGCCGCCCATATGTTCGTATTCTGGGACTGGGTCGGGGGACGGTACTCCCTGGGTTCGGCGGTCGGCCTGGCGCTTATGATCGCCATCGGGCCCGAGCGGTTCCGGGAGATGCTCGCCGGCTTTCGCGACATGGATGAGCACTTCCAGTCGGCGCCGCTCGAATGTAATCTGCCGGTGCTCATGGGGATGCTGTCTGTGTGGTACAACAATTTCCATGGCATGGAGACCCAGGCGATATTGCCCTATGCGCACGGGCTGGCGCGTCTGCCGGCCTATCTGGAGCAGTTGCAGATGGAGAGCAACGGCAAGCACGTCGATCTCGCCGGACGGCCGGTGACCTATCAGACCGGTCCGATCGTGTGGGGCGAGCCCGGGGTCGACGCCCAGCACTCGTTCTATCAGCTGCTGCACCAGGGAACCAAGGCCGTGCCCTGCGACCTGATCGGATTTTGCCGCTCATCCGCCGATCTGCCGGGTCACCAGGACCTTTTGATGGCCAACCTTCTGGCTCAGGCCGAGGCCCTGGCCTTTGGGCGCCCGGCGGCGCAGCTTGCCGAAGAGGGCGTGCCGGCGGCGCAGATCCCCTATCGGGTGTGCGAGGGCAATCGCCCGACCACTATCGTTCTCGGCGAGGCCTTGACGCCGCGTGTGCTGGGCGCGCTCATTGCGCTTTATGAACACAGCGTGTTTACGCAGGGTGTGGTGTGGGGTATCGATTCCTTCGATCAGTGGGGGGTGGAGCTTGGCAAGGTGCTTGCGCGGCGCATCGCCTCCGAGATCCGCGGCGGCATCGGCGAGGGTGCCCACGACAGCTCCACCCGTGCCCTGATCGGCCGTTATTTGGCGCGCCGCACCGGGAGTTGATGCACTATGCGTGGATGAGCGTCCTGCAAGACAAGGCCGGACAAAGGCCGTGGGCGGCGCTGAGCCATGGGATCCACCCTTTCACCACAACATGAGGAAATGCTGTCGATGGATCAGGCCCCCCGATTTGTAAGCCAGCTTACCCGCAACACCCTGGCGCTCATCCTTGCCGGCGGCCGCGGGTCGCGGCTGAAGCACCTGACGATGTGGCGCGCGAAACCGGCAGTGCCGTTCGGGGGCAAGTTCCGGGTCATCGATTTCCCGCTGTCGAATTGCGTGAACTCGGGCATCCGGCGCATCGGGGTCTTGACCCAATACAAGGCCCACTCCCTCATCCATCATATCCAGAAAGGCTGGGGGACCTTGCGCGGGGATTTCGGGGAGTTCGTGGAACTTTTACCGGCGCAGCAGCGTATCGAGTCCTCGTGGTACGCGGGGACCGCCGATGCGGTCTACCAGAACCTCGATATCGTGCGCAATCATGACCCGGATTACGTCCTGATCCTGGCCGGCGATCATGTCTACAAGATGGATTACGGGCCGATGATTGCCCATCATGTGCGCAAAGGCGCAGACCTCACCGTAGGCTGCGTGCATGTCCCACTCGATCGCGCGAGCGATTTTGGGGTCATGGCCACAGACGACATGGGGCGCATTGTGCGCTTCGACGAGAAGCCAGCCGATCCGATACCGACCGTCGCGGGTGGCAACACCGCACTCGCTTCCATGGGAATTTATGTGTTTAGCGCACGCTTCCTCTATGAGCAGCTTGTCAAGGATGCCGATACCAAGGCCTCGCGGCATGATTTCGGGCATAACGTGATTCCCGGGGCCATAGATCGGTACCGGGTCATGGCCTATGCCTTCTCGGGCGATGGCAGTGGACAATCGGCCTACTGGCGCGACGTCGGCACGCTGGATGCCTACTGGGAGGCCAACATGGAGTTGGTCGGCGTGACCCCGGAGCTCAACCTGTATGACACCTCCTGGCCGATCTGGACCTATCAGGAGCAGTATCCGCCGGCCAAGTTCATCTTCGATGAGGATGACGGGCGCCGCGGCATGGCCGTGGACTCCATGGTGTCGGGCGGCTGTGTGATCTCTGGGGCGCGTATCCGTCATTCGCTGTTGTTTTCGGCGGTGCATGCGCATTCCTACGCGGAGGTGATCGATTCGGTGGTCATGGGCAGTGTCGACATAGGCCGGCATAGCCGTATCCGGCGCGCGATCATCGACAAAGGGTGTCGCATACCTGAGGGCAGTGTCATAGGCTGGGATCACGACGAGGACGCACGCCGTTATCATGTGACGCCGGAAGGGGTCGTCGTGGTGACGCCCGAGATGCTGGGCCAGGAATTGCATTATGTCCGGTGATGACCGCTTGAATCTGGTGTTGTGCTGGCACATGCATCAGCCGCAGTACCGGCGCCTGTCCGATGGCCAGTACCAGCAGCCATGGGTGTATCTGCATGCCATCAAGGATTACGTCGATATGGCGGCGCATATCGAGTCGGTGCCAGGGGCGCGCGCCGTCGTCAATTTCTCACCTGTTCTGCTCGATCAGATTGCGGATTATGGGCAACAGCTGCAGGCCTATCTACGCGAGCGCACGCCGCTGCGCGATCCGCTGCTCGCGGCGCTCGCCGGTCATTGGCCGCCGCCTGGGCCGGAGCGCGCGGCGCTCATCGCGGCCTGTCTCAAGGCCAACAAGGCACGCGTGATCGACCGGTTCCCGGCGTTCAAGCGCCTGGTGGCGCTGGCCGCGCCCGTGGTCGCTGACCCCGGGCTTTCCGGTTACCTCGACTGCCATTATCTGCGCGATCTCGTCGTCTGGTATCACCTGGGCTGGTTCGGTGAGACGGTACGGCGCGCGGACGCGCGCATCGCCCCACTTCTGCAAAGAGGTGAGGGCTTCGACGAGGAGTCGGCGATCACCGTGTTGAGGGTGGCGGAGGAGATCCTGACCGGCCTCGTGCCTCGCTACCGGAGGCTTGCCGAAAGCGGACAAGTGGAGCTGTCGTTTACCCCCTACACGCACCCGATCGTGCCGCTTTTGCTCGATTTTGCGGTGGCGCGCGAGGCGCAGCCGGACGTGCGCCTGCCGGTCGCCCCGCACTATCCGGGCGGCGAGGCGCGGGCGCGCTGGCAGATCCGGGCAGGTCAGGAGGCCTTCGCTCGACATTTCGGGTTCGCTGCCGCCGGCTGCTGGCCGGCCGAGGGCGGTCTTAGCGCGCAGATGCTGGCGTTGCTTGATGACGCCGGGATCAAGTGGACGGCATCGGGTGAGCGTGTCCTGCGCCATAGTCTGCAGGCGGGCGGCAAGGACGGCGGCCATGGCCAGTGTCACAGGATCTATGGGGAGCCGGGGCGGACCGTGCGCTGCGTCTTTCGCGACGACGGCCTGTCGGATCTGATCGGGTTTTCCTATGCCGATTGGCACGCCGACGATGCCGTCGGCAACTTGATCTCGCACCTGGAGACCATCGCCCGCGCCGCGCAGCCCGGTCACGCGCCGCTGGTCGCAATCATCATGGATGGGGAGAATGCCTGGGAGTATTACCCCGAGAACGGGTACTACTTCCTGCGTGCGCTCTACGAGCGATTGGTGGCCCACCCACAGATCCATCTCACGACCTTCTCGCAATATATCGATGAGGGCCATGCCCCGGCCATGCTTCCGCCGCTCATCGCCGGTAGCTGGGTGAATGGCACCTTCGCGACCTGGATCGGCAGCCCCGACAAGAACCGTGCCTGGGACATCCTCGTCCAGGCGAAGGCCGACTATGATCGCGTCATGGCCCAGGGTCGGCTGTCACCCGAGGACGCCGAGCGCGCCAGCGAGGCGCTGGCGGTATGCGAGGGCTCCGACTGGTGCTGGTGGTTCGGCGATTATAATCCGCGCGATACGGTGCAGGATTTCGAGCGTCTGTATCGCCGCCACATCGCCGACCTCTATCACATCCTCGGTGAGCCGCCATCTCCGCTTGCCGGGGAGGGGTTCACTCAGCAGGGCGCAGACCGCTCCGAGCGCGGTGGTGCCATGCGTTCGTCCGGGGCGCTATGACGGTTAAGCGGCGCGGCACGCCGGTCCTCGATCGTCGCCGCCTGGGCGTTTTGCTACATCCAAGCTCCCTGCCCGGGGACGGTCTCAAGGGCACCATGGGCGCGCACGCGCGACGCTTCGTGGATGTCTTGGTGGCGGCCGGGGTGAGCGTCTGGCAGGTCCTGCCGCTCGGTCCGCCCGGTGGCGGCTCACCCTACAATAGCCCCTCAGCGCATGCCGGTGATGTCGGACTTATAGACCTCGAAGATCTCGCTGAATGCGGTTGGATCGGGATGGCCGAGGCCCGCGCGGCCTTGGCCGATGCCGCCGCGCGCGAGGTGGCACTCAGCGCCGCCTATCACGGTTTTGCGGTGCATGCGTCGGCCGCCGACCAGGCCGAATTCCAGGAATTCCGTGTACGCCATGCGGCTTGGTTGCCGGATTACTGCGCCTACGAATGCATCAAGGCCCAGTGTGGCGGGGCGCCTTGGTGGCAGTGGCCGGCGGCCCTCAAGGATCGCGATCCGCAGGCACTGGCGGCCTATCCGGGGTCCGATTCCTGCGAGGCGGTGGCGTTCGCGCAGTTTGTATTTTTCCGGCAGTGGCACGCGCTGCGCGGCTATGCCGCAGCGCGCGGCCTGCGTCTTTTCGGGGACATGCCGATCTTTGTCGCCGAGGACAGCGCCGATGTCTGGGCACACCGCGATCTTTTCGTGCTGGATGCCGACGGACGCCCGGAGATCGTGACCGGCGTGCCGCCCGATTATTTCTCGGCGCACGGCCAGCGCTGGGGGAATCCGCATTACCGGTGGGCGCGCATGGCCGCCGACGGCTTTGCCTGGTGGCGCGAGCGGGTGCGCACCCAGCGGGAGCTGTTCGACTGGTTGCGGATAGACCATTTCCGCGGCTTCGTCGCGTCCTGGGCGGTCCCGGCTTCGGCACCTACCGCGGCCGGCGGGGAATGGATGGCGGTGCCCGGCGATGCCTTGCTCCAGGCCCTACAAGAGGCCTTTGGGGATCTCCCCTTGATTGCCGAGGATCTCGGTATCATCACAGACGATGTCCATGCCCTGCGCGACCGCTACGATCTGCCGGGCATGCGTGTCCTGCAATTTGGCTTCGACGGTGATCCCGGGAATCCGCATCTCCCGCACAATTACCAGGCCAACAGCGTGGCCTATACTGGCACCCACGATAATGACACCACGACCGGTTGGTATGCGGCGCTGACCGCGCGCGAACGGACCCTCGTGCATGATTATCTGCCGGATGCCAACGGCGACCCGGCGTGGGCGGTGATGCGCGCGGTCATCGCCTCGGTTGCCGGTCTCGCCGTGGTACCGTGGCAGGACGTGCTGAGTCTTGGCAGTAGCGCGCGCATGAATACCCCGGGGAAGTGCGGCGGAAATTGGGGATTCCGGTTCCATTGGGAGGATGTCGCGGAGGCCATCCCAGCGCGTCTCGCGCGTCTGGCATTTCTGTATGGGCGCACGAATCCGGGCCGCTAATGTTTTATAGAATTAATAATCAATAATATTGTGGTACTCAGCGACGATTGCGCCCCATGGATCAACCAGGGGACGGTGATCGCCTCGCGATCGACACCCTCCCTCTCCGGCATCAATGCTGGGGCCCCTTGCGCACAAACATCGCCCGTCGTAGCAGATCAACCCCCGTTGCAGCGAGCGGTCGAATAGGGGGTCGGGGCCTGCGCCGATGGGTACCTCAGGGTCGATGGCGATGCCCACCGAGGGGAAGGATGTCGGTCGCAGCGCCATGATCGTGGCGCATCGCACCCAGGCCGTACCTGTTACCCACCACCTACGGTGCCGGATTGATCGGCGTACGACGGGAACTGCTGAGGTCTACGGCCCTCTACACAGAGGTAGGCGTCGGCAAGGGGCGGGCGTGGCGTTGGGGCACGGGGGACTGCGTTGGCGGATGGGCGGGTCAGATCACTGGATGCCACGCGCGGACTCGCGGCCGTGTCGGTGGTCTTGTCGCACTATGTGCTGGTCCTGGCCGATGCCGGCCGACGCCGCTATGCGCACGCTTATCATACCCTGCAATGGCTGTCTTATACCCCGCTTGGACTGGCCTGGGCGGGCCGCGCGGCGGTGGTCTTTTTCTTTGTATTGAGCGGCTATGTGCTCTACATCATGTGGGAGCGTGGCGGTCTGAGCTATGGCGCCTATCTCAAAAAGCGCGTCGTGCGCCTTTATCTGCCCTACGCCGGGGCGGTGATTCTCGGCATCCTGGGCGCCGCCTTCCTGTATACCGGACCGTTGCCGGGGCTGGGCCCGTGGATCAACAAGTTCTGGTCCTGGTCGCCGAATGTAAGCTCACTCTGGGAGCACGCCGGTTTCGTGGATGCCTTCAATTCGGATCGCTACGACTTCACGATCTGGACGCTCGTGCAGGAGATGCGGGTCTCGCTCATCTTTCCGCTGATCGTCGTGTGGGTGAGGCGGTCGGCGTGGACCGTGGCCTGGCTGCCCTTTGCGGCCCTGGCCGTCGCGACTATCTTCGTGCGCGGCGCGGCATCGGCTGCGGGCGGGGCGTGGGCGGCGACGGTCATGGGCGGAGGGCTTACCGCCTATAGCGATACGGTCTATTATCTCGCGCCGTTTGCGTTGGGCGCCCTGCTCGCCTGTCACAGGGATGCGGTGAAGAGGCGTTATCTTACGCTATCATCGGGACGGCGACTCATCCTTGGGGTGCTGGCCTTCGCGCTCTATTTTTACGGATCGCGCACCCTGGCTGTGCTCGGCGATCACCGCATGTTGGTCCACGACTGGCCGACCATGATGGGGGCCGCCCTGGGACTCGTGGTGATCGCCTATGAACCCGCCGTCAAGGCGCTGCTCGACCACCGCGTCTTCCAGTATCTCGGGCGCATATCCTACAGTCTCTACCTCTTTCACCCGCTCGTGCTTCTCGCGGCGCTCCATTTGTTCTATGGACATATCGCTCTCGCGCCCTTGCTGGCGGGCACCTTCGTGGCCACGCTATTGACGGCCGATATGGCCTACCGCTGGCTGGAGCGACCGGCCGCGCGCATGGCGCGGGCCTTGGGAGAGGGGGTGACGGTGCGCCGGACCGGGGTCTCCGCCTCATCGGATTAGAGGCAGCCGGCATGGGTCGCGCGCACGCAACTGTTGCTGGGACGCGGCGCGGGCAAAAAGATAGGAAAGAAGGGCCGTGGCGCCCGTGGGGCGCCACGGCCTTGTGACTACTGGCGCAGCATGTGCAGCACGCGGGCCCGCAGTGTGGGGTCGGCGTCGACCTGCCGGACGAGGTTGTTGTATTGCGGCAGAGTGAGGTGCTGCCCCTTGATGGCGGCGATCATGGACTGCTGCGCGCGCACCTGGATCCCGCGGGCCGCGCCCGGCTGCCCCTTCATCGCCTGCAACTTTTTGGCGTAGGCGGCGCGGATCTGCGAGACATGACGAATGGCGGTCACGAAGTGTTTCAGGGTCGTGTGGCCGATGCGCGGCATGGCCGTGGCCCCCGGCGGCGGCATATGCGCGGTGGCGGCAGCGGGCGCCTGGGTGGCGGCAAACGCGCTTGCGGAGGCGAGTGTGATCGCGGTCGTCAGGGCGAGGCGCAGGGCGGTTCGGGATGACTCCATCGTGATGTCTTTCCTCGATTGATTGGCTCGCCCAGGGAGTGCAATGCCCGTGCCAGCCGCCCCGTCTGCCGCCGTCTGCGGGGTGAGGGGCGCGGTTGTGCGCCGGGACGCGGGTGCGCGGTGGTCGCCGAGCGCGACACTTTCGGTGCGCGCCTGTGTCGAAACGACACATGAGGCGGTAATACAGAGGCGTCATGCCACAGGTCGTGGGCGTGGTGCCAGGGGGGAGGAGGCATGCAAGGATCAAAGATCCTGATAGTGGATGAGAGTGATATCGCGCGTACGCAGCTAGAGCAGGGACTGTCGGACGCCGGCGCCGTGGTGCAGACGGCGGCGAGCGCCCATGATGCCTTGGCGCTCCTGCCGCGCTGGCCGGCGGATCTGGTGGTGAGCGGCCTGCCATGGGAGGTCGGCAGCATGGCCTTGTGTGCGGGGATACGCGCCGCGGCAAGGCCACCGGCGTTCATGATGCTGTCGCCGCGGCCCGCGGCGCCGGTTGCGGGCGATGGGCACGACGGGGGCCCGCGTCGTGCCGAGGGTGCCGCCCTGCCGGCGGCCGTTGTCCAGGCCCACGAGGCGCTGGGCTTGTCTGCGGCCGGCGCGCGTCGATCGTCGCCGCCCGTACCGGACGTCCTGCGGTTTCACGGAATGCTCGGATGTGGCACGGATATGCGGGCGCTGATCGAGCGCCTGGTACGCGCCGCGCGTGTCGATGTGCCGGTACTGCTGAGTGGGCCGAGCGGCACCGGCAAGGAGCTTGCGGCACGCGCGATCCATGGTGAGAGTGCGCGCCGCAAGGGCCCCTTCGTAGCCGTCAATTGCGGAGGGGTACCCGAGTCTTTGTGGGAGAGCGAATTTTTCGGTTATACCGCCGGGGCCTTCAGCGGCGCGAATCGCAGCCGCGAGGGGCTGTTTGCCGCAGCCCACGGTGGGACCTTGTTTCTAGACGAGATCGGGGAGATGCCCCTGGTTGCCCAGGCCAAGCTTCTGCGCGCCCTCGAGGGCGGGTGGATGCGGCCGGTGGGGGCGGTGCGCGAGCATCAGGTGGATGTGCGTATCGTCGCCGCCACCCACCGAAACCTGGCGCTGGCGGCCGCGCGCGGGCGTTTTCGCGATGACCTCTTGTATCGCCTTGATGTGCTGACTGTGAGCCTGCCGGGCCTCGCCGGTCGATGTGATGACATCACAGTCTTGGCGCGGCACTTCCTGCGCGCGTGCCATACGGAGATGGGTAGTGCCGTAGACGGTTTCGAGACCGAGGCCTTGCATGTGCTGCACGGCTATGCCTTCCCGGGCAATGTCCGCGAGCTTCGCAACATCGTCCAGTCGGCGGCGGCGTTTGCGCGTGGCCCGCGCATCGGTGTCTGGGATCTGCCCGAGCGCGTGTGTCGTCCCGATGGTCGGGCGCAGGGTCCGGTGGCGTGCGCCACGCCCCCCGACCAGGCCGGCACGAGCGATCTCGTGACCCTGGAGGAATGCAAGCGCGCCTACGTGCACGAGGTCCTGCGGCGGGTGCGTGGCAATAAGCGGGCGGCGGCGCGTATCCTCGGGATCGAGCGACGCACGCTCTATCGCTGGCTTACGCCATCGTGACCGGGATACACGCCTGCCCCATCCCCGGCGGTTCCAAACCGGGGATGCAGGTGGGCCGATCACGCCGGCGACTATAACCACACCATGCAGCCGAGCTCGAAACGATGGGCGAGCAGGGCGTGGTAGGGGTAGGCGCGGATACGAAGCGTCTGGAATCCCGATGTCCGGGGCTCGTGGTCGAGACGAAAGACGAGGCGCCCCTCGCCATCGACGCCGTCTGCCACGAACGGCGCCTGATCGCGGAGCAGCACCTCGCCTAGGTCGTCGCTGGACTCGAACAGGCATTCGACGATGAGGTCGTCCGGGCGCAGGCCGTTGCCGTGGACGAGTACCGTAAGGTGCAGGGATTCGCCAACCTTGACCGCTTCAGGGATGTCCTGGCCGCGCTCGAGACGCACCCCGCTCCAGGCGCTGCTCACCTGCCGCTTCCAGCGTGCCAGCGCGCGCCCTCCCGCGGCCTCGTCGGCCGCCAGCTGCCGCGCATGGCCGGCGGCCTTGCGATAATAGTCGCGCGCGTATTCGAGCACCATGCGTTCGGCATTGAAGACCGGCATGGCGCGCCGCATCGCCGCTTTGGACATGGCGATCCACGATCGGGAATAGCCGTGCTCGGCGGCATTGAAATAGAGAGGCACGACCTGCTGCTCCAGGATATCCAGCACCTCCGCGCTCTCCTCTCGGGTGCGCTGATCGTTGTCGATCGGACCCTTGTGCGGACAGATGCCCCAACCGTTGTCGCCGGCATAGCCTTCACCCCACCAGCCATCAAGGACGCTCAGATTCACGACGCCGTTGATGGCAGCCTTTTGTCCCGATGTGCCGCTCGCCTCCAGGGGATACTCCGGGGTGTTCAGCCAGACATCGACGCCGGTCACGAGCCTTCGCGCGAGCGCGAGATCGTAGCCCTCGATCAGGATAACCTTGCCCTCGAATTCCGGGCTGCGTGAGAACTCGTGGATCAGGCGGATCAGGTTTTGACCCGGGTGGTCATGAGGGTGGGCCTTGCCGGCAAAGAGCAGCAGCACCGGCCGATCTGGGTCGTTCAAAAGGCGCGCGAGCCGCTTGGGGTCCTCGAACAGCAGGCCGGCGCGTTTGTAGGTCGCAAAGCGCCGCGCAAAGCCTATGACAAGCGGTGTCTTGGCGTCGGGCTCCAGTTGCCGCGTAAGTCGCCGGATCACGCCCTCACCTGCCCCGTTCCGCCGATGTTGGCGGGTGACGCGCTTTTGTACAGCCTCCAGCATCGCGCCCTTCAGGGACTGGTGGACGCTCCAGTAGCTGTGGTCAGGAATGGTGTCGATGCGCGCCCAGTAGTCGGCCTCGGTGAGCTTGTTGCGCCACTCGCTGCCAAAGCGTACGTCGAACAAGCTGCTCCATTCGTGGGCAAGAAAGGTTGCCACATGCACGCCGTTGGTCACATACCCGACGGGGTTTTCCATCCATGGGATCTGCGGCCAGACGTAGGCCTCCATACGCGAGGCGACCCCGCCGTGGATGCGACTTACGCCATTGTGCAGACGCGATGCGCGCAGGGCGAAGGCGGTCATGTTGAATCCACCCTGACTTATAGGGCTCGATCCTTTCTATTGCACACATCTTTGGCGATTTTCTCTGATTGTTTGACGCGCCTAACGAAAGTGCTGGACACACGCGCCGAGATTGCGTAAGGTGGCGGTTGTCGCGGCGTGCGACAAGGACAGGCGGACGGCGTGCAAAAGTCGAGGCGTTGTGGGGATCCGGATGTGCGGGCGATCATGGAGGCCGGCACAGAGTCGGTCGAGTGGGTGAGACAAGAGTTTGCCCGCGCCGACCTCTCCGATAAACGCCTGGATCGTCGCTTGGTGAAAACTGCGGAATATCTCGCCCAATCTCCCGGCTCGCCGATCAATGAAGCGTGCGGCAATTGGGCCAGTACGCAAGCGGCGTATCGGCTGTTCAATAATGCCAAGGCGAGCGCGGCGGGGATCCTCAAACCCCATTGGGAAGCGACGGCCGCGCGCATGGCCGGCTGCGGGGGTGCGGTGCTGGTGATGCAGGACACGGTCTTCTTCTCCTACGGCCGGCACGTCAGGACTCGGGGCCTCGGACCGATTGGCAAGAGCAACGCCGCGCATGACCGGGGCCTCATCATGCATAACGCACTGGCCTTCACCACCTCGGGCGTGCCGCTCGGGATCGTGAGCCAAAGCATCTGGGCGCGCGGGGAGATCCCGGAGGAAGACTATCAGGAGAAGATCGAGCGCCTGCAGGTCACGGCGATCGAGGAAAAAGAGAGCGCGAAATGGCTTATTGCGCTCAAAGAGACGGTCGAGCGGGCGCCCGCGGGCGTGCCGGTCGTCACCGTGGCCGACCGCGAATCGGACTTCTTCGAGTTCTTGACACGCGCCCAGGACCTGCAGGCGCACTATCTCATCCGCGCGCGCACCGACCGCAAGCTCGTGCCCGAAGACAGCGCGGGCTGCACGCGGATGCTCGAGGCGTTGAGCGATGCCCCGGCATGGGGGAGCATGACGATTGAGGTTCCTGGCAACGGCAGTCGTAAGGCGCGCACGGCGGCGATCGAGGTGCGCACAGCCGAGGTCACGATCCAGCCCCCACCGCGCCGTGGGGCGGCCCAGACGTCCGGCTCCAGCGAGCCTGTGACCGTCACCCTGATCGGGGCGACCGAGTCGTCCCCGCCGGCCGGGGTGGAGCCGATCAGCTGGGTGTTGCTCACAAATCTCATCGTCAAAGACTTCGCGTCCGCCACCGAGAAGGTGCGGTGGTATGGGCGGCGCTGGGGCATCGAGATCTGGCATAAGGTGCTCAAATCCGGCTGCAAGGTCGAGGACTGCCTGCTCGAGGAGGCCTTGCGCCTCAAGCGCTATCTGACGCTTTTCAGCATCATCGGCGTGCGCCTGATGCATGTGACCTACCTGGCCCGCGCGCACCCGGATCGGCCGGCCACCGAGGTGTTCTCCGAGGAGGAGGTCGAAGCGCTGCATATCCGCGTCACGCGGGCATTGCCCCCCGCAGGTCCTGCCCCGACGCTGCGCGACATGGTGCGCATGCTGGGCCGGCTCGGCGGCCACTTGGGCCGCAAGGGGGATGGCGAACCCGGCGTCACCGTGCTCTGGCGCGGCTGGACGAGTCTTTACGAGACGGTCGAGACACTGCGTGCCCATAAACATGTCCTCAGCCCGCGCGACTCGAGCTGAACGATGCGCTACTGCGGACGAGAGTTTACACCAGCCGAGATCGCGCTGATCCGCGAGTGGCTCACGACCCCCAGATGAACCGTGCTCGTTTATCCCGGGAAGTCTGTGAGAGGCTCGGATGGCGCCGGGAAAATGGCGCTCTGAAGGATATGAGCTGTCGCGTGGCCCTCAACCGCATGCACGCCGATGGGCTGATCACACTGCCCCCGCCGCGCAACCCCAAGCCCGTCACCTACCGGTCCTATCCGGACATCGAACAGGCGGTTTGCGAACCCGCCGTCATCCCGGCCATCGATCTCGCTACGCTCACCATTGATCCGGTCCTCGGCAGAGCCGAATCGCGGCTGTGGAACGCCTATATCGAACGCCACCACTACCTCGGGCATACCCTCATGCCCGGGGCGCAACTGCGCTACTTCGTACGCGCCCAAGGCCAGATCGTCGCGGCCCTGGGCTTCGGGGCCAGCGCCTGGAAGGTCAAGCCCCGCGATCAGGCCATCGGCTGGACGGTCGATCAGCGGCAACGCAATCTGCACCTGATCGTCAACAATGCCCGTTTCCTTATTCTGCCGTGGATCCATTGCCCAAACTTGGCCTCACGGATCCTGGCCTTGGTCAGCCGCCGACTCCCCGACGACTGGCACGCCCGCTACAGCTATCGCCCGGTTCTGCTCGAAACCTTCGTCGAGAAGCCGCGCTTTACCGGTACCTGCTACAAGGCGGCCAACTGGCAAAACCTTGGGGATACTCAAGGGCGCGGTAAGCTCGACGTCTTGCATCGCCACGCAAAGCCCGTCAAAAGTATCTGGATCTATCCGCTCGTGCGGGACTTTCGCCGGCATCTCTGCAACGCATAAGACAGGCCATTCGATTACCTATCGATATTCATCGATGCCTCATGCTTTGTTGACAGAAAGATGTGTGTAATAGAAAGGGCTCGATCCCAAAGACTTCAGTTCATCCAGGGTGATCCCAAGATCGGCGACATAGGGTTCGAGGTAGCGCCCGAACAGTTCCTGGTCGAAGATGTCATGGCCGGCAGGTACGGGTGTATGGGTGGTGAACACCGTGCCGGCCGCCACGACCTCCATGGCGCTGTCGAAATCCTGGCCTTGGGTCGTGAGTTCGCGGATACGCTCTATGATCTGGAAGGCGGGGTGGCCCTCGTTGATATGCCAGACGGTGGGCGCAAGACCCAACGCGCGCAGCGCGCGTACGCCGCCTATGCCCAGGACGATCTCCTGACGCAACCGGGTGTCGCGGTCGCCACCGTAGAGTTGGCAGGTGATGCCACGGTCGGCGCTAGTGTTTTCTGGGACATCGCTGTCGAGCAGATAGAGGCGGATGCGCCCGGCCGCCACGCGCCACACCTTAAGTGCCACAAGGCCCCCGGGAAGGGTGACCGACACCCGCAGCTCATGCCCCTCATGGTCGCACACCGGCGTCACCGGGAGATCAGCGAGCAAGGCCGGCGCGGTGCCGACGATCTGGTTACCCTGCGCGTCTATGGTCTGGGTGAAGTACCCCTGCCGGTACAGGAGACCCACGGCGACGAACGGGAGGCCCAGGTCGCTTGCCGCCTTGCAGTGGTCGCCGGCCAGTATGCCAAGGCCGCCGGAGTAGATCTGCAGGCTCTCGTGGAGACCGAATTCGGCGCAAAAGTAGGCGACAAGATCGGTCCGCGGGTCGATGTCCGTCCGTTTGGAGGACAGGCGCACGGCGTGGTAGGTGTCGTATATGGACAGGGCGCGCTGATACTCCTCCAGAAACAGCGGATCCGCCGCGGCCTCGTCGAGCCGCGATTGCGCGACACGGCGCAGCATGAGTTTGGGGTTGCGCCCGCACTGCTCCCAGAGTCTCGGGTCGAGGCGCACGAACAGCGCGCGGATGGATCGGTTCCAGCTGTAGAGAAGGTCAGCTGCGAGCTCTGTGAGGCGCGCCAATCTTTGCGGAATGAGCGGCTGGACTTCCAGGGGATAACGGGTACCGGGCACGTGATGACCTTTTGTGTGATCGTTGGGGTAGGTGACCTGATTCGTTCAGACTGGCCTGCAGGTATTATGCCACAGGTGGCGCATGGCCCTTAACCGTGTAACGCGACAAGAAGCTTAGCGCTTGCGCGGACACGAAATATCGCACTCGTATCATACAACTGTCGCCGATGGCAGGCGCCTTTGGCGGACCCGGCTTGGTGCATAAATACCGATCACCGCGTCTGTGCGCGTCTTGTGCCTGACGGCGACCGCATCTCGGACCGACCCGCCCTGGTGCTCATGACCATCCTATGGGCATCGAAAAGATGATGCTTACCGGCCCTGAGGGGGATGGGCTGCGGACGTTTCGCTACTTGTCATGGACGGGCATGGCCCGTAACATGACCGGAGAAATGGTGCAGATTGTGCGTTCCGGGCGCGCGGACTTCGGCAAGGGAGGGCAGTGCATGCCAGGCGGCAGGGCGGCGAGCGGCAGTACGGACGCATGGTTTAGTCCGGAGGATATCTATCTCTTCCGCGAGGGGCGGCATGTGCGGCTCTACGAGAAGCTCGGCGCGCACCCGGTACGAGTCGCGGCCGATACCGGTGTGCATTTCGCGGTATGGGCGCCCAATGCGCAATCGGTGTCAGTAATCGGCGATTTTAACGGGTGGCGAAAGGATGCCCATCCGCTCAAGGTCCGCGACGATGGATCGGGTCTGTGGGCGGGGTTCATCGCCGGGATCAGTCCCGGGGCGCTCTATAAATATCACATCGTCGCGCGTGACAGCGGCTATGAAGTGGAGAAGGCCGACCCGTTCGCATTTCGTGGTGAGCTGCCGCCGCGTACGGCGTCGGTGGTATGCGATGGCAGTTATGCCTGGCAGGATGCGGCGTGGATGGCAAGACGCGGCGAGCGCATGGCGCTGACCGCGCCGGTGAGCATCTACGAGATGCATGCCGGATCCTGGCGGCGCGTGCCCGAGCAGGGCGGGCGCTGGCTCAGTTACCGCGAACTGGCTTCGATATTGCCGTCCTATGTCGCGGACATGGGCTTTACCCATGTCGAATTCATGCCGCTTACCGAACATCCTTTCTATGGTTCATGGGGCTATCAGACTACGGGGTATTTCGCGCCCACCGCGCGTTTTGGCGCGCCCGAGGACCTCATGTACCTCATAGATGCCCTGCATTGCCAGGGTATCGGCGTGATCCTCGACTGGGTGCCGTCGCACTTTCCGACGGATCTTCACGGCCTCGGGTTTTTCGACGGCACGCATCTTTTCGAGCATGCCGACCCGCGGCGCGGCTATCATCCGGAATGGCACTCGAGCCTATTCAACTATGGCCGCCACGAGGTGCGCTCGATATTGGTCTCGAGTGCGCTTTACTGGCTCGACAGGTTTCACATAGACGGTCTGCGCGTCGATGGCGTGGCCTCCATGCTGTATCGCGATTATGCGCGCGCGCCGGGGGAGTGGATCCCGAATGCCCACGGTGGCCGGGAGAACGAGGAGGCGATCCAGTTTTTGCAGGAGCTGAACGAGGCTGTGTACCGGCATTATCCCGACACGCAGACCATAGCCGAGGAGTCTACCGCCTGGCCCCAGGTGTCACGGCCGGTCTATGCCGGGGGGCTCGGGTTTGGCTATAAATGGAATATGGGCTGGATGCACGACACGCTCGATTACATGGAAAAGGACCCCGTCTACCGCAAGCACCACCAGGGGCAGCTTACGTTCAGCCTGTGGTACGCCTTTCAGGAAAACTTCGTGCTGCCGCTTTCCCATGACGAGGTGGTCTATGGCAAACGCTCGCTGATTGCCAAGATGCCGGGCGATGACTGGCAGCGATTCGCCAATCTGCGCGTACTGTTTGCCTACATGTTCTGTCACCCCGGCAAAAAGCTGCTGTTCATGGGGGCGGAGTTCGCCCAGTGGCGGGAGTGGGCCCACGAAGACAGCCTCGACTGGCATCTTCTCGATTATGAGCCGCACCGCGGCATCCAGCGTCTGGTACGTGATCTGAACACCCTGTACCGCGGGGAGCCGGCGTTGCACCGGGCCGACACCGAGCCCGCAGGCTTCCGGTGGCTGGACACCGGGGACTGGGAGCAGAGCGTCATCAGTTTCTACCGCTTCGCCGAGCCCGCCGCCGAGCCGTTGCTGGTAGTCGCCAATTTTACGCCCCTGCCGCGCCACAACTACCGCCTGGGGGTGATGTGGCCAGGGCTCTGGCAGGAGATCCTGAACACCGATGCCACGATCTACGGCGGCAGTGGGCAGGGCAACCTCGGGGGGCTTGCCACCGCCCCGGTAGCCGCGCACGGCGCGTTGCAGTCCCTGAATCTCGTGTTGCCGCCCCTTGCGGTACTCGTGTTCAAGGCCCCACCACGGCCGGGGTCGGGTAACTAGGCCGTGGCGCGGCGTCTGGGCAAGGGGCCGCCCCTGCCAGCCGATGGCCGGTATCGGGTGGTGATCGAGGCGGTGAGCCCGGTGGTCGACTGCGGGCGCTTCCCCATAAAGCGGGTGATCGGCGACACCGTAATCGTGGAGGCCGATGTGTTTGCCGATGGTCACGACGCCGTGGCCTGTGTGTTGTGCGTACGCAAACCAGGCGGCCGCACGGTGGGCACGACGCGCATGACAGCGCTTGGCAATGATCGCTATCAGGGACGCTTTGTGGTCGCCGAGCTCGGTGTCTATCACTATACGGTACGCGCCCATATCGACCGCTTCGGATCGCTTACCCAGGAACTCGCGCGGCGGCCGGCAGACGACCCGGATCTGGTCCTGGTGTTTCAGCAGGCTGCACTCCTGATTGCGGCCGCCGCGGAGCGTGCGCCGGCGCGTGAAGCACGTCCGTTGCGCGTCGTACAGGCGCTGCTCGAGGGTCAGGCGTCTTCCGCCGACAAGCGCGCGGCGCTGTTAGACGAGGTCCTGGTCGAGCGGGTCTACCGGTTTTCGCAACCCGCGCATGAGACGGCGTGGGGACAGGAACTGGCGGTGCGTGTGGACCCCGAGAGCGCGCGCGCTGCGGCCTGGTATGAATTCTTTCCGCGTTCGCGGTGGGGGTCCGCCGGCGGACGATTGCGCGATGCCGGTCCGATCCTGGCGCATGTGGCGGCCATGGGTTTCGATGTCGTGTACTTGCCACCGATATCACCGATCGGGACGGAGCGCCGCAAGGGTCCGAATAATACCGCAAGCTGCGGTCCCGCGGATGTCGGCAGTCCGTGGGCGATCGGCAGCGCTGAGGGTGGCCACAAGAGCGTGGCCCCCACCCTGGGTACGCTCGCGGATTTCCGGGCATTCTGTGCGCAGGCCGAACGGCTCGGGCTCGCCGTCGCGCTCGACATCGCCTTTCAGTGTGCCCCTGACCACCCGTATGTGACCGAGCACCCGCAGTGGTTCCGTCACCGCCCGGACGGTAGCATCCAGTACGCCGAGAACCCCCCCAAGAAATACCAGGACATCTACCCACTGGACTTCGAGACCGAGGACTGGCAAGCCCTTTGGCAGGAATTGAAAGGCATCGTCTTGTTCTGGATCGACGCCGGAGTGCGCATCTTCCGGGTCGACAACCCCCATACTAAGGCCTTTGCCTTCTGGGAATGGCTCATAGGCGCGGTGCGCGCCGAGTACCCCGATGTCCTGTTTCTGGCCGAGGCCTTCACGCGCCCCAAGGTGATGCACAGACTCGCCAAGCTCGGGTTCACGCATTCGTATACCTATTTCACGTGGCGCAACAGCAAGCACGAACTGATCGCATACTTCACCGAGCTCATGCATGGACCTGGCCGTGAGTATTTCCGGCCCCATGTCTGGCCGAACACCCCTGACATCCTGCCGCCCTACCTGCAACACGCGCCGCGCGCGGCGTTCATCGCCCGCCTGGTGCTGGCCGCGACCCTGAGCGCCAATTATGGCATCTATGGGCCGGCCTTCGAGCTCATGGAATCGGTACCGCGCGAGCCGGGCAGCGAGGAGTACCGGGACTCCGAGAAGTACGAGCAGCGTGACTGGGATGTCGCCCGGCCCGACAGCCTGCAGGCGATCATCACGCGCATCAACACTATACGCCACGCACATCCGGCGCTCATGGCCGATTGCCATCTCGTGTTCCATGCCATCGATAACGACAACCTGATTGCCTACAGCAAGACCTCCGGAGACGGCGCTTCGGTCATTCTCGTGGTGGTGAATCTCGACCCCTATCACCGTCAGTCCGGATGGCTCGAGTGGCCGGCACAAATCGCCGGCGCTTGCAACGACCGCGCAGTGCAGATGCATGATCTCCTGTCGGATGCGCGCTATCTGTGGAGCGGTGGTCGCCATTACGTGGAACTCGCGCCCGAGCAGATGCCGGCGCACATATTCCGCCCGCGCAGCTATGTCGGCACCGAGCACGACTTCGATTACTACTCTTAGGTAATCCATGCACAAAAAAACAAGAAGCGAGGAATCGCGGATTTCGAATGATCCGCTCTGGTACAAAGACGCAGTCATCTATGAATTGCATGTACGTGCCTTCTTCGACGGCAATGGCGATGGTATCGGTGATTTCGCGGGGCTCACCGAGAAGCTCGATTATCTACAGGACCTGGGCGTCGATACCTTGTGGGTCCTGCCTTTCTATCCGTCCCCCATGCACGACGACGGGTATGACATCGCCGATTACCGCAATGTCCACCCCGACTATGGGACGCGTCGCGATTTCCTGCAGTTCGTGCGTGCCGCCCATGAACGGGGGTTGCGCGTCATCACCGAGCTTGTCATAAACCATACCTCCGACCAGCACCCCTGGTTTCAGGCGGCGCGCCAGGCCCCTGCGGGTTCACCCAAGCGCAACTTCTATGTGTGGAGCGACACCGCCAAGAAGTTCGAGGATACGCGCATCATATTCACAGACAGCGAGAAGTCGAACTGGGCATGGGATGATGTCGCCCAGGCCTACTACTGGCATCGCTTCTTTTTCCATCAGCCGGACCTGAACCACAACAATCCCCATGTCGTGAAGGCGGTGGTGCGGGTCATGGAGTTTTGGCTCGGCCTGGGCGTCGACGGCCTGCGGCTCGACGCCATCCCCTATCTGTGCGTGCGCGAAGGGACGAGCAACGAGAACCTGCCGGAGACCCACGCAGTGGTGCGCTACATGCGCTCGGTGATCGACCAGCGCTACGAGAATCGTATGTTACTTGCCGAGGCCAATCAGTGGCCGGAGGATGTGCGCGACTACTTCGGCGCGGGGGATGAGTGCCATATGGCCTATCACTTTCCGCTCATGCCGCGAATGTATATGGCCATCGCCCAGGAGGACCGGCATCCGATCGTCGAGATCATGAAGCAGACGCCGGACATCCCCGAGACCTGCCAATGGGCGATCTTTCTGCGCAACCACGACGAACTCACCCTGGAGATGGTCACGAACAATGAGCGTGACTATATGTACCAGATGTACGCTGCCGACCGGAAGGCGCGCCTCAATCTTGGGATACGCCGCCGGCTCGCGCCGCTCATGGACAATGATTTTGACAAGATCCGGCTCATGAATAGCCTGCTTTTGTCGATGCCAGGATCGCCGATCATCTACTACGGCGACGAGATTGGCATGGGTGACAATATTTACTTAGGCGACCGCAACGGTGTTCGTACACCCATGCAGTGGAGCCCGGACCGCAACGCCGGCTTCTCGCGCGCTGACCCGCAACGCCTGTTTTTGCCGCCGATCATGGACCCCATTTATGGTTATGGCGCGGTGAATGTCGAGGCGCAGGCGCGCGACCCCTCGTCTTTGTTGAATTGGACGCGGCGCATGCTCGCGATCCGCAAGAGCACGAAGGTGTTCGGGCGGGGCGCGCTTGAGTTCCTGGAGCCCGGCAACCGCAAGATCCTCGCCTATGTGCGCACCTATGGCGATGAGACGATCCTGTGTGTCGCCAATCTGTCGCACTCCGCGCAGCCCGTGGAGCTCGATCTGTCGGCCTACAAGGGGCGCGTGCCGATCGAGCTCATGGGTCGGACGCCGTTTCCGCCGATCGGTGACCTGCCCTATCTTTTGACCCTCCACGGCCATGGCTTCTATTGGTTCCGGCTCGCCGCCGGAGGGGAAGTTCCGGCCTGGCACGAGGAGCGCCTACCCCCCGAGGAACTGCCGCTGCTCGTGCTGTTCGACGGATGGCGCAGCCTGTTTCGCGAGCGCGTGGTGCCGTGGCGTATGGCCATGGCCGACCGCGTCCGTGAGCAGTGGGAACGCGATGCCTTGCCACGCTTTGTGATGGCGCAGCGTTGGTATGCCGAGAAGGGCGTGGTCCCAAAGCGGGTCGCCATGACCGAGACCGCCGAATGGGCGGGGCCCGACGGCCAGTTTTTCTTCATGATCGCAGACGTGGTGGAATCGAGTGAGGGGGCGTCCGCGGGTCGCTATTTCGTGCCGGTATCGCTGCTGTGGGAGAGCGATAGCGAGGCGCGCATGCGCACGGTTTTGCCGCTTGCCATGGCGCGCGTACGCCAACAGGCGACGCTTGGCATCTTGGGCGATGCCTTTGCCGACGACGCTTTTTGCCGCGGACTTGTCGCTGTGATGCGCGAGGGACTGGCCTTTGCGGGTGAGGGCGGCGTCGTGCAGGGCGTGGCGGCGGGTACGCTTGAGCAGCCGGTGGCCGCAGACGAGGCGGTCCGCCATCCCAATACGCACAGCAGCAACACGGCGGTGGCGATCGGCGAGCGGTTGTTCTTGAAGGGCTATCGGCGATTGCAGGAGGGTATCAACCCGGAGGTCGAGATGGGCCGGTTTTTATGCGACGTGGCAGGCTTTCGCCATACCGTGCCGGTGCTCGGGACCCTCGAGTATAGGCCGGCTGCAGGTGGTGTCATCACGCTTGCGCTGCTCCAGGCCTATGTCGAGAACCAGGGGGATGGTTGGGACTATACCCTGAACTATCTCGACAACCATCTCGAACTGTGCCTGCATGGCGCGGCCCCGGCGGGAGGCAGTGAGGAGGTGCATGGCGGCTATCTCGCGCTCGTGCGCACGCTCGCTTTGCGCACCGCGCAGATGCATCAGGCCCTGGCCACGCCTTACGGCGATCCGGCCTTCGATCCCGAACCGCTCACCCCAGACGATGGTGCGCGCTGGGTCGCGGGGGTGCGCGCCGAGATGGAGGAGACCTTCGATATGCTCTCCGCGCGGCTTGCCGCCCTCCCGCCCGAGGTCCAGGATGACGCCAAGGCCGTGCTCGCCGGTCGCGAGACGTTTCTTGCACGCGCCGCACTGGCTGCCCCGACCGTGGGACAAAAGATCCGCTACCATGGGGATTACCACCTAGGGCAGGTCCTGCTCCAGCAAAACGATTTCGCGATCACCGATTTCGAGGGCGAGCCCGGGCGGCCGCTTCACGAGCGCCGACGCAAGCATACACCGCTACGCGATGTCGCGGGCATGCTACGGTCGTTCAGCTATGCCCTCTATACGGCGCTTGATCGTGTCGCCGCCGGGCAATCCGAGCATAGGGCGACGTTACTGCCTCACGCCCGCATCTGGGAGCAGGCCACGGTCGCGGCGTTCATCGCCTCCTATGCCGCGGCTATGGAGGCCACCAGCCTCTGGGGCGGCTTTGACGAGGCTGCGGATTGGTTGCGGCTCTTCATCCTCGAGAAGGCCTTTTATGAACTGCGTTACGAGATGAATAACCGCCCCCAGGCACTTGCGATTCCCCTGCAGGGCCTTTTGCAGGAGCTTGACCGTGAGGCCGTGGCGCAGGGTTCGTCGGGCGCGTAGATTCACAAAAACGCCTGAGGTCGGCGCCCCTGGGGGGCTGTCCGGGACGGGGCGTTGGGCGATTCATACGGAGAAGGAGGCTGACATCATGACTATCCTACACGCGGCGCTCGCGCCCCTGCCAGCGATCGTCTGGCAGTGGCAGCGGTGGTTGCCGCCTATTCTTATTGCGCTCGGTATTCTTGGCGGCGGGTGGTTGGCGGCCCGCTTTCTGCGGTTCGTGGCCACGAAGACGCTGCGCGCCATGAATTTTCATATTGTGACGGAGCGCGCCGGACTCGACGGATTGTTAGCGGCAGGCGGTGCCGGGACCGACACCACCGGTCTCATGGGGATGCTGGTGGCGGCGCTCGCGATCCTGATCGCCATGGTATGGGCCCTCGATATCGCCGGCCTGTCGGCGGGCGCGGCCGTGACCACGCGCATCGCGCTCTATATCCCGCGCCTTATGGTCGCGCTCCTGATGCTCACGGCCGGTTTGTACTTCGCGCGTTTCGTGGCGCAATCGGTGACGTTGTACGGAAATGAACTGGGGCTTGCCGATGCCCCGCTCCTTGGGCGCCTGATGCGCTCGATCGTGATCGCATTTGTGATACTCATGGTATTGGGCGAGTTACACATAGGCCAGAGGCTCATACGTGACTCGTTTCTCATCCTGCTTGGTGGAGTGACGCTCGCGGCAGCCCTCGCCTTTGGCCTTGGGGGCCGACGTTGGGCGGCGCATGTACTGGAACGCGATTGGCCGCGCGAGCGTCCACAGGGTATCGGCGAAGGGCTGGATCGGCGGTGAGGATGAGGCAATGAGCGAAGAGCGTCGGACCACCGGACCACGGGCTGCAGGCCGCCATGCGGTCTGGCCTGGACGGCCCTATCCTTTGGGTACCACCTGGGACGGCGAAGGCGTCAACTTCGCACTCTTTTCCGAACATGCCGAAGGGGTGGAACTGTGTTTGTTCACCGAGGACGGACGTCACGAGACTGCGCGCATCCCGGTGCGCTGGCAGACCGATCAGGTGTGGCACTGCTACCTGCCGGAGGCGCGGCCGGGCTGGCTCTATGGCTATCGGGTCTATGGGCCCTACGACCCGCGCCATGGCCATCGCTTCAATGGCCATAAGCTGCTCCTAGACCCATATGCCAAGGCCATTGCCGGCGAGTTGCGCTGGAGCAATGCGCATTTTGCCTACCGTGTCGGCCACAAGCTCGAGGACCTGTCGTTCGATCGCGCCAACAACGCGCCATTCATGCCCAAGGCGCGGGTCGTGGAATCGGCATTCAGCTGGGGCGACGACCGGCTTTTGCGCACGCCCTGGCATGACACCATCATCTATGAGCTGCACGTGAAGGGCTTCACTTGGCTGCACCCGCTCATACCCCAGGACTTGCGCGGTACCTATGCCGGCCTCGGATCGGCGCGCGTCATCGAATACCTGAAGTCGCTTGGCATCACCGCCGTCGAGCTCATGCCGGTGCACGCCTTCATAGACGATCGTCATCTGGTCGAGCGCGGGCTGCGCAACTACTGGGGCTACAATTCGATCGGGTTCTTTGCACCCGATGCGCGTTATTCGGCGAGCGGCCAGATATCCGAGTTCAAGACGATGGTGAAGGCGTTTCATTCAAACGGGATAGAGGTCATTCTCGATGTCGTATACAACCATACGGCCGAGGGCAACCACATGGGCCCGACGCTGTCGTTCAGGGGCATAGACAACCTCTCCTATTACCGCCTGTCGTCCGAGGACGCACGTTATTACATGGACTTCACGGGCTGTGGCAACACGCTGAACATGCTCCATCCGCGTGTCTTGCAGCTCATCATGGACTCACTGCGTTATTGGGTCCTGGAGATGCATGTCGATGGTTTTCGCTTCGATCTCGCCTCGACCTTGGCGCGCGAGCTGCACGACGTGAACCGGTTGTCGGCGTTTTTCGATATCATCCACCAGGATCCGGTGCTCTCGCAGGTCAAGCTCATTGCAGAGCCTTGGGACCTCGGCGAAGGCGGTTACCAGGTCGGCAACTTTCCGGTGGGCTGGACTGAGTGGAACGGCAAGTACCGCGACGTGGTGCGCGCCTACTGGAAGGGGGAGGGTGGGGTCATCGGCGAGCTCGCCTACAGGCTGACGGGTTCAAGTGATCTCTATGGGCATGGCGGCCGCAATCCCTATGCCTCGATCAATTTTGTGACCGCGCACGACGGCTTCACCCTCGAGGATCTGGTGAGCTACAACGACAAGCACAACGAGGCCAATGGCGAGGACAACCGCGACGGTACCGACACCAACCTGTCATGGAATTGTGGGGCCGAAGGACCTACGGACGACCCTGCCATACGCGCCCTGCGCGCGCGCCAGAAGCGCAACATGATTGCAACCCTGCTGCTGTCGCAGGGGGTCCCGATGATCCTTGCCGGCGATGAGATCGGGCGCACGCAACGCGGCAACAACAACGCCTATTGCCATGACGACCCGATCAATTGGGTGAACTGGGAGCTGACACCGGAGGACCACGATTTCTTGCGGTTCGTCCAGCATGTGATCCGCATCAAGCAAAACCATAAGGTATTCCGCCGACGTTCGTTTTTTCAGGGCCGGCGTATCCACGGCAGCGATATCAAGGACATCACTTGGTTGAAGCCTGACGCGACCGAGATGAACGATGAGGAGTGGCGCCAGAGCTTTGCCCGCTGTCTCGGGTTGTTCCTGGCCGGCGAGGGGCTGGAGGAGTTCGACGACCGGGGGCGCATGATAGGGGATGTCGATTTCCTGTGGTTATTGAACGCGCATCACGAGGAGATCCCGTTTGCGCTGCCCCCCTATAGGACCCAGGGGTGGCAGGTGGATATCGATACCAGCTATAGCGTCCCGGCGCGCGCCACGGGGGCGGTGATCACAAGCGGTGTTTATCCCCTGCAAGGGCGCTCGCTTGTGCTGTTGCGCGAAGCGACCCCGGATCGGCGCATGGGGCTTGGGCACTGAGTGGCAATGGCAGCATTCGTTCGGGAGGCGTCATGACGGTTCACGAGGACACGCGTACTCCGGGGGTGGCGAGGCGTCACGAACCCCTGGGCTTCGGGGCCGAGTGCGTCGAGGACGGGGTACGGTTCCGGTTGTGGGCCCCGGCGGCGCGCCAGGTCGACGTGGTGCTGGAGGATGAGGGGGTGGTGGTCCCCATGGACGCCTTGGAGGGCGGCTGGTTTCAGGTCACGAGCGGACAGGCGCGCCCGGGAAGCCTGTATCGTTACCGCATCGATGGCGGCCTGCACGTCCCGGACCCGGCATCGCGCTTTCAGCCGCGAGATGTGCATGGTCCAAGCGAGGTGGTGGATGCGCACGCCTTTGCGTGGAGTGATGGGGGGTGGCGTGGGCGTCCGTGGGGCGAGGTAGTGGTCTACGAGCTTCATGTCGGCACCTTTAGTCCCGAAGGAACCTTCGCAGGTGCCATGGCGCTCCTGCCGCGACTGGCCACGCTTGGGGTGACGGCCATAGAGCTCATGCCGCTCGCCGATTTCCCGGGGCGCGCCAACTGGGGCTATGACGGTGTGTTGCCGTTTGCCCCCGACAGCCGTTATGGTCGCCCCGAGGACCTGAAGGCCCTGATCGCCGCCGCCCACGGTCTTGGGCTCATGGTGTTCGTCGATGTCGTTTATAACCACTTCGGCCCGGATGGAAACTATCTCGGCGTCTATGCCCCCGAGTTTTTTACCTCGCGTCATCGTACACCGTGGGGCGATGCCATAAACTTCGATGGACCGGGCAGCGTTACGGTACGTGCCTACTTTACCGCCAACGCGCGCTACTGGCTTCACGAGTACCATTGCGACGGTCTGCGTTTCGATGCCGTGCATGCCATTGTCGACGATTCGCCGCAATCGATATTAACCGCCATCGCCGAGGCCGTGGCACCGCTGCGGGCTTGCGGGCGCCACATCCATCTGGTTTTGGAGAACGAGAACAACGAGGCGGGCCATCTCAATGGTAGCGACGGGCCCCAGGGATTCACTGCGCAATGGAACGACGATATCCACCACGTCCTGCATGTACTTTTGACAGGCGAGCGCGATGGCTATTATGCGGATTACATGGATGACCCGGCGGGCCGGCTCGGTCGCTGCCTGACCGAGGGCTTTGCCTACCAGGGTGAGTGGTCGGCGGTCCGCGAAGGGGTGCGCGGCGAATCGACGCGCGGACTGTCGCCGACAGCGTTCGTGGGATTTCTGCAAAATCATGACCAGATCGGAAACCGCGCCTTCGGGGAGCGCATAACGGCGCTCGCATCGCCTGCGGCGGTGCGCGCGGCGACTGCTGTGCTCCTGCTCGCGCCCTCGCCACCCTTGCTGTTCATGGGTCAGGAGTTTGCCTGCAGCCGGCCGTTTCTGTTTTTTTGTGATTTCGGGCCTGAGCTCGCTTCCGCCGTGACCGAAGGGCGGCGCCGGGAATTCGCGCGCTTCCCTGAGTTTGCCGACGAGTCGCGTCGCGCCCACATCCCGGATCCCAACGATCCCGCAACATTGATAAAGAGCCGGCTCGACTGGACAGAGGCAGAGCGCTCGCCGGGCCGGGACTGGCTCACGTTCCATCGTGAGCTGCTCGCAACCCGTGCGCGCCATATCGGCGCACGGCTGGCGGCAGGCGAGGTGCGTACCTTGGGCTTTAATCGCTTCGGCGCGCGTGGCCTGACCGTGGGCTGGCTTTTTGCCGACGGCGCGCAATTGCATCTCGCCGCGAATCTGGGGGACGCGGATGCAGTCGTTGCGGATCGCATGAGTCCCGCGCCCATGACCCTCTATGAGACGTGCGCGCCGGCCGGGGGGCGGCTCGGTCCCTGGGAGGTCCGCTGGGGCCTATGGCCGGGTGCGGCCGACACGACGGCAGGCGGTCCGTGAGCCGGCATCCGAGCACATCGCGCGCGGCATTGTCGGCCCTCGGGCGGGCGCATCATGGGTACCCCGTGCGCGCCACCTACCGCTGGCAGTTTCACAAAGGCTTTGGTTTTCGCGATGCCATACGACTTGTCCCGTATCTGGCCGAACTCGGTATCAGCCATTGTTACGCCTCACCGTACCTCAAGGCCCACGCCGGCAGCAATCATGGCTACGATATCGTCGACCATACACGCATCAATCCCGAGGTCGGCACCGAGACCGAGCGGCAGGCCTTCGTGCGGACACTCAATGCCCACGGGCTCTACCAGATCCTCGATGTCGTCCCAAACCATATGCGCGTCGACGATCCAGAAAACCGCTTGTGGTGGGACGTACTGGCGCTCGGGAGGCGGTCCCGGTTCGCGCATTATTTCGATATCGATTGGGTGACGCCCGAGCGGCCCTACGAGGATAAGATCGTCATTCCGATCCTCGGCGGACCTTATGGCGAGGTGCTGGAGGCCGGCGCCATTGTGCTCGATTTCGAGGCCGGTCACGGCGGGTTCGTGGTGCGGTATTACGATCACCTACTGCCGCTTAGCCCCGCGTCCTATCCGCAGCTTCTGGCGGAGGTTGCGCAATGTGTCGAAGGTTTGGGCCCCGGCGATGAGGCCATCGGGCAGGAGATATCAGATCTCATCGCGCTTTTCGAGCGCGCCTCGAGTCAGATCGCAGACGGCGCGGTAGCCGCCGAGTTGGTCGGCCTTGTCACAGAGGGCGTAAGCCGCATGGCTGTGTGGGTGACTGGGCATGCGCGCTGCGCTGAGGCCTTGAAGGCGGTACTGGCGCGCTATAACGGGGATGAGGGCGCAGGCGCACGCCGCTACGACGCCCTGCATGCGCTTTTGGAACAGCAGGCCTACCGGCTAGCGTTCTGGCGCGTCGCCGGCTACGAGATCAACTACCGGCGTTTCTTTGATATCAACGAACTCGCCGCGCTACGTATGGAAGACCCCGAGGTGTTCGCGGCGACGCACGAACTGATCGGCCGCTGGATTGCCGCCGGTGATGTGACCGGACTTAGGATCGATCACCCTGACGGGCTGCGCGACCCGCGCGGCTATTGCGCGAGGCTCCAGGACTGGGCGCGGGATCGGCGACGGACCAAAGGGATGGTTGGCGCGACCGACCCCGGACTTTTGTATGTGGTGGTAGAGAAGATCCTGGGGGCCGATGAATCGTTGCCCGGGGATTGGCCGGTCCATGGCACAACCGGCTACGATTTCACACGCCTTGTGAGCGGCGTGCTCGTGGATGCCGATGGGGAGACGGGCATCGACGCAGCCTATGAGGCGTTTGTGGGCACCCATGACCACTACGCAAATCTGCTCTATGAGTGCAAGGTGCTGATTATGCACACCATTCTCGGCAGCGAGATCCATACCTTGGGGATGGCGCTCGATCGCATCGCCGAGCGTGACCGGCGGACACGTGATCTTACGCTATCGGCGCAAAGGACCGCGCTCTTTGAGATCGTGGCGTGCCTGCCCGTGTACCGTACCTATGTGACGGCAGACGGTGTGAGTGCGGCGGATCGTGCCGTGATCGACGCAGCATGCGCGCAGGCCAAGGAGCGTAATGCGCTCGTGGAGCCGGCGGCGGTCGATTTTATTCATGACCTGTTGCTGCTCGAAGGTCTGGACGCGCGCGCCGCCGAGGAGCGTGGCGAGATCCTGGAGTTCGTGGGGGCGTTTCAGCAGTACACAGGTCCGGTTATGGCCAAGGGCCTCGAGGACACGCTCTTCTACCGCTATAATCGCATGGTGTCGCTAAACGAGGTGGGAGGCGACCCTTCGCGTTTTGCGGTGTCGTGCGCGGACTTCCATGAGGCCAACATCGAGCGCCTGCGCGATCATCCTGGGACACTGCTCGCGACCTCCACCCATGACAGCAAACGCAGCGAGGACGTGCGCGCGCGATTGCATGTCCTGTCCGAGATCCCGGAGGCGTGGGGCACGCGTGGGCAGTGGCTGAAGGCGCGACACATGACCTTCAAGGGCTTAGATGGGACGGCACCGTCATCGCGCGATGAATATCTCTTTTATCAGACCCTGATCGGTATCTGGCCCCTTACCCCCAGTCCTGAGGCATGGGCCGACATGCGCGGGCGCCTCAAAGATTATGTGCTGAAGGCGGCGCGCGAGGCCAAGGCCGAGACGAGCTGGGTCAAGCCCGCCCCCGAGTACGAGGGCGCCGTGGCGGCGTTCGTAGACGCCGTCACAGACCCTGTGACAAACGGCGAGACACTCGCCGCGCTCGCGGCCTTCGTCGCCCCGATCGCGCGCACCGGGCTATGGACGGCGCTAAGTCAGGTGGCGCTGAAGCTCACCGTGCCCGGGGTCCCGGACTTCTATCAGGGGACCGAGTTGTGGGACTTTCATCTCGTAGACCCGGACAATAGGGGCCCGGTGGACTATGAGTGCCGTGCGCACATGCTGGCCGAGGTCGCGCGCTTCGATGACGAGGATGCCGCCGGACGCGCGGCTTTGCTGGCCGCGTGGCTTGCGCACCCCGAGGACGGGCGTGCAAAGATGCACCTGACCCGCCGCCTTTTACATTTGCGGCGCGCCTATCCCCGGCTGTTTGCCGAGGGGCACTACGAGCCCCTGCAGGCCGAGGGGCCTTATGCCCGGCATATCGTGGGTTTCGTCCGCCGCAACGAAGAGGCGACTATGCTCGTGGTCGTGCCCCGCCATTACTGGGCACTCACCGAGGGCGGCCTGCGCCTGCCGCTGGGACGCGCGGTGTGGGGCGCGACACGCATCCCGCGACCCGCAGACCTTGCGCCATCGTCATGGCGCGATGTCTTGACAGGTGAGCTCGGGACGTCATCCATGGCCGACAGCGGTTTTTGGGAGCTCGAAGCGATCGTGGCGCGCTTCCCCATTGCGGTCCTGATCGCGCCTACGAACGGGCGGGACGACGCCCGCGGATGAGTGTCGCGGGGGCCTGGAGACGGCCTGCGTGATACCCTAAGGCCCCGGAGTTCCCGCGACAGTTGAGGTGGGGTGGTCGATGGCCAAGCAGTACGCGCATATCCCTGAACGCTGGGCGCGCTTTATAACGGAACAGAAGATCTTCTTCGTGGCCACCGCCACCTGCGACTCGCGCGTCAATGTCTCGCCTAAGGGACTAGATAGCCTGCGCATCCTCGATCCCAATCGCGTGGCATGGCTGAACCTCACAGGTAGCGGCAACGAGTCCGCGGCCCATGTCCAGAGCGATGCGCGCATGACACTCATGTTCTGCGCCTTTAGCGGCGACCCTGTCATTCTGCGGCTCTACGGCACCGCGCGCGCCCTCCACCATACGGATCCCGACTGGCCGGTACTTGCCGCGCTCTTTCCGCCGTTGCCCGGCGCCCGTCAGATCTTCGATGTCGCGATCGACCTCGTGCAGACCTCGTGCGGCTTCGGGGTACCGTACTTCGATTTCGCCGGCGACCGGCCGGACCTGCGTATCTGGACCGAGAAGAAGGGCGAGGAGGGTGTACGGCGATATTGGCATGAGCGTAACGCCGTCAGTCTCGATGGCATAGAGACCGGGATCGCCGCCAAGAACCGCTCCTGATCGCCCCGGCCCTCGCAAGTCGCCTGCACGCGGGTTCGCCGGGTGGCGATCATGGTCGGGCGCGCGCCAAGCCCCGCCGATCAGGGCGGGGAAGGATCCTGCGGGGACAAGGCGCTGAACACGCTTCGTGCGATGCGCAAGGCGGCCGTCAACAATGAGAAAGATGGGGTAACCCCTGCCTGCCCGCAAGCGCTTGAGAAAGGTTATGACGGCGCGCCACCCTAAAGAGCGGGGCTTCCCGCTCCACCGGCCGTTGTCGCCACGAATCATGGCGATCTCACAAGCCTCCATGGGCAGAGACCGACGGTCGTGCGGCCGTGAGCTGTACCCTGATGGCGGATATCGGCCCCCACACGCGTCATTGGGGCGCGGAGCCTCGGGTAGTCGGTTTTGTAGCCACATCTCGACCCGGGCCGGGTTCTGATAGACCAGGAGCAGGGCCCAGCGCCAGCACGGGGCGCTGACCGGCAAGGGGAATGCGCCGGTTCGATCCGCTCGGCACCGGTTCTGCCTGGGCGCTCGTGACCAGATATTCTTCTCGACTGTCGGCTGTCCGATCTTCGCGGGCCGCGCCTCGCTGGGATGCGAGACCGTTTCCGAGATCGCTTCGGCAGCGACGGCATCGTTCTTGTGGGTCTTTGACGCAGGGCATGGACGCTGTGGACGGCAAAAACCGTCTTTACCAGATCAATTCCCATCGTTGTGGGTCGCAGACGTCAGCGGCTCGTACGCTATTCCTGTCTGCTGCCCCAGATACCGATCCGCGTGACCGATCGCGCGCCACCGAGTCCCGGGGGCACCGACCCGTCGATCTTTTTTATGGGTACTGTGGCAAAAATCTTCTTGGCGTATTGCGATTTCGCATATTATTATATGCCCGAATGATGTATAGGGGCCCGCCGCATTGGGGCTCCTGTCCGTTCGCCCAAGGAAACACGCGGGAGGCGTCACGATGCTGGCCAGGCGGTACGATATGATTGCACGTAGGATTGGGCATCTCGCCCGGTCCCTGGTTCCTCTCTCCCTGCTGTTTCTTTCCGGTTGTTCCGCCCATGGCCTTGCCCGACAATTCCTGATCTTTCGGCCGGCGGGGCCCCTGTCAGGGGCCGATATGCGATTTACGATTCTCGATGTCGCGGTCATGCTCGGGATCATTGTCCCCACGGCGATTATCACCACCTACTTTCTGCTGCGCTATCGCAAGACCAACACCAACGCCGCCTATGACCCCCACTGGTCTCATTCGAATCTCATAGAACTTATAGTGTGGGCGATCCCGTTGCTCACCGTGGCGATGCTCGGCTATGAGTCGTACAAGGGGACCTATGCGGTCAATCCCTACGATCCACGTATGATCAAGACCAAGACCGCATCGGCCGCCAATCCCGGGAGCGCACCCCTGAACGTCGATGTCATCACCACCGACTGGCAATGGCTGTTCGTCTATCCAAAGCAGCATATCGCCGTCGCCAATGAACTCGTGATCCCGCGCGGGACGCCGGTGGTATTCCATATGACGTCGGCCACTGTCGTGAATGACTTCTTCATACCCAACTTGGCCGGCATGATCGATGTCATGCCCGGTATGCGCACAAAGCAGGTGCTGGTGGCTGACAAGATCGGTCAATACAGGGGATATTCCGCGAACTTCAGCGGCGCCGGCTTCTCGTGGATGGGGTTCAAGACGCACGTGGTGAGCAGCGCGCACTTTACGCACTGGATACAGTCGATCCAGAAGTTCCCGCGGCACATGGACTATGCGCAGTTCAATAAATTCGCCAGACCCACGACGAATATCGATGGCAAGACCCCCGCGTTTTCGCATGTCCATGCGCGCCTCTTCGATCAGGTGATCAAGGGGGTGCTTGACGGCAAGGTCTATACCACGCGCATGCCGCCGCCCGGAGCCGCATAGGGCTCGGGGTTTGTGCGTCGGGCTGACCCGGCCGTGGTGTGTCGCTCAGTGTGTCTCGCTTAAAGAGGAGTGTCCGATTATGGTGAACGTGCAAGGACCCTGGAGCCCGCTCTTAGGGCGTTTGTCGCTCGGGGCGATCCCAGACAACCCCATTATCGCTGGCGCGTTCGTGTTCGCGGCCGTGCTTGGCGCGGTCATCCTTGGCTACCTCACCTTCGGACACAAGTGGGGCTATCTCTGGCGCGAGTGGCTGACCACGGTCGATCATAAGAAGATCGGGGTCATGTACATCATCATTGGGCTTGTGATGCTGTTTCGCGGCTTCATCGACGCCCTCATGATGCGCACCCAGCAGGTGATGGCCTGCGGTCCGCATTCACCTGGTTTCCTCGGGGCCGCGCATGGCTATCTCCTGCCCTACCACTTCGACCAGATCTATAGCGCGCATGGGACCATCATGATCCTGTTTGCCGCGACCCCGATCCTGGTCGGCCTCATGAACGTCGTCGTGCCTCTGCAGATCGGCGCGCGCGACATGGCGTTCCCGTATCTCAACGCCCTCGGACTGTGGCTGACCGCGGTGGGTGCGGCGCTCATCATGCTATCGCTGTTTGTCGGGGACTTCTCGCATGCCGGCTGGGTCGGGCTTACGCCCTTGACCGAGATTGCCTACAGTCCCGGCGTCGGTGTGGATTACTGGATGTGGGCGATCCAGATATCGAGTGTCGGCACGACCCTCGGCGCGGCCAATCTCATCGCGACCATCATCAAGATGCGTGCCCCCGGCATGACCTGGTCGCGGCTACCGATTTTCACCTGGACTGCGCTTAGCACCAACATCATTGCGCTTACCTCGTTTCCGGTCCTGGCCGTGGCGCTCGGTCTGCTCGGTGCTGACCGCTACTTCGGGACGCACTTCTTTACCGCCGGGCTTGGCGGCAATCTCATGCTGTACTCCGATCTGTTCTGGATCTGGGGTCACCCGGAGGTGTACTTTGTGATCCTGCCTGCGTTCGGCATGATGTCGGAGATCATCCCGACGTTTGCCGAGAAGCCGCTCTTTGGCTACGCGACCATGGTGGCGGCGAGTTTCGCCATCGCCGGAGTGTCGTGGTCGGTGTGGCTGCATCACTTCTTCACCATGGGCGCGGGGCCGCAGGTCAACACCTTCTTCAGCATCGCCACCATGGTGGTAGGAATCCCGACGGGCGTGAAGGTCTTTAACTGGGCTTTCACCGTCTATCGTGGGCGCAGTCGCTTCGACACCCCCATGCTATGGGCGGTGGGGGCGCTCTTCATGCTGCTCCTCGGAGGTCTCACTGGCATGATGCTGGCGATGCCGCCAGTCAACTACAGCGTCCATAATAGCGTGTTCGTTGTGGCGCATTTCCACACGATGCTGATGGTGGTGATCTACGGCATCATGGGTGCCGTGAACTTCTGGTTCCCGAAGGTCTTCGGTTTCAGGTTGAATGAGGCCCTGGGCAAGCGCTTCTTCTGGTTCTTCACCGCCGGGACCATCATGGTGTTTATTCCCATGTATACCTCGGGCTTCATGGGCATGACCCGGCGCCTGGATTATCTCTCCAATCCGGCGCTATTGCCCTTTGAGATCGCCGAAGAGATTGGTATCGGGTTCTATGTCGTGTCGATCTATTACTTCGTGCGTCAGCTTTATGTGAGTATACGTGACCGCGCCACCACGCGCGTCGGCGCCGATGCCTGGGGGAGCGCGCGCACGCTCGAGTGGCTTACGCCTTCGCCGGTGCCGTTCTACAACTATGCCGTGACCCCGCGCGTGCATGCGCGCGATGAGCTCGTGTGGCGCCGCGAGCAGGGGCTGGAGGGGGCGACGGTCGCTCACTATGAAGACATCCCCATGCCCAAGAACACCCCGGTGCCGCTTATCATCGGGGCGTTCGCCCTGGGCCTTGGTTTCGGGCTCGTATGGCGGATATGGTGGCTCACCGACGTGTCGCTGCTGGCCATCATTGTGACTGTGATCGCGCGCTCCTTTGTGCGCGATACGGACTATATGGTGAAGGCCGGTGTCGTGCAGGAGACTGAACGGCGGCTTCGGCGCAATGCGCCGGAGGGGTCACGCGAGGGTGAGGCGCGCGGTGGCATCGATATGTTCCGTCCGCATGAGTCGAATCCCTGACTGGGGTAGGCAAGCGGGCGATCACGGTTTGGTAGCTAGGGTGAGGATAGGCGATGGCGACGGCAAGTGGTGGTATGGATTCGGCGGCTGACGGTCTCTGGGAGGCCCATTATCACCATGATGTGATGGCGACGCGTACGCTCGGTTTCTGGCTGTATATGCTGAGCGATGCGATGATCTTCGCGGGTCTATTCGCGGCCTATGGGGTGTTGAGTCATAGCTACAATGCCGCCGGGGGACCGACCCTCCATACCGTGGTGGACCCCTTGTCGGCCTATGGCGAGACCCTCGCGGTGTTTACGAGCGTACTCGCTTATGGCGGCGCGATGGTGGCGTTGAAGCACAACAATCGCACCGGGGTGCTTTTCGGTCTGGGCGCGGCGTTTATCCTGGGCGCGGTATTTCTGGGGCTCGAGATCCAGGATTTTGCGCAGCTCTTCCATGCCGGCATCTACCCGCAAGACAGCGGCTATTTGTCGGCGTTTTTCGCGCTGGTCATGACCCATGGCCTGCACATGGCCTTCGGGCTATTGTGGATGGCGGTGCTGTTCGTGCAGGTGGCCACCCAGGGCTTCACTGATAAGACCGTCTACCGGCTCTTGAACCTGAAGCTCTTCTGGCACTTCCAGGCCGTCATCTGGGTCCTGGTATTCACCTTTGTCGATATGCGAGGAGTGCTGTAATGGCGCACGATGTCCATGATCCCTTGAAGCATCCCGAGGTCCAGCTGGCAAGCGGCCGGGCCTATGTGGCGGCGTTTTTGATCGCCACCATCCTTATGACAGTAGCGCTTTATATCGCCCGGCACCCGGCAGTCGCACCCCACACCCTGCTTGTCCTGTCCGGCCTGGCAGCGCTTGTGGTCGCAGTCCAGTTACTGCTGTTGTTGCAGCTCAACCTGTCGTCGACCCAGATCTGGACTACGGTATCGTTCGCGCTTGCCTTTCCGCTGTTTGTGATCGCCGTAGGGCTCAGTATGTGGATGTTCCAATCCTTGGATGCACGCACCATGCTCATGGGGCTCATGCACTAGACGTCGGGGCAGCGCCCAAGGGGTATCCGCTCAAGGGCGCCGCAAGGCGGTGGGGTGTTGGTTTAATATCCCTCTTGCGGTATTGTCCGCGTGCAGCCCCGGTGGGCCGACGAGGAGGATATGGAACATAAAAATTCCGAGCACCATGTGGTGCAGGGCGAGGTCACGACTGCAGTCCGCGTGGCCAATGTATTCATCGCGGGGCTCATTTTCGTGGCCATCGCCGCCGGGATATGGCGTGGCACCACATCGGTAGCCATGGGTCGCGAGGCCTGGGTGCAGGCGCTCATGCTCACCCAGGTGCTATTTGCGATCGCCATTATCTTGCTGGGCAGCCTCGTTGAGGGGTTTGGATTCGGGCTATCCTTGGGAACCCGCTGGCCGTATACCCGTAACATCCTGACGCTTCTCGTGCGGGGGGATCCAGAGGCGGCCCATAGGGTGGTGGCGACGACCCTGGGCCTGATTGGGGTGGCGCTCGTGGTTTTGCATCCTGACGCCGCGACCATCACCGGACTTGCGCTGATCGTGGCCACCGCACTCTTTGGTATGGGGACCCTGCATGTCCTGGCGGGCCGGGCGCCGGCGTTCGTGCATGGCACGCATGGGCTTTTGGCCTACAGCGTGCTCGTATCCTATCTCGTGGGGCTGCGTTACCCGGACATCCATTTTCTGCAGTATCTTGATACCAGTATTGCCCTGCACGCGGTATTTCTGGCGATCTTCCTGGGCGGTATGACCACCGGCCAGCGCGGCTTCGGGCAACCCATCGAGCCATTCGTCGCGCCTAAGCGCGCTTCGCAGTGGACGGTTGCAATCCACATTCTCGCGGCGTTGCTGGTCGTGGGCACCCTCGGATGGATGATGCCCGCGTATCCCGTGGCCTTTTATCTTGCGATCGCGCAGTTCGCGGTCGGGTTCTTACTGTTCCATGGTGTGAACTTGCGCCCCAAGGCCCCGGGCGCGGTAGTGGTGTTCCATCAGGCCATGGTACTCGCCATCACCTTGGCGATCGTATTGAACTGGCAGGTGTAGGGGCCTTCGCGGCGGACGGCAGGAGGGTTCATGACAGCAAAGGCAGTGAAGGGGTCGGTGGCGTCGGCCGCGGGTGGCAGTGTCGCGATGGCCGTGGTCCGCGACCTCCTGGTGCTCGCCAAGGCGCGTGTGGTCTCGCTGTTGGTGTTCACAGGCGCGGTCGGGGCGGTATTGGCCCCGGGCTTTTCGCAGCATCTCCTGGGCGCGGGTGCTGGCCTCCTTGGTATCGCGCTGGCCGGCGGTGCGGGCGGCGTCATCAATCAGCTGATTGAGCCATCGCTGGATCAGCACATGCGCCGTACTCGTCAGCGGCCGCTTGCCGTCGGCCGAATCTCGCGACCTCGCGCCGTGATGTTCGCCGCCGCACTGTTCACAGCATCTGTGCTCGTGCTGCTGTTGGAGACCAATCTCTGGACGCTGGGCTTCACGCTCATCGGCACCCTCGGTTACGGGGTGATCTATACGGTCTATCTAAAGCCCAATACCCCTTGGAATATCGTATGGGGCGGCATCGGCGGCGCACTGCCACCGATCATAGGCTGGACGGCCGCCGGCGGCGCACCCGACGCGCTGTTGCCCTGGAGTCTGGTGGCGCTGGTGTCGGTGTGGACCCCGGCGCATTTCTGGCCGCTTGCGATCTGCTGCCGCGAGGACTACGCCAAGGCCTGTATTCCGATGCTGCCGGTGACGCATGGTGTCGACCGCACGCGCCGCGAGATCGTGAAGTACGCCATCGCCACCCTTGTCGTAAGCCTGATCCCGGTCATTGCCAATGGGAACGCCCTGTACGCGGTGGCGGCTGCCGGTCTCGGGCTCTACTATCTCGGCATGACCCTGAAACTGCGACGTATGCCCGTGGATGACGGCATGGATCGCTATGCGCGGCGCGTGTTTCAGGTCTCGATCAGTTACCTGTTCGCCTTGTTTACCTTGCTCGTCATCGGCCATTACATGGGTCCGAGCGGCATCATACGCGAGGCTGGTACGGTGGTGCGCGCGTTCGGTCATCACATCCTAGGCCAGATCAGCCGCGCCTGATCCCAGGCGCGGCTGCGGGGGTGGGCCTGCCGGTCACGAACGCAACTGGAAGTGCGGGTTTACACTCTTTACCGGTAGGGCATTGATCCAGTCCCACGAATTGCCGAGATAGATCGTGCCGCCGACGATGGTCGGGCTCACGATCCCAAAGCGCCCGCCGATATGGCGGTGGCCGAGGACCTGCCCGGTCTTGGGATTCAGGGCATAGACATCGGGACCCGTCGAGATATAGAGAACGCCCTGGTAATAGGTCGGGGCACCGCGTCCGGCGCCCGCCGGGCCGGCGTTGGGCACATGCCAGGTCCACATCACGCGGCCGGTGCGCGCGTTGATCGCCTCATAGTCGGAGGTGATTGGCGAGCCGACGTAAACCATGCCATGGATGATCATGGGCACGCCGCCCTTGAAGGCCGGGACCTTAGGGCCGCGCCCCATATTGTGGGTCCACAGGACCTTTCCAGTGCGAGCGTTATAGGCGCGCACGATAGTGGTAAGCGTTGGGTGGCCGTCTATCAGGCGTGGATCGGCTACCGCATCCATGACGACGATGCCATGACGTACCGCCGGCGAGACATCGCCCATACCGGTATTGGCGGCCCCCGGGATGCTCGCCTTCCATAGCACCCGGCCGGTACGGGCATCCAAGGCGTAGAGGTCGGGGATTACGGACATGGACACGAATACGCGATGGTGCCAGGCGGCCGGGCTCGACATATTGGCGATCCCACCGACGTGGGTCATCCAGCGTTTATGGCCGGTACGCGCGCTGATCGCATAGATATTGCCATCGCCGGTACTGATATAGAGCGACCTATAGGCGTAGGCCGGTGTAGGCATGGCGTCGCCGGCGGTGGGGAAATACCACAGTAGCTTGCCGTTGTGGGCGTTCAGGCAGTAGACGCCATTGTAATCGATGTCCTTGCCGCGCCCGGCGGCCTGGGGGTCGCGGGCATAGAGGGTGACGTTCGCGAAATTGAACGATACGCTGCCCGCCGACAGGTAGACGCGGTTGGCATTCACGAGTGGATTGCCCATGAGGTTATTCCGCGTCACGGATTATTCCGCGTCACGGTGCAGCGCTGCGATTTCGCGGCGGATCGCGGATCAATGGCACGCCCGGTCGCGGCATAATTACAGGCCCTCGAGGAACGTAAGCAGCCGATCGGGGGCGTGGAAGCGGCGGGGCGCAATGCCCGCGGAGGTCGCATGCGCCAGCGCCTGCTCCTTCAGGCGCATGTCGGCATGCAGATAAATCTCCGTGGACTGCGTCGATTCGTGTCCGAGCCACAGGGCGATGACCGTGATATCGACGCCGCTTTGCAGCAGGGCCATGGCCGCGGCGTGTCGCAGCGTGTGCGGGGTGACGCGCTTGGTCTTTAACGAGGGGCAGGCTCGGCCGGCGGTCGCCGTGTGCCGCGCCACGATGCCTGCCAGGGCATCTGCGCTCAAGGCGCCGCCACCCCGGGCGCTCGGAAAGACCGGATCCGCAGGATCCCCTCGGCGTTCGCATAGCCATGCCTTGAGGAGGGCCGCCACTTCGGGGCGCAACGGGGTGCAGCGCGTCTTGCGTCCTTTGCCGAGACAGCGTACATGGGGTCCTGTGCCGATCGCGACGTCCCGGCAGCAAAGCTGCCGGATCTCACTGCTGCGCAGGCCGGTCTGGAGGGCCAGTGCCAAGAGGGTGCGATCCCGCCGGCCGATCCAGGTCCCGGCATCCGGGGCGGCGATGAGCGCCTGCGCCTCCTCCGGGGTGAGAAACGCCACCGGCCCGCGCTCGAAGCGCTTGGGCGGAATCGCGAGGATGCGCTGACACTGCAAACTGCGCGCCGGTTCGGCCAGCGCCACGTAGCGAAAGAAGCCGTGAAGGGCCGCGAGCCGCTGATTGCGGGTGCGCGCCCCATTGCCCCGCTCACGCTCCAGATACTCGAGGAACGCCTCCAGGAGCGGGGCATCGAGCTGCTCGAGGCGCAGCGCCGACGGGGTGCAGTGCAGGTGTGCCGCGGCAAAGCGCAACAGCAGGCGGAAGGTGTCGCGGTAGCCTCCCACGGTGTGCGGACTCGCACCCTGGCTCCCAAGCAACCGCTCGGTGAAGAATTGCTGCAGCAAGGCCGGGAATGTCGTCGGGCTCATCGTGCACCTCCCGTATCCGCACGCCCGCTTTGGCGTTCGGTGGCCAACATCAGCAGTTCCGGCACGGCCTCGATGTACCAGTAGGTGAGGCCAACTTCGGTGTGGCCGACATACGTCGCAAGCTTCGGCAGCTCGCGCGTGACATCCGCCCCGGCGCGGTACCATGCCACCAGCCGGCCGGTGACGAACGAGTGGCGAAAGTCCTGCAGCCGCGGCCCGCGGCCAGCGCGGGGCGAACCGTTTGCAGGGCGCAGGCCGACGGCGCGGGAGAGTCTGACGAACATCCGCCGGACGCTGGAGCCGGCGAGGCGCCGCCCCCGCTCGGAGAGCAGGAACGCCGGGGTCTGCGGATGCGGACACAACGCGTCGCGTCGCGCGGCATAGTGCGCGAGCGCGAGGCGCGTAGTGGCGGCGATGGGCACGAGGCGGGACTTGCCGAACTTGGTCTCGCGGATGAAGAGGATCCCGTTCTGGAGATCCACGTCACTGCGATCCAGCGCGAGCGCCTCGCCCGGACGCAGACCGGTGGCGGCGAGTAGCCCGATGAGCGTCGTATACGTCAGTGCACGCAGGCCGGTGGGTGATCGGCATTGCGCCGCCGCGGCCATCAGGGCTTGCGTCTGCGCCTCCGTGTAGATATGGGGGCGGGGGCGGCGGTGCCGTGAGGACACCAGATGCCGAGGGGGCACTTCGGTCTGCGGATCGAAGGCACTCCACCAGGCCGCGAACTTCCGCACCATCGAGAGCCTCCGGCCCCAGGTAGCCTTCTGCACGCCGGGACGGGCGGTCGCCCAGCGCAGCGCCAACGCCGTGGTGATGTGCGCGGAGCCCTCCTGTTCGAGAAATGTGACGAACTGCCGGAGTGTGTTAGCCGGCTCCGCCAGCCGCGTCCCGAGGGCGCGGCGCACCGTGATGTATTGGGTCAGGGCCTCCCCAAGCGCGCTCATGGCGCACCTCCGGTCAGCGGCCACGGGAGCGCCACGCCCCGCAACGCCTCCAGCGAGACCTTCGCGTAGATCCGGGTGCTCGCTTGCGTATGGTGCCGCAGCACTTCGGCGATCTCCGCGAGGGAGGCGCCCTGGCGGATCATCCGGGTCGCCAGACTGTGCCGAAACAGGTGCGCGACGTGCTGTGGCTGCGGCGGGATGCCGGCACGGGCGAGGGCCAGCCGCACGATGTGGTCAATGGCACACGGGCCCGTGAGTGCGATGCGCGGCGGGATCGCACGCAGGAACACGCGGCGGGAGGTGGTGGTGCCCCGGTCGCGGCGCAGATACTCAGCCAGCGCCCGACCCACATCGGCGGGAAGCGGCAGGGACTCCATCCGGGACCCCTTCCCGCGCACAACCAGCTCGCCGGTGCGCCAATGAACATCCTCGAGCGTAAGCAAGACCACCTCGGAGGCGCGCAGCCCGAGGCGCGCGAGCAGCAGAAGGATGGCGTAGTCGCGCCGGCCCTTGGAGGTCGATCGATCCGGACTCGCCAGCGCCTCCTCGACCTCCTCGGGCGTCAACAGCGCCGGCACGCCCGCCTCACGGTACGTACGCATCGTCGGGACCGCCGCCGAGAGGTCCCTCGGGGTTTCGCCGCGCAGGAAGAGGAAGCGCAGCAGCGAGCGCAGCGCCACGGTCACCAACCGCGACGACTCCGAGGCGTGATTCCTGATCCGGCCGAGCAGGAAGGCGTGAATCGTCTTGGCATCCAACTGATCGAGCGCAAGCCGCCCCGCCTGCGCCTGCCGGGTGGCCAGAAACGCCCGGGCGCAGGGCGCATAGACCAGGATCGAACGCTCGGCGAGTCCCCGATCCTTGCGGAGGAAAGTGATGTAGCGCGCCACCAGTGCCTCGGCAGGCGTGTCCGGCTGGGAGGGTGCAGACGGCATGACGCCGCACGCGCGCAGATAGGCCAGAAAACGTCGTACCGTGGCCCGCTCGCTCTCGGTGGCCGAACATTGCGGCGGCCGGCGCCTGATGAAGGACTGGACGTGCTCCTCCCCGAGGGACCCCTCGGCGATGGCGTGCCGCTTGGCCCACCGCGCGAAGGCGATGGTCACCGCCCTGCGCTCGGCCAGGGTGTTCGGGGAGTACCCGGCGATCCGTTGGTCGTCCAGAAACGCGTCGACGTATGCCTCAAGGGGTCCGGGGCGCTCACCTCTTTGCGAACCATCTGTCTCCATGTGGCTTCTCCTGGTTTGGCACCATTGCCGAACTCAGGAGACCACGTGGATTATGCCGCGTCACGAACAGGGGGCTGGTCTGCTAATGCCTGACAACAAGCCCAAAATCTCTCTCCATGCGGGCGAGGCGGAATAATCCGTGACGCGGAATAACGTGACTAATGCCGTTAACGGCATTAGTCACGTTGTTGCCGACCGGGCTTGCCCGCCAGATCAGGCGTCCGGTACGGGCATTGACCGCGTAAGCGAAGGTATCGTCGCTCTCTGCGTAGACCACGCCTTTGACCACAGACACCCCCAGGGCGTTGCCATAGAACTGGGTCTGCACCGGCAAGGCCTCCTTCACACCGTAGATGCGTGCCCCAAACGGCCGCTTGTCGGTGAGTGGCCAGGCGCGCGCCTCAGGGAAATTCCAGGACACGCCGTTGCGGATCCACGCCGGCGCATGCGCGGATACGGCAAATGCGGCGTTATGATTCGGGCCGCCATAGGCATGGGTCCAGCGCTTGGGTCCCACGCGGTCGGCGGGGGCCGGTGCATTGCGCGGGAAGTAGACGGTCGCGAACGGACCGAAGGGATCCAGCGGATTGTTTCCGGGGTCGTGTGGGACACTCAAGGGTGCGGCCCAGGAGGCGGATGCAATCGCAAGCCCGAGCATGCTCGTGGTAAATCGAAAACGGCGTATCGGCATAGGCATACTCCTCTAAAATTGGCAATGTCAGTACGCGTTGCGCAGTCCTCCCTCTGCTAGAGGACTGATGCCAGAGGCGAATTATTCCCTGGAGTCGGACGCATCCATGATGGCCCACTTGAGGTCGGCACACCTCTGCCGGAGGCCTTAATAGGATTGGGGATGAGCGGAGGGGTAAATCCACCACCGCACCTTGCTGTTTCCCGTAAAGACACCTCCCCGTGGTGTCGACACCCAGGATCCACGGGGTACTCAATAACGTTCGGGTGGTCTTCGCGAGCTGCCGGTCGAGCCGCGCCAACCCCGCCAACTCATCGATGCGCATCAAAGCCCTATGGGCGACATCGTCCGACTTGAGTTTGTCGACCCCGAGGAGCTCCGGATGCATCGTGTGTTAAATCGCACCCTAAAGGCGCCACCGATTCGCGGCTTAAGGAGCCACGGCAAAGTGGCCTTTTCCCGGCTTCGGATGGGTTCGTTTTGCGGGGTTTTTGGCAAGCGGACAAGGGCCTCGAACTCCCATCTTGTGAGGGCGGGGCGGCAGACGCACAGCGCCGCCCCGCCGGAGGTGAGAGAGAGGCGAGGTTTAGGCGGGCTGCGCGGGGGAGGATGAGGCAGGGCCCGCAGGCGGCGTCTGCGCCGCCAGCACACCCAGGAGGCGCCCGCCGGCACTCTTTTGCGCATGACGCTCGTGCGCCTGGGCGAGATCGGTTTTGAGCTCCGCGATCCGCGCGTCCCGTTCGGCGATGGTCGCGCGACACATGGCCTGCGCGGCCTCGCAGGCAGCTCCTTGGGCGCGCCACTGTTCGATCGCGGAGGCCTGGTCATGCAGTTGTGGTCTCGGCTGTGCGGAGGCGGGTCGCGAGTCGCGCGATTACGCCGAGCACCCGGACACACACCTGTGTCCGTCAAGGTGGTGGCCTGTCAGCTCCCGCCGAGCGCCTGGCGCACGGTCACGTGGCGGCCGGGCACGAACGCGAGGCTCTCCTCGCGCTTTGCCGCGCTGCCCGTGCCGGCGGCGCACCGGGACTGGCATCGGTGTGCCCCCCCCGCGAGGAAGAGTGGCTGCTGACCGACTGGCCCCGACAAGGGCTTGAGCCCGTACATTATTGGCTCGCTCGTCTCCCGGTCACGATGACGCGTCGAGCCTTGGTGAGTACGGCGATGATGCGCGGCCCCATTGAGCGGGATTATCAGGAACTCAAACAGGAGTTCGGTCTCTCCCATTATGAGAGTCGCGGGTGGCGCGGCTCCCATCATCACGCCACACTGTGCATAGCGGCCTACGGGTTTCTGCTCACAACACGCCTGAAAACATATGGTGGGTGTAAAAAACCTCCGCTCGATCACAAGCGTCTCTACTACCCAAAGGCTACACGCCGCGTGACCGCCGGAGGAAGGCAGCGCCACGCTCCCGACTCGATCGCCACGCTGCGCTTTCTGTTAGCCCGTGCCATCGTCCAATCGCTCGACCGCTGTCCCTGTTGCGCATCCCTGAACTTGAGCTGCCATTTATGACACAGCAACGTCAACTGAGTGTTCGTGATTCCAAGGGAGACACTAGGAAGGTGTTTATGGGGAGCGTACCGGCAAGGCCATCCCCTTCAGCCTCTCTTGGGGAGCCCAAAAGACCCACGCCGAGCGACGGTGGGAAACGTCGCGAATTTTGCAAGCGCTATCGGCCGCATATCCTGGCGGCCTCCATCTCGCGATGCGCCTAGTCTATCGGGCGGGTGTAAAGTGTTTCGTTGACTATGCTGCTCACGCGGTAGGGGCCCAATGCGGCAAATCGGCCAGACCTGCCCGGTCGCGGTGTTTGCCGCCGCGCTCCGCGCCATCGATCCTTTGCCCTTCGCCGACCCACTATATCAGCGGTTAATAATATTATAGTATTAAGGACAAGTAATAGTAATAATATACAATGTGCCTCAATATATTAGTGGACCTTATGAATAATAATAAAAAACACGATTGTGTGTGTTATGGACGGTATGCCATAATTAGACAAATATCATGGCCATAACGCCAAAACTAAGAAAGAAAATACAAGGTATAGAAACACGGAACACGAATACCGTGTACGATACAAGCGCCGATAGAAAAGTCTGAAGCCGCAATAACAAATAATGCAGTACATGTCCTATTAATGAAGAAACGAGCCCGGTGGACATATTGCGAATTCACGTGACGACGTCGCTGCGCATTGCATAAAAGAGAGAGCCGCTAGCGCTAGTCATTACGACTGTCATTGGCGAACGGTCATAAGTTATTATGCGTTGCGATTTTATGTGCGGTCAGCCTATTGAATGAGGTAAATATATTAAAAGAGACGTAATGACATTGAAGCAGTAATAGCAATTATCCGTGTCTCTATAATGGAATTTGGTGGTGATTGCTTATTGTATTCATGATGCGCAGGGTTTAGTCCATATGACGAAAGTTGTAACAGGACACTGGGATATATATGGAATGGACGCAATTGTTATGCGCATTTCTACTTGGTACGTTAATTTGTACCGTAAACCCCAGATTATTGGCGGATTGCCGGCTGGTTGTCAGCCGTGCCTCCTGGAGTTTCAGAACAGTGTCTATCCTTGTGGCTGGCGCAAGAATACGGGTCGCCATCACCATGGCCGATTATTTCTGGCCGCACGAACTACACAACGTTCACTGAAGGAGTCCATATGCTAACGTCATATGGCGTAAGTCATGGCGTTTACAGGGACTGGTAGCCGTTGCGATCCGTGCATTGATGGGCCGAGAACTGGGATCGGAATGGACCGTTATGGGAAAGTAGAGCCTTCGGGGAGGTGAAAAGAAGCGCGGCGCATTTTGTCCAAAGTGATAACTCCGGCAAAAGGCTGCGCCTGTAACGACAATCGTGAGGAGAATCGTATGATGAAAAAGAACCAGGGAAATGCGCTGGCGCGCGTCATCCAAAGGGCTATGCTCGGGAGTAGCGTAGCGATGGCTTGTGGTATGGGTGCGTTGGTTATGCCGATAAGCGCACACGCGACAGGGTTTTTCAGCCACAAAGATTTGTTTGGCCAGGGGCGGCCGGCGGGCACGGGCGGTGTTACGACTATCAGTGGAGCGGGTGGCGGCGGCGTTGTACCGTGGGCCTTGATTAGCGGATACGGAGCGTCAGGTCAGATTGGCTTTACGGCTTTCTATACGAACTTCACTACGGCGAACTATGTTGGTAACGCCTACGGCGTGTCTGCCGGTATCAGTAACCGCGTTGAGGTATCGGTCGCCCAACAAAACTTCAGTTTGGGCAACACCGGGCCATATTTGGCCAATGTGTTAGGCGCCCCCTATGGGCAGCCAGGTAGTCCTGCGAACCAGGGCGGCATCTTGCAGGACAACGCCGCAATCAATCAGGATATTGTCGGCGTAAAAGTGCGGGTCTTTGGGAACACCATCTATCAGCAGCATACCTGGATGCCTCAGATATCGGTCGGCGCGCAATATCACCATAACGAGGATGGGGCCCTTATGACCGCACTTGGCACTAAGGCCAGCGGTATGAGTTACTACCTGGCACTCACCAAAGTGTGGATGAAAGGCCTCTTCGGGCATGCAACGTTGCTGGATTTTACGCTGGATGCCACGCGAGCGAACTACAATGGCCTATTCGGTTTTCAGGGCCCCTACTCAAGCGACACGAGTTACCATTATGAACCGGAGGTTTCGGCCGGCATATTCTTAAATCCGAAGGTAGTAGTGGGTGGCGAGTATCGGTCAATGCCGCAGAACCAGCTGAATGTAGGGCCGGTTCTCAGTCAAACCAGTGCCTGGAAAGATGTTTATGTCGCCTATATCCCCAACAAAAACCTGTCACTGACGTTTGCCTATGCAATGTTGGGCCATATATCGGGCGTCCCGAACAATAATGGATTATATGCGTCATTAACGACGAGCTTCTAATAGGAATAGACGCGACCCGCGAGGATGAAGCGGGATTATAAGTAAAAAGTGTAGCAGAGACCTTTTGGGCCCCGCAGATTCGTATGCAAATCTGCGGGGCCCTGACAGGTCCGATAGACGCAGCCACCTCCATTGAGATGAAGCATTCCTCGCGCTTTTTCAGGACGTGGAATGGGCTGCGCAATAGTGATATCGCATGCATTCGTGCGGGATCCGCAGTGGGACTGCACATCAAGGCTCAAGCGGCTTTCTTGGTCGATCGGGAAGCTCGACCACATCGCCTAACTCCATGACCTGATTGGCAGGGAGGTGGAAGAAGTCGATAGCGGTCGCCGAGGCCTTGAGCATGACCGCGAACAGACGCTGGCGCCACAAAGCGAGCGAGCCACCGGCTTTGGGCAGGATATGTTGGCGCGAGACGAAGTAGGTAGTGTCGGCGGCATTCCAGCTAAATGGAAGGGCGATGCCCGCCAACAGTTTCGGGATGTCCGGATGTTCCATGAAACCGTAGCGGGCGATGAGACCGTAAAGCCCCTTACCGTAGTCGTGGACCGCCGCGCGTTCGGCGCGTGGGACGCGGGGTATGGGCTCGAACTGGATGGTCAGGATCACGACTCGCTCGTGCAAGACCTTGTTATGCTTGAGGTTGTGCAGCAGGGTATGGGGGATGCCGCCTACACGTACGGTCAGGAATACCGCCGTTCCAGGCACCCGGTTGATGCTGCTCGCTGTGATCATGTCCAGAAATTCTGGTATTGACAGGGATTCCGGCGAGAGTGCCTGCGTCAAGAGCTTACGGCCGCGTCGCCAGGTCGACATCAGGGTGAAGACTGCCAGCCCGATGGTGACCGGTACCCAGCCGCCGGCGACGAATTTTACGATGTTGGCGCTGAAAAAGACCCCGTCTATGAGCACGAAGAATCCCGAGAACAGGCCGGCCTTCCATAGCGGCCAGCGCCAGCTCTGGCGGGCTACGAAAAACACCAGGATGGTGGTAAAGAGCATGGTCCCGGTGACCGCCGTGCCATAGGCGAAGCTCAAGGCATCGGATGATCGGAAGGCGAGAATGATGAGGATGACTGCAATCATCAACGCCCAGTTCAGGCCGGGCAGATAGATCTGGCCGCGTTCGCTCGCCGACGTATGGTGGATAGTGAGCCGCGGCAGATAGCCGAGCATGGAGGCCTGGCGGGTCGCGGAGTAGGCGCCAGTGATGATCGATTGCGAGGCGATGACTGTGGCGATCCCGGAGACCAGCACCATGGGGATCGTAGCCCATCCCGGGAACATCTTGAAAAACGGGTTCTGGGCGGCCGCTGGATGCAGAATGAGCAACGCCCCTTGCCCGAGATAGTTGAAGGCGAGCGCCGGGAGCACCGCGAAATACCATGCCAGGCGGATCGGGCGTGCACCAAAATGACCGAGGTCGGCGTACAATGCCTCGGCGCCGGTAACCGCGAGCACCACCGCCCCCAGGATCGTAAAGCCCCCGACGCCATGTGTCACCAGGATATGTAGGCCAAGCCATGGATCGAATGCGCGGATCACGGACGGGGCCTGTGCCACCCAGGTCGCCCCGGAGACGAGCAGTATCAGAAACCAGACGAGCATGGCCGGGCCGAAGAAGCGGCTTATGGCCGCCGTGCCGCGCCTTTGTATCCAAAAAAGCCCGATGATGATACCTACCGATAACGGCACTACCAGTGGGGTGAGGCGTGCCGACGCGACCTCCATGCCCTGTAGCGCCGAGAGTACAGAGATCGCCGGGGTGACCGCCCCGTCTCCATAGAACAGGGAGGCCCCGAGGAGCCCCAGGGCGAAGATGAGCCAACGTGTGCGTGATCCCTCGGGCTGCCCGCGCGCGGCAAGCGCGGTGATGACCATGACACCACCCTCGCCGTGCTCGTCGGCGCGCATGACGAACCAGGCATACTTGACGGCCACCACCAGGATCAGGGTCCACAGGATGAGCGAGATGATGGCGAGCAGGTGCGCGGGGGTGGCGGGCATCGACAGCGCCGCCAGGCAAGCGCTTAGGGTGTAGAGCGGGCTCGTGCCGATGTCGCCGAACACCACGCCAAGGGCCGCCAAGGCCATCCACGGAACTCCTGCTTTAGCGTCTTCTGTCATGCGTTCCCCTACATCTGATGGCAGGCCCGCCGGGCGGGGCGTAGCCGGGCATGATAGCGAGTCATGCCCCGGTATCAAAGCCCGCAAGCCAGGGCGCATTGTGTCCCGCACGCCGGTCGGTCGCGACCGAGCCCGAATTGCAGGCCCTTATCGCAGGCGCCGGTCCCCGAAAGGCTCTGTCGGCCACGACGACGGCCTGCGTCATACGCTAGGGTGACCGGACATGACGCGGGCCGGTAGGGACTTGGCGGATCAGGAGTTGATGCGCCGCCAACAGGGCCCGCCGTGCGTGCCGTGTACCTCGCCATGGCGCTTCTGGTGGCTCTTGATGGCTGCACGCCTTATTAAAGCGGTGCGATTATCGGGTGGCTCATGGTGACCACGCAGGCGCGCAGCACGTAAGCCATGCGTATCGGTAAGGCGCGTTCCCGAAGGCGGTCAACCGAGCCCTGTGTGGCGGGGCTCAGCGTAGCCGAAGTACTCGCGGTGGCGGTGGGGTGTGTCTTGGAGCAGGATGGGCCCGGGCATGGCGGCGAGCTTACCGGGATCATCGGATTTCGGTCCGGCCGGATGAGCGTCTGGGAGATGCTCGGACAGTCGGTATTGTCGGTCACTGTGGCCGGCAGGACGCATGGCTCGGGCGTGGGTGTGGCGGTCCATAACGCTTCTGTAGGGCAAGAAGTGTCCTGGAAGGTGCGTATGGCCCAAAAGGTCAGCGGGGCAAGAGGGCCTTCCGGTGTCTGCCCATCTGTGCAAGGCCATGGCGCATCGCGCCCGATTACAGGCCAAGGGGGCCCGGCCGCGCCAGGGCTTTGCGCACCCTCCGCGTACGGAGTGAGTAAAACGATTCGGTGCCCTCGCCACGCAGGCCTTGTCCGTCAAGCATAGGGTCGGCGACGGTCCTCGCATGAAGGGGCTCAACCACGAGATTCCGGCCGCCTTCCCCGCGGCCTTCCCTCCGATGGTCAGGACCCAAGCGCAAGAGGCCAGGCCCTGGTATGGGGAAGCGCCGACCCAAGCGATCCTGCCCACGCAACGCCGCCCTCTGGGCCGGCCATTACCGGATGAGCGGAAAAGGCCCTGGCAACGACCACACGATGCCGGCATGGCGGCCTCACCCGTGGTCGCGATGACTATACGGCGCGGGTGTTGTTGCGCCGGCTGGAAACGTGATTGGCCGACATTGCCGGCCGTGCGCCCGGTGAGGCCGCCCTCGGGGCGGGGAACCGTGAGCTTAGGTCGTGGGGGCGCCCTTGTGTCCTTGCCGAGGCAATCAGGGGTCACTTGCAGACCTTGCGCGACAAGGCCGTACGCGTCGGTGGGGGCACCGTGGATCCGTGCCCGAATGCGCGTCAGGGTGGCGCCGCAGAATCCCCGTCCGGTGATCGGCGTGCGCATAGGTTCGCGAGCCCCTTCCCGGCGTCTTGCAAAACTGTGGGACAAGATCAGCCGACAGGATGGCGAGAGGCGCTGTCGGGTCCATTGTCGTGGATCATTGACAGCATCCCTCAAAAGGCTTATAGCCAAGCTAGATGCAGTACGTTTTCCTTCTTTAAGGAAGAACGGAGGCGACCATGCGTATCGAGCGAACCGATCCCATCACCGGACACACCCTTACAGATCTGGAAGGACACCCGTTTGTCATGGAAGGGGCCGGGCCTAATGCCCTGAAGATCTACTTCGATGACGAGGCGAGCAAGAAGACCTATCTCGGCATCATGACCGAACATCCTGGCTCGGACTTCACGGTTAATCTCGATAACCCGGGCCCCATGGGTGGTGAGGTGGACCGCAAGCACTAGGGGAGTCGGGGTCTGACCATCAGCTGAACGATCATCCAGCCCGCATGCGCACGCCCCGTGGCGTGTGCGGCGGGGCGTGTAGATATCGTGGTGCCACGCGCGCTCACGGGCCTGCCAAGCTCGCCGGGCGCGGACCCTCAGGCCAGGGGCGCCGCGGCCACGGGCCTATGAAAGCGCGTGCCGCCACATCGTGGGCAGGGCGGAATGTGTCCGGCCGCGGAGAAATGCAGGCGTTCGTTGCAGTGGTCGCAGACGAGGGTACCGAGCCCCACCGTTTCCCCGGTATGATATTCGCTGGCTTCCGCCTGCAGGCGTATTTCATGGAGCGTCAGGAGCGCTTGGTCGGCGGCCTCGGAAAAGGCCTCCCAGAATCCCTGCTCGATGCGCGCGACATCAAAGCCCAGCCAGTCCCGTAGATCCCGGCCGGTCTCATGTCGATAGCGTGCGGCGTCCGTGAGATCGCGGCGCACCGAGCGCTCGAGCTCGGCCACATCGCCGCGACCCTTTCCGGCAGATGCGGCATGGCTGCCCCCGCCCAACAGATGATAGAGGCTGGTGCCGCCCTCGCGCGCCTTGTGCAAGGCCTTCTCGAGCAGCTCCCGATAGGCCTCGCCCATGGTCTCTAGTTCATTATCGGATGGGGAACCGGTTTTCATTAATGTCTCCGATTGGGATCGGCGCAACGCGTGCGTGGCGCTCCAGTATGTTCTTACGATTCTGGTCTGGCGACCGGCAGAACGCAAGATGGGCGCGGGGGTGGCCGGAGCTCATCATAGGGGGTCACGGAGGCCATCGACCGCACGCCGCGGATCGCCGCCTGTGATCGCAGACCCGTGTACAGGGAAGGCCCGGACACGGGATCGGCGGTCACCGCCATGGATACGGCGCCGGCTCCGGGAGAGGCGCGGGCTTAGCCCCGGTGTGGGGCTAACCCGTCTTTCGCTATTCACGGGGGTCGATCGTATTAAGTTGTTGTATTTTACGACTTTGGTCCTAAAAGGTCTCCACTACACCGCGGTCACGGCGACCGCTGGGGAAACGCGTGGGGTAATCTTGGGCGGCGGCACGGGCAGGCGCAACCGGAACGCGTCGAGAAGCACGCGATGCTCGGGTTCGGGTGGTATGGTGCGCGACAACGGCAGGGTGCGGCCATCGGTCGCGGGGATCTAGACATCGCCTATCGGCATGGTCTTGAACGTCTCGACCGTGGTCTGGCGGTCAGGCTCGGAGCACGTGACCTCGATCGATAATGGTGCCGGGACGAGGGCCTGTATTCGTCGCGCCTGATGGCCGGACGGAGTCCGCTTACTGTTTTTGCGGACCATCTGGTGTGATGGGCCGCCGAATCGCCCCGGACACACGCGCTCCCAGGTCTCCGGCGGCCCTTGCCGTCCTAGGACTTGTGGTAGGAAACGATGCGTTCGACCTCGTTGCGCGAGCCTAGGATGACCGGGACGCGCTGATGCAGTCCGTTTGGCTGGATATCCATGATGCGCTCGCGACCGGTGGAGCTTAAGCCTCCGGCCTGCTCGACGATGAACGACATAGGATTCGCTTCATACATGAGGCGCAGCTTGCCGGCCTTCTTCGGGTCCTTGGTGTCCTTCGGATACATGAATACCCCCCGCGGATCAGGATGCGGTGCACCTCGGCGACCATGGAGGCCACCCAACGCATGTTGAAGTTCTCACCGCGCGGCCCTTCCTTGCCCTGTAGGCATTCCTGGACATAGCGCTGGACCGGCTCTTCCCAGAACCGCTCGTTGGAGGCGTTGATGGCAAACTCGCGGGTGTCGGGCGTGATGCGCACATCCCGGTGCGTGAGCAGAAATTCGCCGACGTCGCGATCGAGAGTAAAGCCGTTCACCCCCTGGCCCGTGGTGAGCATGATCATGGTCGAGGGCCCGTAGAGGGCGTAGCCTGCCGCCACCTGCTTTGTGCCCGGCTGCAGGAAGTCGGCGGCAGTGGGTTTGCTTACACCTTCCGGGCAGCGCAGGATCGAGAAGATGGTTCCGACCGATATATTGACGTCGATATTCGAAGAGCCGTCCAAGGGGTCGAAGACCAGGAGATACTTGCCGCGCGGGAACTGGCTTGGTATCAGAAAGATGTCTTCCATCTCCTCCGAGGCCATGGCCGCGAGATGTCCGGCCCATTCATTCGAGCGCAGCATAACATCGTTGGTGATGACATCGAGCTTCTTCTGGGTTTCGCCCTGGATGTTTTCGCTGCCGGCGGAGCCCAAGACCCCCATGAGATCACCCTTGTTGACAGTGTTCGAAATGACCTTGATGGCAGTCACGATGTCGTTCAAGAGTGATGTGAAATCACCGGTCGCGCCTACCACCCGGCGTTGCTCTTCAATGATGAATTGGGTAAGCGTAGTACCTGTATGCATGTAAACGATCCTTGGAAGATGACATGACGATGCGAAGGGGATAAACCCACCGCGCCCGGGACTGCGGACCGGGAACCGGTCATTATACATCGATCTGACGGATTTGTGCTCCGTCGCCTTAATGCGGACATGACCGTTGACTGGCTGCCGGTCGCCGGAAGATATCGGGACCGGGGGTAAGCGTCATGCCATTCGGTGTCATGGACCACTGGGCACTGCGCCGCTTTGTGCCGTCACGCCGGCAGCGACCAGGCGGCCACCGATGCCCCGAGCGGGCGGCGCAGGGCGAGCGCGGTGGCCGCGCCCCGGGTCTCGACCCCCATCTTTAGAAAGATGTGCTCTAGATGCTTGTTCACGGTCCGTGGGGACATGCCGAGGATGTCGGCGATGTCGGCATTGGTCTTGCCGTAGGCAACCCATACGAGCACCTCGGCTTCGCGATCACTCAACGCGAAGTCTCGCGCCAAGACCTGCTGCGCGTGCACGGGGTCCTCCTCGCGCATGAGCAGCAGGGCGGCATGGCCGCTGCGCCCAAGCCAACTCACATAAAGCGCGCGGTCCCCCGGCGGCGCATGAGCGGGGTCGCGGGGATGCCTGATTCGCCAAGGGTGGCGAGCCAGGCGGCGAGGTCAGGGCCTGTGATGCCGTAGGCGGCAAGCCACGCGCGCGCCTCAGACGTAGCGCACACCAGGGCGCCACGCGGGTCGACTGCGATCGGCAGCTGGCCGCAACGCACGAGCGCCTCGCGTGCCAATGCCAGTGAGCGCGAGGCTCCGAGGTGCGCGGCGATACGTGCCTTCACGACGTCCGGGTGGGCGGGTTTGGTGACATAGTCGACCGCGCCGAGGCTCAGTCCCTGGACGATCTGTTCGGGTTCGCCGAGCGCGGTCATGAAGATCACGGGGATGGATTCGTAGGCGGGTGTGGCCTTCAAGCGCCGACAGGTCTCGAACCCATCTAACACCGGCATCAGGGCATCGAGCAAGATGAGGTCGGGGCGCGTCAGCGCGAGCCGGTCGAGGGCCTCCTGGCCATCCATGGCCACCAGCACGCGGTAGCCGGCGGCCGACAGGGCATCGGTGAGAAACGCGAGGTTCGGGACATGGTCGTCGACGACCAGGACGGTGGCATCAGGGGACGTCATGGATGAGGGTCTCCAGGTAGGTGGTGATCTCGCGCATACGAAAGTCGCCGGCAAGTGCCAGTAGACGGTCAGCGAACGGTCGGTAGCGGGGATCGCGCGCGACGAGCGCCTCGAGGTGTCCGGTAACGCCCTTGACGTAGCCCTGGCGCGCCTGCTCCATGAGGGTCGCCACATCGCGGGGGTCCGGCGCCACTACCGGCGCCGGACCAGGCGACGGTGTGCCGGTCGAGGGCGCCACGGCCGTGGCGGACTCAAGGGTTGCACACGCGACGTTCATACCCGCAGGTGTCGGGCGCGAAGGGCCATAGAGGCGTACCCGGAAGGTTGCGCCGTGTGCGCTACTCTCCACATGGATGTCGCCACCCATCATTTCCACCAGCATCTTAGTGATGGTAAGCCCAAGCCCGCAGCCTCCCGGGCCTGTCGTGGCACCCGGTCCACGAAAGAACGGCTGGAAGATGGCGTCCATGGCCTCGGCGGGAAGCCCGGGCCCGGTATCGGTGACGGCCAGATGCAGCAGCTGATGACGATAGCAGGCGCGGACTGTCACACCGCCCGCAGCGGTGAACTTCAGGGCATTGGCGATGAGATTGAAGAGGATCTGGCGCAAGCGCCGTTCATCGCCGTGAATCACAGCCGGCAGGGGTCCGTCGAGGGTGAGGGTGAGGGTGAGCCCGCGACGATCGGCCTCGGCACGGAAGGTATCCAGCGCGCTACTCAGCAGGTCCGCGATGGCCACGTCATGGCGCTCTAGGGTCACGCGCCCTGACTCGATGCGTGCCACATCGAGGATGTCCTCGATCAGTTGGCGCAGGTGCATGCCGCTGCCGTACATGATCGCGAGGGCGCGCTGCTCGGGGGGCATGAGCCCAGGGTGTTGCCGGAGGATTTCGATATAGCCAAGCAGGCTGTTCAGGGGTGTGCGCAGTTCGTGGCTCATGTGGGATATGAAGCGCTGCTTGGCGCGATTGGCATCATCCAGGGCGCGGTAGGCGGCCTTGAGGCGCTCATGGGTGGCGGCGTGTTGGGCGATCTCCTGCTCGAGCAGGGCGTTGTGGCGTTGACTCTCGTCTTCGGCGCGTTGGCGGCCCTCGAGGGTCAATACCCACCACCACGATCCAAGCCCCAGGGCCACGGCGAACGCGGCGAAGGCCTTGACGGCGAACGCCGCGAGGGCGGGCTGCAAGGCCCCGGCCGACAGCTGCCCTTGGTAGTAGAGTGTGCCAAGGATGGCAGCCGCCACAAAAAGCGCGCCTGTAAACGCCACCAAAAAATGGGCAAGCCGCGAGCCGAACCCATCGGCGGTGATCCCCGGAAAGAGGGGCGCAAGCCACGCCGCCAGCTGTCTGCGGGCATGTCCGCGGGGCTTGCAGGCGTCGTGGCAGCGCGATTCGAGCGTGCAGCATAGCGAACAGATCGCGCCTTCGTAGGAGGGGCACGCGGCCATGTCCTCGGGGGCAAACGACGTCTCGCACAGCACACACAGGCCAGCGGTCGCCTGCGCCGGCCGAGCACGATAGTAGCGGCCACCGGTGGCGGCGCTGATGGCAGGCGACAGCACGAACGCCGCGGTCAGCGCCACCGCCGGCGAGAATGCGGCGGCGAGCGCCCCCCATGCCCCGCTGTAGGCCGCGAGACCCAAAAGCGCGCCGCCGACGGTCGCCCCCACACCCACGGGGTTGATGTCGTAGAGATAGGCGCGGCGGAACTCGATCCCCGCCGGACTCAAGCCAAGCGGCTTATTGACGACGAGGTCTGCGACCAGCGCCCCGATCCAGGCGGCCACGAAGCCCGCGAACAGGTCGAGCACATGGACCAGGGCCGCGAACACGCGCAGCTCCATGAGCAGGAGCGCGATCAGGACATTGAAGATGAGCCACACCACGCGTCCGGGATGGGTATGGGTCAGGCGCGAGAAGAAGTTCGACCAAGCGAGCGATCCGGCATAGGCGTTGGTAACGTTGATTTTGAGCTGCGACAGGATCACGAACACGACGGTCGCGGCGAGCGCCAGCGCCCCTGGGCCGAAGGCCGCGCGGTAGGCGCTTTGATACATGGCAGTGGGTCGATCGGCCGTGGCCGGATCGACGCCGCGGTGGATGAGCCAGAACGCGAGTAGTGCGCCGGCCAATTGCTTGAGTACGCCGGGCACAATCCATCCGGCGCCCGTGGTCACCACGGTCGTCCACCAGGCGCGCCGGCGGCCAGGCCGCGGCGCCGGCATGAAGCGTAGATAGTCAGCCTGCTCGCCGATCTGGGCCATGAGCGACAGGCACACGCTCACGCCGGCCCCAAACAGGAGCGGCGTAAATTTCTCGGCATGGGCGCGGCCACCATAGTGCGTGAAGGCCGCGAGTATGTGTGTATCGTGCAGCACAAAGATCAAGGGGATCGCCATCAAGATCAGCCACACGGGCTGGGTGTAGGCCTGCAGGCGGCTTATGGCGCTGATGCCGTGGGTCACGAATGGGATGACGAAAAGTGCGCTGACCACCGCCGCGTAGGTGAAAGGCAGGCCGAATGCCATGCGCAGCGCGAACGCCATGATGCTCGCCTCGAGCGCAAAGAAGATGAACGTAAACGAGGCGTAGATGAGCGAAGTCACCGTCGAGCCGAGGTAGCCAAAGCCGGCGCCGCGGGTCAAAAGGTCGATGTCGACATTATAGCGGGCGCAGTAATAGGCGATGGGCAGCCCGGTCAGAAAGATCACAAGACCGCTTGTGAGGATCGCCCACAGGGCGTTCACGAAGCCGTAGTGGATGACGAGCGCCCCGCCTATGGCCTCGAGCACCAGAAATGAGACGGCGCCGAAGGCGGTGTTGCCTACCGCGAAGGCCGACCATTTGCGGAAGGTCGCCGGGGCATAGCGCAGCGCGTAGTCCTCTAGGGTCTCGTTGGCCGCCCAGGTGTTGTAGTCGCGGCGGGTCTTGACGAGGCGCAGTGGGATGCCCTGGTCCATACATATCCTCTCAAAGCAAAGCGAGGCGGCTCACCCGAAGGTGTGCGCGCCGGCCGGAAGGCCCGTGTCCGCCGATCCTTTGCATGCCCCGTGCCAGCTTGTCTGGGCGCATCACTGCCCTCAATGGGCATCGCCCGGGCCCTCAGGATGGCCCACTTTTGGTGCGCGCGCACCAGTCTGTGTCGTACGTCATCCAACGTATTTCGGTACTTAGCCCATTGTCATTCAATGATCCCGACAAGACCCCATACCCGGAGGAACACTATGATTGAGACCCTGATCTCCGTCGACTTGGCCCGCGCACCCCACGACCAGGATGGCGTGATCCATAATCGTTGGCATCCCGATCTGCCGATGGTTGCCAAGGTCAAGCCCGGCGACAGTTTTCGTGTCGAATGCCTTGACTGGACGGGCGGTCAGATCGGCAACAACGATCACGCCCGCGACGTCCGCGACGTCGATCTCACCCGTGTCCACTATCTGAGTGGGCCGATCGCCGTCGACGGCGCTAAGCCAGGCGATCTGCTCGTGGTCGATATCTTGGATGTGGGCGTGATCCAGGGGTCGGCGTGGGGTTTTACCGGGCTTTTCGCGCGCGAGAATGGCGGGGGTTTTCTGGTGGATCACTATCCCGAGGCGCGCAAGGCCTGCTGGGACTTCAATGGCATCTATACCCGTTCGCGGCACATTCCGGGCGTGGAGTTCGCCGGCATCATGCACCCGGGGTTGATTGGCTGCCTGCCTTCGCCGGAGCTTCTGAAGACCTGGAATACGCGCGAGGCCGCGCTCGTGGCCAAGGATCCGGAGCGCGTGCCGCCGCTTGCGCTCCTGCCGCTTGCACAGTCGGCGCTCATGGGGCGCATGGCGCCCGAGGCCGCCAAGAAGGCAGCCGCTGAGGCAGCACGCACGATCCCGCCACGCGAGCATGGCGGCAACTGCGACATCAAGAACCTCACCAAGGGATCGAAGGTGTACTTCCCCGTGTATGTGCCGGGCGCGGGGCTGTCTATGGGCGACATCCATTTCTCACAGGGCGACGGCGAGATCACATTCTGCGGGGCGATCGAGATGGCGGGCTATCTCGATCTGCGCGTGGGGCTCATCAAAGACGGCATGAAGAAGTATGCAGTCACCAGTCCGATCTTCAAACCAAGCCCGCTCGAACCGCGCTATCGCGACTACCTCATCTTCGAGGGCATATCGGTCGACGAAGGGGGCGGTCAGCATTATCTCGACGCGCATGTGGCCTACCGCCGGGCATGTCTCAACGCCATCGAATACTTGAAGAATTTCGGGTATTCGGGCGAGCAGGCCTACGCGATCCTCGGGACTGCTCCGGTGGAGGGGCACATAAGCGGCATCGTCGACATTCCCAATGCCTGCGCGACCTTGTGGCTGCCCACCGAGATCTTCGATTTCGACATTAAGCCCGAGGCCTCGGGTCCGCGACCGCAGGTCACGGGCGTCGGCGCGCTGGCAAAACCCTGAGGACCGACGTATGCCCCTCTACGACTACCAGTGTCGGGCTTGCGGGGCCTTCGAGGCGTATGCGGCCATGGCCGCTCGCGAGCGTCCACGACCGTGCCCGCGCTGCGCGCAGCTATCGCCGCGCATACCGTCGGGTGCGCACCTTGCGCGCGCCGATCTCGCGCCCTTGGCGCGCGAGGAGCGCTGCCGCCACGAGCCAATAGCCCGCACCCACAAGACCCCCACGCCACGAGCCGGGGCCGCCCGCGGCCGGCCGTGGATGCTGGGTCATTGATCGTTTCATCACCTGAGAGGACCACCATGGCCACCGTCAATCCTTCGCTAACACCGTCTCGGCGACGTTACGGGAAACTCGTCAATAACCCCATGCTCGAGGACTATTCCCTGCGCTATGCCCCGCGCGCGTTCCGACGCTGGTCCGAATATTCGGTAGCCACCGCTGCCCTGGGCGGCATCTCCTATCTCGCCGACCAGGCGATCGGTGGGTCGATCACCATAGGCTACGGCTTCACCAATGCCGTGTGGGCTATCCTGGCGGCCGCGCTGGTGATTTTCCTGACCGGTATCCCGATCGCCTATCACTCCGCTAAGTACAACATCGACATGGATCTACTCACCCGTGGCGCGGGTTTTGGTTATCTCGGGTCGACCCTGACCTCACTCATCTATGCCTCTTTTACGTTCATATTTTTCGCCCTCGAAGGATCGATCATGGCGCAGGCCTTCGCTTTGTACTTCGGTCTGCCGTTGCCCATCGGCTATGCCGTGGCCTCGCTTTTGATCATCCCGCTCGTGGTGTTTGGCATGACGTTGTTATCGAAGCTTCAGGTATGGACACAGCCGGTGTGGCTTACGCTCATGATCCTGCCGCTATTTGCCGTGCTCACCCGCGACCCTGCGGCGGTGGCACAGTGGACGCATTTTGCCGGCCATTCGGTGAGCGGCGCGGGTTTCAATCCCCTGTTGTTTGGCACGGCCGCGGGCGTAGTGTTGTCGCTCATAGCCCAGATCGGCGAGCAGGTCGATTACCTGCGCTTTATGCCCGAGAAGACCGAGAAGACCAAGCGCCGCTGGTGGTTGGCGGTAATCCTGGCCGGCCCCGGCTGGGTGCTGCTTGGTGCGAGCAAGCAGCTCATGGGGTCGTTTTTCACATCGGTCGCCTTTCATAACGGCACCGCGCTTGCCAAGGCCAATGAGCCGATCCAGATGTATGTGCACGGCTACCATGACCTGTTCGCCACGGGCGGTGTGGCGCTGGGCCTAGCGACATTTTTCGTGATCCTCTCGCAGATCAAGATCAACGTCACCAACGCCTATTCGGGTTCGCTGTCGTGGTCGAACTTCTTCTCGCGCGTCATGCATGCCCATCCGGGGCGCGTCGTATGGATCTTCTTGAATGTCGGGATCTCGCTCACCCTAATGGAGATGGGCGTGTTTTCCTTCCTCCTGAAGGTGTTGGGTTTTTACTCCAATGTCGCTATCGCCTGGATCGGGGCCGTGGTCGCGGACCTTGTGATCAATAAGCCGATCCTAAAGCTCAGCCCATCATATATCGAGTTCAAGCGCGCCCACCTCTATAACTTTAATCCCGTCGGTTTCGGGGCCATGATCATCGCCTCGGTGGTCTCGATCGCCGCGTTCTTCGATCTCTTGGGTCCTGTGGCGCAGGCATTTTCGACCTTCCTGGCGCTTGGCATCGCGTTTGTGATGTCGCCGATCCTGGCGATCCTCACCAAGGGCAAGTACTACATCGCCCGCGCCCCGCACTATCATGCCGGCACCCATCACGACACGGTGGCGTGCAGTGCCTGCGGCTTCGAGTTCGAAAAGGAGGACATGGCCTGCTGCCCGCACAACAAAGGCGCGATCTGCTCTTTGTGCTGCAGTCTGGACACCACTTGCAAGGATATGTGCAAGACGGCGATCGCCGGGGTGGCAGTGGCGACCGAGCCGTCTATTTGCCATTAAAAGTCGGTATGGCCCGCAGGGGATTCGGGCCGTAAAGACAGCGATCTTACGCGCGCCCGCTTCATGCGGGCGCGTTGTCGGATATCGGCCTTGGGTGGCGAATTGTTTGATGTTAAAGGATGGGGTGGCCTGGGCCTGGCGGGCGACGTTGGCGCGGACGCTTGTGGCGGGGGAGGGCGAAGAATAGAGTAACTATAGGAACGTATGGGCTGTGAACATTGCCACGGGAATATCGCTGCGGTGATCGTCCTGCCCGCTGCGTCCGTCCTGTATGGGCGCAATGACTACGGCTCGGCGAAGGCCTTTGGGCGTACTGAAACCCCATGGCGGGATGCAGCCCAAAGCCCCTATTTTCGGCAGATTGCACCGCCCGCCGCCAGCGCATCGTAGTCCGCGATTTCTCGCAGTGGCGCAAGAGCGACGGCCGCCATTTTATGAGCGCATCAGGTGGCCCGTTTGCGGTTGCTGGGATCCGTAAGGTATGGCCAAGCGAGATGGGGCGCGGCCTTGTCATGAGCATGGCCAACGCCGTGAGGGCGCCCCTTCTTAACGGCATGCCGCTGGTCGCAGACTTCGAGGCGTGATGGGGCCTCGGGTATTCAGCGAGACCATCTGACGTATCATATCAGCACGTCCGTCGATTTATGCGTACAGGAGGCCTATCCCGTCGGGTGCGTGGTCCATAATTCCTAGGCAGGTTCGGAACTCGTGGGCAAGCGCCCCGGATAAGACCCGCGCGAAGGCTGGGCTTGGCCGCTGTGCGGGGGGCACGGATTTTGGGCTACCATGAGAAAAGAGGTCGCGCCGATCGTCGTGGGCAGCGGATGCAACCCAGGGCCAGGGCCCGGGTGTGTGCCGCGAGACCGGGGGCCCGATCACGCAAGGAGGTGTTTCATGGTACGACGAGCGCATCTTGGAGGCTATGTTGTCCTGACGGCCTGTGTTCTGGCGCTGGCGCCTATGGGCGCACAGTCTCGCCTGCTGGCGCCACACCTGGACGGCACCGTAGTGGCGGTCGTCGCCGGCGTCCCACCGGGCGCGAGATCAGGAGGCTACGCAGTGGCGCGCTCCCGCATAACGGCCGAGCCCTACTTGACCGACGACCACGAAGAGGAGCAGCGCCGTTACGATGAGGAGCGCCGCTACCCGGAAGGGGACGGGGAGGAGGATCAGCCGCGCTATTATGCACCGTTTTTTTATGGGGTCCCCGAGGGCGAGCGCGGCGATCGCGGCAACTTCGGGGATCGGGGGAATTTCGGCGATCGGGGGCTGCGCGGAAACCGGGGGAATTTCGGCGACCGGGGCAACTTCGGGGATCGGGGCAACTTCGGGGATCGGGGGCAGCGGGGTGATCGGGGCGGGTTCGGCGACGAACGTCGATGAAGCCGGCTTGTAGCCCGCATACGGCCTCTGTTTGCGATGCGCTGATACCATCAGGCCCAGTGCGCCCGGCGGCGTTGGCCTTTGCGTCCCAAGATCCTAGGTCCCGGAGTCGATGATCGATCCGGCGCGCGAAGCGGGGTGGCAGCAGCAACCCCTGCGGTCTCTCCACGATTTCACCAAACCCCTTGCCCCTTAGTGATCATGGTGTTACGGCCAGGGAGGCGCCGGTAGCGCCCATACTTATGGCAAGCCCTTGAAGCGGCAGTGGAAGTCCTCATGCCCGGCAATGTGCGCGGCGCCTATTCCTGGATATCCTGCGCGCCATATCCCACCGCCGGCCCTGCCTTTTTGGGGTCATGGGTCATGGATCCTATCCAGCACGCGATGGATTCGGAATGCCGTTCTTGTTGATATTGCAAGTACCTCATATATCGGAGAAATTCGTGGCATCCCGAGCGGCCGGCATGCCGGGTCTATGCGGCGTCCTCGACATATCGGTCGCGGCGCATCTCGGGCGTGCCGGTGCCAGGTTACTGTGTCATCACGGGCGGCAGTCATCAGGTACCGCCTGCCAGTGTTTCGGCTGATCTCAAGGTTCGTGGCGCCATGCCCCAATAATGCCGGGATTTGTAAGGGATTAAGCGGGTGAAAGGACGCGCTATGTCTGTCGTTTTGTGCCGTTGGTCCGTGGGATATTAGTCCATGACGATAGTGTTCACGCGCATAATGGAGCCCATGAATATTCTGGAATCTGGCACATACTTCCTTGCAAAAGTTCTGAAAAAACATGGGTATGCCGATAACGGTTACTATGATCCTTGATCGGCACGCGGGCCCATAAAGGCGCGCTATGATGAAAAGATTCCACAATGCCCATTGTATTGGAGAAACAGATTCATCTATACTGCGCGCGCGCTCTTCGAGGCCGCAAACCGACCCGGGATGGTTTTACCCGCGGATGGGTCCGGCTGTCGATCGGAGGGCGTTTTTGATTCACCGTGAAGGAATAAAGAGGACATAATGAATACATCCGTTCGCAAGGGCTTTCTTGGGGTCACGGCGCTGTTGCTGGGCGTTACCGTGGCAATCCCGGGCGTCGCTTTGGCGGGCATGAAGATGGCGAGCCATAAGCCGGTGGCGCATAAGGTGGCAGCCCACAAGGTCGTGGGCAATGCGCACGTTGAGGCGATCCAGAGGGCCCTCGATAAGTCCGGCGCCCATCTCAAGGTCGACGGCATCCTGGGACGGGAGACCGAGACGGCGCTGCGCATCTATCAAAAGAAACATGGCCTGAAGATGACGGGTAGCGCCGACGAGGCCACCCTGAAGCTGCTCAAGGTTAAGTAAGGCACTCGAGGACCCTGGGGCGCGGCAAGACCGGGCCCCGGGGGTCCTTTTTTCTGATGGGGCGCGCGCAGTGCCCGCAGCGGGCGGCGGCCATCGCCGAGCGAGCGCCGATGGGTTGGGGTGTGCGCAACGCGCAGTCCCGGCGCTTCCCTAGGATTCGACCACGAGCTCCACGGAACGGCGTGCCTTGGGGTTACCCATGAGCAGTACCAGCGGGAGCATGATGATGAATCCCCAGAAGACGAATACGAAGGCATCGAGCGTGCCGCGCATAGCCGCGTGCTGGCTTAGTGTCCGGGCCAAGATTTGCGCGCTTGCGGCGGTGATCGGACGTCCGTGCAGCACGGTGCTGAGTATCGGCGTATAGGGGTTGATGTGGCCGCCCATCTGGTTCCATGCCACCTGCGTGTACTCGCTTATGATCGTGGTGACGAGCGCGATGCCCACCGACCCGCCCAGATTGCGCATGAGATTGAATATCCCCGAGCCTTCGGCGGTTTCCTGTCTCGTGAGGCTGGAGAAGGCAATGGTGAATAGCGGGATGGAGATAAAGCCCAGTCCGAGTCCCCGAATGAAGCCTGGCCAGATCACCCAGCCCATGTCGATATGGAGGTTGTAGAACAGGGTCAGGTAGGAGCCAAAGGTCCCGAGCGCGATGCCGGCCAGCGCCACCGCGCGCGGATTGACGTTGCGGCTCAGGAGTCGGCCGGCGAGCCCCATCGAGATCATCGCCCCCACGCCCTGGGGCGCCATGACGAGCCCCGCGGTCTTGGCCTCATAGCCCATGTGCTCCTGGAGGTAAAACGGCAGGATCACCATGACGCCGTACAACGCCAGGCCAAACAGACCTATCCCCATGCTGCCGAGCGCAAGCGCGCGGTTTTTCAAAAGTCGCAGATTAACAATCGGCCGATCGACTGTGAGTGATCGCCAGACGAACAGTACGATGCTTGCGGCAGCCACCACCGTCAGCGTCCTTATGATTTGCGAACTGAACCAGTCATCTTGATCGCCAAGGCTCAAAACCGCCTGGGTACAGCCGAGGCCCACGGCCATGGCCAAAAACCCCTGCCAGTCGATCGGCCGCGGACGCGGGCTTTGTCCGCCTTCCGGGACATATCGGGCAAGCAGAAAAAGCGCCGTGAGGCCGACTGGAACATTGACATAGAAACACCAGCGCCACGAGGCATCGTCGGTGAGATAGCCCCCGAGGATGGGACCGAGGACCGGCCCCAGCATGATGCCCATGCCGAGCGTGGCCATGGCCATGCCGCGGCGTTCCGGCGGGTAGCTCGCCACCAGAATGGCCTGACCCACGGGCACCATGGATGCGCCGAGCAGCCCCTGCAGGAACCGCCAGACCACCATCTCCACGATGCTGTGGGACTGGCCGGCCATGGCTGACGTGAACACGAAGCCTGCAACACTACCGAGCATAAGGCGCCGTTGCCCAAAGCGCTCGACGAGCAGGCCGGTCATGGGTGTGACCACGACCATAGCGAGCATGTAGCTGGTCAGTATCCAACTCACCTGGTCGACGTTGGCGCGCAGACCGCCCTGCATGTGCGGGAGGGCCACGTTGACGATCGTCGTGTCGAGCACGTTCATGATGATGCTCGCCATGACCGCGAAGGTGATGGCGACCATGTTCGTGGGGGTATGGGCGTTCGGCTTGTTGGGCGCCAAGGGTGGCCCTCCTTTCTCGCAAACGGGCCGCAACCGTCATGTGCCGGCCAAGCAAACCATTTTACGATATCGTGGCTGGGCGTAAAGGGGGACTGGGGGCGGGGACGGCCGGGAATCGACCAGGACCCCGTCGCGCCGGGAGCGACGCTTGCCCGGCGCGTAACGGGTGGGCTGATGTTATGGTGCCAGTGACATCTGATCCCGTCTTACCGGGCCTATTTTCTGGCCCGGGCTCCCTGCGCCTTGTTCTCTGGTCTATGCTGGGAATGGGGGAGGCATTGTGAGGAACCGCGACCTAAGGCAAGAGGCCGGGTCGCGGACACAAGTGGGGGAGTATGGGTAGACCGCGTGGACCCAAGGGGGCCTCGCAGGGATGGCGGAGCGCATGGCGCCAGCGCTTCAGGGCGGTGCCGTATCGCTATGCGTTGATGGCGGCGTACTGGTTTGCGGTGGTGGCCACCGTGTTGTTTTCGGCCCTCTACGGGTGGCATTCCTGGCGCCGCTACGAAAAGACCGGCATCGACCGGTTGATGCTTACGACCTCTTTGATTGCTATCGCTACGCACGACGACCTCGATCGCGAGGCCTCCAGCCTGCGGTTTCTCGCCCACCACCTGGCAAAGATCCATCCCTTGCGCCACCCGGCCCGGGCGCGTCGCCTGTTGAGTGAGTACCAGAAGGTCTCGCCGGAGGTCGCAAGCGCCGAGTTGATCGCGCCGGACGGGCAGGTGATCGCCTCGACGGCCGTGCCCAAGGGGCAGCCGCTCCCGGATTTTCGGCAGGATGCGCAGATATGGCCGAGTCTCGAGCGCGCGCTCGCGCACCCCGGGTTGTATATTCAGAGGCCGATCCACGGGCTGCTCGCCGATCACTGGGTGATTGGTTTTAGCGATACCGTCATGGGGCTCGGTGGACGGGCCCATTTTCTTGTGACCACGCCCATCCGCTTTGGCAATTTCGAGGACCTGTTCGCGCGCCTGACATTACCCTCCGGGCTTGCGGTCGGGATCCTGCGCAGCGATGGTTATATCGAAGGCCGGACTCCGGTCCCGCGCGGCCAGCTTGCGGCCCTGCTCGACCGGTCGCAAACCGGTATCCTGACCAAGATCTTGAAGCGGCACCCGCACGCGGCACGGGGGGCCTTCAGCGGCTGGGTCAGCAGCGATCGCGAATATCGCTACGGTGTGTTCGTGCGCATCGCCGACTATCCCTTGGTGGCGTTCGCAGACGTCCCGCGGGCGCTATGGGTGGCGCAGTGGTGGCACCGGCAGGTCGAGATCCCCTTGATCTTCCTTATTGTGGCACTCACTTTCAGTGGTTATGCCTACCGTCAGGTCCAGGCCCTTGCGGTGCGCTGGGAGGTCGAGGCTGCGCGCCGCGCGGACTTCCTGGAGAATCTGGCTACGCACGATCCACTCACGGGCCTTTTGAATCGCAAGGGCCTGTACCCGGTCTTGCAGCGGGCGATAGCGCGCGCCGAGCGCGAGGGGCGGCTGTTGGTGGTGGGCTTTCTCGATATTGATGACTTCAAAGGCATCAACGACCGCTACGGCCACGCGGCCGGGGATGCGGTCTTGAAGACGCTCGCCAGGCGCCTGGAGCGCACGCTGCGTGGTACCGACCGCGTGGCCCGCTTAGGGGGTGACGAGTTCGTACTCCTGATCGAGGGGCTGCGCCAGAAGGCCGATCTCGCACCCGTCGTCACGCATCTGAAGGCCGCGCTCGATGGTCCCTTTTACGCGGATCCCCGCGAGATAGCTGTCCGCGTGAGTCTCGGGGTAGCATTCTTCCCGCTCGACGCCCTCGATGCCGAACGCCTGATCAGCCGGGCCGATCGCGCTATGTATGCGGCCAAGGAGCGGGCCGCGAACGATGAGCGGGGATGGGTGCGGTTCTATACCCATGATATGCCCGCCGATCCGGATGCCGGCGGCCGACCGGATGGGCGCAGTGACGATTGAGGACCGGCGTCGACCGGTCCCCGGTGTCGGTGTCGGTTTAGGACAGCTCGTCGCGCAGGACACGCAGCCAGCGCTTCAAGGACGCGAGATCGGCAACATCGGCGAGTTCCATCTCCAGGGAGTCGGCCATGGCGCGGGTCTCTTTGATCTCGGCGGCCAGCATTTTCAGGGCATTGCGGGGGGTCAGAGACACGAGCGGGTCTACGGCAAAACGCATGCGGAAATCCGCCTCGGCGACCATGACCTCGTCTTCGAGGGCCGCAAGCTCGTGTCGCAGCGCCTTGGTATAAAGCTTCACGGCCTCTTCGTCCTCACCCGCCCATACCCCTTGCCCGGGATCGAGCTCGCGACGTAACTCGAGCAGTGGCAGGAGCCGATCGTTTTCGTAGGCATGATTGGCCCTTTGCATGAGCGCGGTCTTGTGGTCACGCTTATCCGGATCGGGCTCGCGGTCGGGATGCAGGACGCTTGCGAGTTTGCGATAAAGGGCGCGGATCGATTCATGGATGCGGTGGTGCTCGGCCGCTGATGGCGCATTCCGGGTCGGCGGCCCATGGTCCCCGCCGACGTCCTCGCCCAACTGTTCGGCGGCCCAGCGCAAGATCTCCTCGATCGGGGCCTCGGGGTCGATCCCACAGTCCTCCCCGAAGGCCGCGGCCTTGCGCGCCCTCGCGGCGCGATCCTCGTAGTCGCCGCGCGCGCGGCGTTTGTAGAGGGCGCGCAATTCCGGGTCGTCACCCTCTTCGAGCAAGGAGGCGGTGCATTCCACGACCAGCATCTGGACGGCGCGTCGCTCGGTCTGCGTAAGGCCCCTCTCTTCAAGCGCCTCATCAAGGCGCCTGACAAAGCCGATACGCAGGGTGCGGCAGGTGGCGCACAGGGGGACGAGCTCATTCGTGTATTTTTTCTGATAGGGGGCCAGCACTGCGGCCCACGCGTCGAGTGACTCGCGCGCCTCCTGAATCTTCTTTACGAGGCGATCGAAGGCCTTGTGGCCTTTCGGTAGGGGTGCGGGGTCGGGGCCGAACCCGGCGAGAGGCATCTGAAACTCGGACACGCGTCGTGCTCCTTGAACGCAGGCCGTGCCGACGCACGGCATGGGCGGACGACCGGAGTGCCCGTAGCCGTCGGATGCGGCAGGGGCTTGGTCACAGTGTGCCTTATGGTAAGGCATTTCGCGGCGCCGGTCACGACCTGCACGGCCGCGACCGGCAGGGTGGTTTGTCGGGCCGCGTTCGGGGCCTGGTACCCCGATCGGCCCACCGGGGCGGGATCGTCAAGGGGCGCCGGATCCGGCAGCCCCGAGGTCCTTTCACCAGATTCGCGCGAGAGGCCCCGGCCTTCAGGCCGGGGAGGGAAAGCGCCGGTTTTGCCTCCAGACCCTTGCTTCTGTGATGGATATTGTCTGTACTGTGCCCATGAAGATGACCCTGCAAACCCGTCTTCTGCCGGCACCGGACCAGGTGATGGCCTTGGAGGCCACACTACGCGCCTGCAACGCCGCGGCGGATTGGCTGGCGGGCGAGGCCTTTGTCCGAAAGACCGCCAACAAGGTCCTTCTGCAGCAGTTGTACTATCGGGAGTTGCGAGCCCGGTTCGATCTCTCGGCGCAGATGGCGGTGCGGTGTATCGCCCAGACCTGCGAGGCCTATAAACGCGACAAGAAGAAACGGCCGCATTTCCGTCCCTGCGCCTCTATCCCTTAGACCTGCGCCTGATGAGCTTCAAGGGGCTGGACCGGGTGAGTCTTCTGACGCTTCAAGGCCGGATCCTCGTGCCGTTCATCATGGGCACATACCAGTCCGAACGGTTCAGCGCCGCCAAGGGCCAGTGCGATTTGGTCCGGCGGCGCGACGGCCAATGGTTCCTGCTGGTGACGGTCGACGTCCCCGATGGCACCAAAACCTCCACGACCGACTTCCTGGGCGTCGACCTGGGCGTGGCCAACGTCGCTACCGACAGCGACGGCGTGAAACATTCCGGAGATGGCGTCGAGGCCTGTCGCATCCGCCACCACACCCGGCGCCAGGGACTGCAGAAGGCGGCGGGGCGCAAGCGCCGCGGGCGCCGGCCCAAGGCCCCGCCCGCAAACTGCGCACACTCTCCGGGCAGGAAGCCCGTTTTCGCAAGGATGTCAATCATCAGATCTCTAAAACGCTCGTTGCCAAGGCCCAAGACACCGGCCGCGGAATCGCCCTTGAGAACTTGAAGGGCATTCGCGACCGGACACGGTTTCGCAAGGCACACCGGGCGCGGATGGGCGGTTGGGCCTTCCATCAGCTCCGCACCTTCATCGCCTACAAGGCGCAAAGGGGCGGGGTGATGCTGGAGATCGTCGACCCCCGCAACACCAGCCGGGAATGTGCTGTCTGCGGGTACGTCGCCAAAACCAACCGCCCCTCCCAAGCCGAGTTCCGCTGCGGGGTCTGTGGACACACAGACCACGCGGACGTGAACGCGGCCCGGAACATCCGTTCCCGGGCCGGGGCCGCTGTCGACCGGCCTAAAGTCTCGGAACCGCCGCACACGATCGCGGCTTAGTACAGGGACAAGCTCCGTCCTCATTGCAGGCCGTTATGGCCTGTTAGGGCGGGGTTGTTGACTTGTCGTAGGCCAGGTGGTGATGGCCATCGCCCTGCTATTGGCCGTCATCCCTCGGTATGATTCAATGCCGCCGCACGCGTGGTGGGCGAGACCGCGCTTTGGCGTATGCCGCGGACCCCAGGTGTGATGCGGGCTGCGATCATCGTTGCCATCAATGGCTAGTCGCTGTGCGCCGCCGGGACATGCGCGGTGCTTTGAGGGGGCGTTTCGTCTCGCGCGTGTCGCGCAGGCTGCCGGCAAGGCGCGTGGCCGACGCGGCATGCGCGCCCGAAAGCTTTCGGAGTGGCGTGTGAGGCCGGCGATGACGCGCCGGTGATCATCATGAGGGTGCGAGGGCGGTATCGCGTGCGTCGCGCTGTGCGGGTTTGCGCAGGATGAGACCATAGTGGTAGGGCGCGAGCGGTACGATGAGATGGCGCTCGAAGCCGGCGGCGGCGATGGCATTCATGGTTGCCTCCGGGGACAGACGCAACTCAGTGCGTGGTCCGCGGGACTTGCCGAGCACTACGGTCTCCTCGCGCGGACGCGGGTACCAGTTGACGATCACAAAACGGCCTTCGGGGGCGAGCACCGCGGCTACGGCGCGCGCCAGCGCGACCTTGTCGGGCACGCCATGGAAGGTATTGGCCATGAGCACGACATCGAATGGCCCAGGACACGAATGGCCGATGGCCATAGCATCCCCCAATCGCCAGTCGCAGGGCAGATCGGCGCATGCGGCCCGCGCCTGGGCCAGTAGCGCGGGATCGAGATCCAGACCCACGGTGCAGCCCGGCCTGGCGCGGCGCGCCAAGGCCGCTGTGAAGTAACCGTCGCCGCACGCGAGATCGAGCGCGCGCATCCCAGGGACCACCCCCAAGGCCTGCACCACGCCGTCCGGATCGGGCCAGAGCGCGCGCCACCAATCCATGTCCGGCATGCTGGTGGCGGGGAAGAACCCGTCCAAAACGGCCGGCTGGGTGTCTGGGGATGGGTGGCTGGTCATGGGTCGTGGCCCGGTTCGAGGAAGATGACCTTATGAATGATAGTCGCAAGGGTGCCAAAGGTCGCGTCTGGCCGGCGAAACCTGGGGCGATCGAGGTGAGAATGGACGGGCCCGTCAGAGGATGGCGGCCCACGGGTCGCGACCCCGCGGTATGACCGGTCCTTGCTGAAAGCCCAAGAAAAAGGAAGGGCACCCGCCCGAAGGCGGGCGCCGGGGCCATCAAATGTCGACCGTTTGGCGGGCCTGCGGGTGCAGGACAGGCGCGGGCGTCTGCGCTGGGGCCGCAGTCGGGGTCGTGGCGGGGACTGTGGCTGGGGCTATTGCCGGGGCTGGGGCCCGTATCCCCTGGGGCCATTCAACCTGGATCGAGAGCGACGGCAGTGGGCCCATGGGGCCTGCCAGCGGCAGCAATGGCGCCTGGGCGCTCATCAGGCGCTGCATCGCCGCCTGCAGCAGGCGCTGTTGCGCCGCCATGTTTTCGAGCTCCACACCCACCCATGGGGGGAGGGCCGCACCGGCCTTGCCGTTACTCGACCAGGTGACGATGGTCATGCTGCCCGGACCCTGCCAGCGTACGGTCTCGGTGCGTAGCAGACCCCCTCCCGGGGTTCGATAGACACGGACCTGCTGGAAGGGGGCGGGGGCTATCGGCCCAGTCGCCCCCTGGGTGTGGGCCGGCCGGTGGTGAGCCGGGAGCAATGCCAGGGCCGTGGCCACGACCGCGGCCACACCGATGGTCGATATCGCCGTCCGATATTTCCCTTTCATATGCGCAAACCCTCCTCTTCAGATCGTTTGTCACCTGTGACCGTAGGCCCATGGGGCAGGTTCCCATCCGTTTCAAGGCCTTCGCGATGCCCTCCGGCCGATCGGCCGCCGCCTAGGGATGGAAGGTCATCGTCCCGGTATCCGAAGGCGCCTATCATGCCTCCGATCTGCGCACATCTGCCTGGGGCACCATGGGCCTATCGACCGGACCCTTACGCGAATCGCCCACTGAGACTGATCTCGATGAAGCGCGGTTCCCCGGGGTAGGCACTGTCATAGGGCTGACCGACGGCCGCAAAGCCATATTCCTTGTACACTTGGTAATAATGCACATAATAGTGATTATTCAATAGGTTGTCGATGTTGAGAGCGACCTTGAGCGAGCGCAGCACCCCTTGGTGAATGGGAATGCGATAGCTCGCCCCGACATTCAGAACGAAGTAGCCGGCGAGGCGGTTACCGGGGTTGGGGGTGGTGGCGTCCTGGAGCTGCGGGTTGCTTTCAGTTGGTGGCAGGTCATAGGTCGTGACCTGGGAACCGGTATATTGCCCGATGATATCCCCCTGAAAGCGGTCTTTCCGGTAGCTCAGGCCGAGATTGGCAAGCCAGTTCGGGACCGCGGCCAGGGGGTCTCCCGGAAACACATAACCGAACTGCCCCTCGAAGGGCGTATCGGTCGCGGCAAAGCCGTTCAGGTAACGCGCGCGCGTATAGGAGGCGTTGCCCGATACCGCCCAGTGGCGAGTCAGCAGGTATTTGCCGGAGAACTCGGCGCCCTCCATGCGCTCTTTGCCGATGTTTTCGTATTGCGCGAAACCGGTCGTGTAGTTGATGTAGAACGAGAACATCTTGCTCATGTTCTGCAGGAAGCCGTCGAGGTTCAGATAGAGCCGACGGCCCACATAACGCATGCCGGCCTCGTAGGCATTGACGGTCTCGGCGCCCGGGGCGTGTGTGCTCGAGCCGCTTGGTCCGAGCACATAGTCTGCGATCGGCGCGAAGCGTGCCCCTTTGCCATAGCTCGCGTAGGCTACGATCTTGCGCGTGATGTCGTACGACAGTCCGAGATAAGGAAGTATCGCGCGATCACTGTTGGCAAGCGTGTAGGGGTAATCGGGCGCGGCATAGAGGTTGATCGGCTGGTACTGACGCGAGTGGACCTCGGTCACCGTGATCCCGGGCTCCACATGGAGGGTTTTATGGAGTAGTCCGATTTTATCCTGGATGTATCCGCTATACACGGTGCGATACCCATAGCCACCCCATCCGGCGCCAGTGTATGAGTTGTAGCCGTTTATTTCGGGCATGGCGAGAGTTCCATAGAAGTACTGCGTGCCGTGACCGCGCTCATGGGCGAAGAGGCCGCCTATAGTGATATCGTTATACGGCAGGAAGAGATTGACCTTGGGAGTAATTCCAATGGTAGTGGAGGTCTGGTTTGTCCGATCGGCAGCCTCGCCCGCTTGATAGCTCCCGAATACGGCGGCGGGATCGTATGAGAAGCCATTGTTCGGATTGTTGGGGCCTCCCACCGGACCGAATCCGAAATATGGGGCGTTGAAGTTCACCTGATAGGGGTAGGAACCGTTGATGTACTGGGGATTCGTATAGGCGCTCCCGGTACTGTTGCGGCCCTTATAGAAAAGCTTGACGCCAACGAGCAGGTGACGGTTTATGTAGGTCCTGTCACCTACAATCGCCGTTATGAAATTATTGGTCTCATGAGTGCTTGCCTCGGAAAGTGGGTAATTGTAGAAGAGACCATATTTGTTCAGCTGCGCGACCGGCAGCGGGGAGCTTATGAGATAGCCCGTGCCGCGGTTATAGATCAAGGTGCCAGTGAGTTGCGAGAGGCCGTAGTCATAGGGCTTCACAGCGCTGAACAGGAAATCCGTGTAGCGGGCCGGGGTATTTTCGATATAGCCCGCCGTATGGGTATGGGTGAGGCGCATGATCAAGCGCAACCCGCCGGCCGATTTCAGGGTCCCGGAGTTGGCTTCGATGCCGTATTCTGTCGTATTGAACGAGCCGATGCGCGTGAGCAGATCTGCCGAACGCTTAACGCTCGGTTGCAGGGTGTGGTAGGCGATGGTCCCGCCGACAGTGGCGAAGCCCTGCCGGTCGGGTGGCGCCACCCCCGGATAGACCTGCACGCCCTCGATCTGCCCCTTGGAGACTACCGAACCGATGTTGTTATTGAGGTAGGCTCCCTCGCCCCCCGAGAGCAAGCTGATCATGGGGATCCCGTCGAGGGTCTGGGCGAGCTGACTCATGCGCACCCCCCGAATCGTAAGTACCGGCGTGCCCGGACCCACATTCTGCTGATACTCGTTGACCGACGGCGTTTGCTTTAGAATGCTATAGATCGATTGCGAGGAACTCTGGGCGCGGATCTGTTTCTTGGTGAGCACTGACATGTCGGATGGGATGTTGTGTTCACCCATCTCCATTTTCTCGTAACGCTTTTTGACGGCCTCGATCTTCACGACCTTTCTGTGGGTCTTCGTTGTCGCCCAGGCGGCCTGCGGCAATGCCGCCTGACAGGCAATCACCATGAGAAAAAGGGGGCGGAACGACGGGTGTTGCAGGGGGCGAGTATGAGCGCGATGACGCATGGTTCTCCCTCCGGTGGAGGATGGGTACAAGCCGGCATGGCCGGATACCCTGGGCGTTAAGCAATTGCCATGCCATGGACGTGTCCGGCAGACGCGTTGGGGGTGATTGCCCGTCACTGCCAGCTTCTAGAGCCCTATCGGGCACTTCGGGCCTTCGGGTAAGCCAAAGGTATTGCCCGCATTATGGGCATCGTGGATGAATCCCTGCACCATTCGCGGGAGACAGGAATGGGTGTCGAGGTATCCAGAGAAACTCCAATAGTTATGGTCAGCTAAGGCCGCGAGCGAAGGTCGAGAGACAAGAAGGTGTAGGCTTTGAGTATCACGCGATATGCGCCATGGCGACCGCCGGGGTAGGGGAAGGGTCTTGTGATGCGGGGTCTTCAGAGATAGGTGTCGCAGGTGTGCCCGATGGTCGTCGTCGTGGGCCCTCATCCAGCACCGGCCCCCAACCGAGATCGATCCCGACCAGGCGCCCCGTGGCTTGGGAGTCGTACAAGGCCCCCTTGGCCCCCGGATCGGAGAGATCGAATCCCTATGGGAGGAAGGGGATCGGCGGCATACGCCCAAGCCTCTCTTTGGCCTGCCATTCTTGCCCTGGGGATCATGGCGCCCTAGGACGGCCCCGAGGTCCTGTCAGGGCACTCCTTGTCCCTATCCGTCAGGGAAGCGCGCGGATAGGCAGGCCGCCTACCGGTCGCGATAGGTGTCGGCGGCTCCGGGCATCCGGCGCCTGCATGGTATCCCTTTGCATGCGCGCCATCGCGCCATGACGGCTTGGGTAGGGGGACTTTAAGTCCGAGCGGCCCTACCTATGATCCGACGCGTACTCATGTGGGGCCGGCCGCCAGCGCGGGTCGCGCATCCAGGCCGTTACGGAGAGGCGATTTGTGTGGCCTGAAAGCCGCCCAATACAGCAGAGTGCGCCTGGCATCCGGCAGATTCGGGTACGCCGGCCGTCCTCAGCTCTGCTCGGCGAACTCCGCCAGCAGTTCTGCCTGGACGTCCCGCCCGGTACCTTTGTAGGGGCGAGATCTGCGGTATTGGCCGTCGACCTGCAGGATCCAAGCGTGAGTATTGTCCTTTAGGTAACGCTTCAGATCGCGTACGAGGCGATCGCGCAGCCGTGGCGATTGGATTGGAAAGGCCACCTCGACCCGCCGGAAGAAATTACGTTCCATCCAGTCGGCGCTCGCCAGATAGACTTCCGGTTGACTCCCGTTGGCAAAGTAATAGATGCGGCTATGTTCGAGGAACCGACCTATCACGGAACGCACTTGGATATTTTCCGAGACGCCGTCGATGGAGGCGCGATACAAAGCTTGAATGATATCGGGTTCAGTCAGGGCGTTTACCTTGAGTATGATGCGCGCACGGCGGCCGGCCAGCGCGTGCGCCCGCTCGCGGTCGATCAGGGCCAGCATCTGGCTGTGCAAGGTAAACGGACTTTGTATGAGGTGATGTAGCGGCATGATGCTGCCGAGGCTCGTGAGTTGCAGAAAGACCTGATTCACATCCTTGCCGATTTCCGGGCGACACGTGAAATAGCTGTAGTCGGTATAGGCCTTAGCGGTGCGTAGATGGTAATTGCCCGTGCCGAGATGGACATAGCGGCGTAGGACGCCGGCCTCGCGGCGCACTATGAGCGCCATTTTCGCGTGGGTCTTGAAGCCCACGATCCCATACAAGACGTGGGCCCCGGCCTCCTGGAGCTTGTTGGCAAGGGCAATATTGGCGGCCTCGTCGAAGCGCGCGCGCAGCTCGATCACAACAGTCACCTCTTTGCCGGCCTGCGCAGCCGCGACTAGGGCATCGGCGATGAGAGAGTCCGGCCCTGATCGGTACATGGTTTGTTTTATGGCAAGCACCAGGGGGTCCGCGGCTGCCTGCTGGATGAAGTCGACGACCGGCAGGAAGGATTCGAACGGGTGATGCATAAGGAGGTCGGCGTGACGGATAGCGGCGAACAAGTCGCTCCCGGATGCCAGCGTCCGCGGTACTCCGGGGACGAAACCCGGATACTTCAGGTCCGGACGCTCAATACGATCATAGATCTCGCCTAGGCGGTTCAGGTTCACGGGGCCGTTTACGGCATAGAGATCGTCGGCCTCGAGCTCGAACTGGCGCAGAAGGAATCCACTGGTGGCGTCCGGGCATTCGCGTGAAACCTCGAGACGTACGGCGTCACCGTAGCGGCGCGAGGCAATCTCGCCTTGCACGGCGCGCAGGATGTCATCGATCTCATCGTCGTCGATGAAAAGATCGCTGTTGCGCGTCACTCGGAATTGATAACAGCCGAGCACTGCCATGCCCGGAAACAGCCGACCTACATAGGCGTGAATTACCGATGACAGGAGTACGAATTCGTGGCTCTGGTGATCGGTGCGTGGGAGCGCAATGACGCGCGCGAGTGCCCGTGGCGCCTGGACTATGGCCATCCCGCCGTGACGACCAAAGGCATCGCGACCCTCGAGCGAGACAATGAAGTTCAGGCTTTTGTTTAATATTCGGGGGAATGGGTGCGCGGGATCGAGCCCTAGAGGGCTCAGGATCGGCAAAAGCTCCTCCTCGAAGTGGCGGCGCAGCCAAGCGTCTTGGGCCTCGGTCCAGCTGTCGCGTTTAATGATATGAATGCGCGCCGCGGCCAGCTCCGGAATCAGGATCTCATTTAGGACCCGGTATTGCTCGGAGACTAGGTCCAGGGCCTCTTCGCGCACCGCTCGCAGGGTTTCGGTGGCGGTCTTGTCATCCGGCGCAAGCGCGGTCCCGATGATCTGGGCGCGTTGCTGGAGCCCGGCCACGCGCACCTCGAAGAACTCGTCGAGATTGGTGCTCGATATGCACAAAAACCGCAGTCGTTCGAGGAGTGGCAGACGGTCGTCCTTGGCCTGCTCCAGGACCCGCCGGTTGAAGGCAAGTACGCTCAGCTCCCTGTTGATGTACAGGGATGGGTTCTTTAAATCGATGTCGGTCACGGCGCGCGCGCGGTTGCGGGCCGGCCGCCCAGGTCGAGAGTGCTCACGGGTGGTTCCGCTGTTTTAGCGACAGAAGGCCGACATGGTCGGCGGATCAATGCGTGCATATTAGCATGGTTCGTGTCAGGGTCGCGCGCGCCATGCATCGGGCCCGGGAAAGACCGTGGCCACGGCCAAGGAGTGCGGTTGTAGGAATTATGCTGGCATAAGGAACGGTGATGATAAAAGCCCGTAAGAAAGGCACAAAACGGCGCTGGGGAAGGGTCGCGTCCGTTGACAGGGGCGGGTTGTCGCGTGATGATGGGCACGGCGTAAACCACAGGAGCGTCCCAATGTCAATATACAATAAGAAAGGGTGGGCGAGCGTCGCGTGCGCCGGCCTACTGATTCCGCTGCTTGCCTCTGCCGCCGACAAGGCCCCCACGCCCGCCGCACTTTTCAAGGAGGTCCGCGCACTCGAGAACGGCGGTGCGTTGCTGCCAGGGAGCCATTTGTGGATGCATGGCTCACGGATGGCCGATTACTACACCATCGACCGGGCCAATGCGATCGCGGTAAAGGCCGCGGCGCACGGCGTCCGGAACGTGACGCGTTTCCCGGCGGGAAGCCTTTATATCAAGGAAAATTTCGATATCCATAAGGTCTTGAAGACGGTAACGGCGATGCTGAAGGTGCCGGGTTATGATAGTGCCGATCGCGACTGGGTCATGGCCGCTTACAAGCCCGACGGCCACGTCATCGCCTATGGGCGCGTGCACAGTTGCATCTCCTGTCATGCGATCGCCGCCAAGACGGATTTCACGTTCCCATCCGGAACCAATCTGCCGATAGCGACCGTGGAGAAGTTCTTCCCGGGCCAGCCGATCTCGCCTTTCTATCGTGCTGCGCTCGCGCATCAGGGGCATTCTTAAAGCCCATACGATGGATGCGCCTTTCGGGGGCCGACAACACGACGAGCCCGCTGTCGTGCCCTCGTTTTTCCGCGGCGGTTCCGGTATCCTGCCGGATTTTTGGAGGCGCCGTGGTGGAAGACCAGGGGAGCATAGAGCAGGCGCTGCGCGAGCTTCGCGAGCGCACGGCCGCCCTTCGGGGGTATCTTTGACATCGATGCCCGAGAAGAGCGCCTAGCTGAGGTCGAGCGCGAACTTCTGGACCAGCAGGTATGGGCCGACAAGGTGCGAGCTCAGGAGCTCGGGCGCGAGCGGGCACGGCTGGCGGAGACCGTGGGCGCCATTCGCGCGCTCGAGGCGGGCCTTGGCGAGGCCACGGAGCTCTTTGCCATGGCGCGCGCCGAGGGGGATCGGGCCACCGAGGAGGCGATCGCAGGCGATGTAGCGGGCCTTAGGACGCGTCTCGAGACCCTGGAGTTCCAGCGGATGTTTCCGGGTGAGATGGACCCGGCGAACGCCTTTCTCGACATCCAATCGGGGTCGGGCGGGACCGAGGCCCAGGATTGGGCGGAGATGCTGTTGCGGATGTATTTGCGCTACGGCGAGCGTCGCGGTTTCGCGACCGAGATCGTCGAGGTCTCGGCCGGCGAGGTAGCTGGCATCAAGAGCGCCACGATCAAGTACGTTGGCTCCTACGCCTTTGGGCATCTGCGTACGGAGACCGGGGTCCATAGGTTGGTACGCAAATCGCCGTTTGACTCCGGCAATCGCCGGCACACCTCGTTTGCGTCGGTGTTCGTCTACCCCGAGATCGATGACAATATCGATATCGAGATCAATCCCGCCGACTTAAGGATCGATACCTATCGGGCGAGTGGGGCCGGTGGCCAACACGTGAACCGCACGGATTCCGCAGTGCGTATCACCCATGGCCCGAGCGGCATTGTCGTGCAATGTCAGACCGACCGCTCACAGCACAAAAACCGGTCGCAGGCCATGAAGATGTTGAAGGCCCGGCTCTACGAGCTCGAGATGCAAAAGAAGCGTGAGGCGCAGGAGCGGCTCGAGGAGAGCAAGTCGGATATTGGCTGGGGCAGCCAGATCCGCTCTTACGTTCTGGACCAATCGCGCATCAAGGACCTGCGCACCGGTGTCGAGGTCGCGAATACTCAGGCGGTTTTGGACGGCGATCTGGATCGATTCATCGAGGCGAGCTTAAAGAGCGGCCTGTGAGGGGAGGGGTAGGTGTGAGCGAAGGGCGAGACGACAACGAGATCACAGGAGACGAGGACCGCCATATCGCGCTGCGCCGCGAGAAGCTCGAGGCGTGGCGTGCGGAGGGCAATGCCTATCCCAACGACTTTCGCCCCGATCACCAGGCCGGTCCGTTGCTGGCCGATTATCGGGACGCCCCCGAGGAGATGTTGACTGCCGTCGGGGAACTGCGTCTGGGCGGGCGGATCATGACCAAGCGGGTCATGGGACGCGCAAGCTTCTGCCACATCCAGGACGCGACCGGGCGCATCCAGATATTTGTCGAGCGTGACGTCGTGGGTCCGACCTACGAGGCCTTCAAGCGATGGGACCTTGGGGATATCATTGGCGTGACCGGGCGGCTGTTCCGGACAAAGACTGGGGAGCTGAGCGTACGTGCGGCACATCTGCGGCTACTCGTCAAAAGCCTACGACCTTTACCCGAGAAGTTCCACGGGCTTACCGATCAGGAAACGCGTTACCGCAAACGCTATCTTGACCTTATCGTAAACCCCGATACGCGTCTCGTCTTCGAGCGCCGCGAGCGTATCATTGCTTATCTGCGCGCGTTTCTGAAGGGGCGTGGGTTCAGTGAAGTCGAGACACCAATGATGCAGCCGCTCGCCGGTGGTGCGACTGCGCGACCGTTCGTGACTCACCATAATGCGCTCGACATCCCGCTGTTTCTGCGCATTGCGCCCGAACTCTACCTAAAGCGACTGGTGGTCGGCGGCTTCGAGCGCGTTTTCGAGATCAATCGCAATTTCCGCAACGAGGGCCTGAGCACGCGTCATAACCCCGAATTCACGATGGTTGAATTCTATCAAGCCTATGCTGACTATCGCGACTTGATGGACATGACGGAGGTCCTGTTGCGTGGGATGTGCATGGAGGTGTTGGGGACATCCATGCTCACCTACCAGGGAGAGCGCTACGATTTGGGGGCACCGTTTGCGCGCTGGACGGTCGAGGAGGTGATTCGCCGCCATCATCCGGATGCCCCGTCCGACCTGCGCGATGTCTCGGCGCTGCGGGCGTTTCTGGTCGCCAAGGGGCTACCGGTGGAACCCGGCCTCGAGGCTGGAGGGTTGCAGATGGCGATCTTTGAGAAGACCATCGAGGGTCATTTGTTGCAGCCAACGTTCATAACGGCGTATCCGGCGGAGGTCTCGCCGCTTGCGCGACGCAACGATTCCGACCCGTTTGTGACCGACCGCTTTGAGTTGTTCGTCGGGGGCCGGGAGATCGCTAACGGCTTTTCGGAATTGAATGACCCCGAGGATCAGGCGCGGCGTTTCAGGCGTCAGGTCGAGCGGCGCGGGGATGGCGACGAAGAGGCCATGCACTACGATGCCGATTATATCGAGGCACTTGAATACGGCATGCCGCCCACGGCCGGCGAGGGGATCGGTATCGACCGCTTGGTCATGTTGTTCACGGACGCCCCGAGCATTCGCGACGTGATCCTGTTTCCGCATATGCGCCCTCAGGGTTCATGATCGATATCCCTCCTGTCGTGTTCCTCATGGGGCCGACAGGGGCGGGCAAGACTGCCACTGTGTTTGCGTTGAGCCGGCTCCTGGCCATCGAGGTTATCAGCGTCGATGCCGCCCAGATCTACCGCGGACTCGATATCGGTACGGCCAAACCCACCCTTGGTGAACGCCGCGTCCTGCCGCACGGTCTCATAGATATTCGCAGCGTCGCGGAAAGCTACTCGGCGGCGGCGTTTTGCCAGGACGCGCGGCTGGCGATAGATGCCGCGCTCCGCCGCCGGCGCGTGCCGGTTCTGGTCGGGGGCAGCAGCTTTTATTTTCGGGCGCTGGAACATGGGTTGCCCGATATCCCGGCGAGCGATGCCGCGAGGCGCGCAGCGCTGATGGCGGAGCTTGCCACCAAAGGGCTGCCAGCGCTCTATGCGGAACTCGTCGAGCGCGATCCACGACGGGCCTTGGCCATCGCACCTACCGACCCGCAGAGGATCGTGCGCGCGCTCGAGATCGTCCGTGCAGTGGGGCGCGTACCGGCGGTCGGGGGGGCACCGCAAGGGCGCTATGCATGGCTTAAGTTCGCCGTGGCCCCGCGCGAGCGCGCGGAACTTCATCGTCGTATCGGGCTACGCTTTCGGCGCATGCTCGTGCGCGGTCTTATAGAGGAGGCGGCCTGGTTATTCGGACAGGGGTTGCCGGCGGAAGCCCCGGCGCTGCGGCTTGTGGGTTATCGCCAGGTCGGAGAATACCTGCGGGACAAAATCCCGTATAATGATCTCGTCGAGCAGGGCAGCGCCGCTACGCGGCAGCTCGCCAAGCGTCAACTGACTTGGTTGCGGGCGGATCCGGCCGTACGATGGCTGGACGGGGATGGTCCCCGGGCGCCCGAGGCCTGCGCGACGATTATACGGGATGTCATCGATGCCATGGGATATGGCTTATGACGCATAACCGCCAGGCGCCTCAGTAACGGTAATATAAGAACAGGAGAACTGTCATGAGTCAGCATAGAGGGCAGGCTTTACAAGACCCTTATTTGAATGTTCTGCGCAAGGAACATGTGCCGGTTTCGGTCTTTTTGGTGAACGGCATCAAGTTGCAGGGGCAAATCGAGTCTTTCGACCAGTTTGTGGTCTTATTGAAGAATACCGTGAGCCAGATGATCTACAAGCATGCCATCTCCACGGTGGTGCCCAGTCGTCCGGTCAAGTTTACCTTTGATATGGACGAGGCGGACAAGGGGGTAGGCAACGAATAAGTGGCAGAGTCTCGGCGAGTCCGCGGGCCGCGAGCGCACCGTCCTGGTGCATTTGCGGCTGGCGGACGCCGAGGAGCAGGAGGATCTCGAGGAGCTGCGGCTACTCGCGCTGTCAGCGGGCGCGGAGATCGTCGGGGTCGTGGAGGGCGCGCGCCAACAGCCGGATAGCGCGACCTATGTTGGTTCGGGCAAGGCGGAGGAGGTACGCGCGCTGGTCGCCTCGACCGGCGCGGAGCTGGTGGTGGTGAACGCCGCCTTGTCGCCTGGACAGGAGCGCAACCTGGAGAAGGCGGTTGCGGCCCGCGTGCTGGATCGGACCGGCCTCATCCTCGACATCTTTGCGCAGCGCGCCCATTCCCATGAAGGCAAACTCCAGGTGCAGCTGGCCCAGCTCGAGCACCTGTCGACCCGGCTTGTCCGCGGATGGACGCACCTCGAGCGCCAGAAAGGCGGTATAGGGTTACGCGGACCGGGCGAAACCCAGCTTGAGAGCGACCGGCGCATGATCGGCGAGCGCATCCGGGTGCTGCATAAGCGCCTCGATAAGGTGCGTAGGCAACGTCTGATGCGCCGTCGGGCGCGACTGCGCTCCGTGGTCCCCACGGTCTCTCTGGTCGGCTATACCAACGCCGGCAAGTCCTCGCTCTTCAATGTCCTGACCGGGGCAGGTGTCTATGCCGCCGATCGCCTCTTTGCGACCCTGGACCCGACGATGCGGCGTGTGGAGCTTGCGGGGGCCGGCGCTATGATCCTCGCTGATACCGTAGGCTTCATTCGTCACCTCCCGCACGGTCTGGTCGCGGCGTTTCGGTCGACCTTGGAGGAGGTGCAGTTTGCCGATCTGCTGCTGCACGTGGTGGATGCAAGCCATCCCGATCATTACGCCTATGAGGAACAAGTCAATCGCGTGTTGGCCGAGATCGGTGCCGAGGATGTACCGCGGCTCATGGTCATGAACAAGATCGATGCGATCGGAGATCAGCCGAGGATCGAGGTCGATGGGTTTGGGCAGGCGCGACGGGTCTTCGTTTCCGCGCACACCGGTGCGGGCCTCGATGGACTGTTGGACGCTATCCACCAGCGGCTGGGGCCGCTGCAGGTCCAGGCCGTGATCCGCATCCCACTCCACGAGGGTCGTCTGCGCTCACGCCTCTATGGGGCGGGGACCGTGCTGAGCGAAGCGGTTGAAGGCGATATGTTGCTCATGACGCTTGCCATGTCGCGCGAGGCGGGGCGGTGGATTGCCGCCGAGCAGGGTGTGGAGGTGACGTTTATGGCCTCCGGCGAGAAAGAGCAGGACGAGGTCGGTGTGGGACATGCCTGAAGGGCGCGGGATCCCGTTTGCGAAGGGTGCCTGGGGTGGGCGGCCTTGGCCTTGAGGAGGTTGTGCGCTGGCCGGATACGGGTGCGATGCGGCCCGGGAATCTCCCGACCGATGGCCAATATGCGCTCGTGAAAGACCCGACGAATGCGCTTTAGGACGTCGATGGCCGGATCTGCCTTGCCCTGGTAGTGATGATAGAGGCCGCCTTTCAGAGGTCCGCAGGCATCCCCGCGTCGGCCATCGACGTCCTTTGGTGCCCGTGGTCCCGGAAGAACCTGGCAGCCTTCTGGACGATTTCCCTGGCGACGGTCTTTGGAATACCCATCGCACCAACTCCCGCACGGCATCTCCCTTATGTTGTCGGCCTCGAGATGCGACGGCTTAACAAGGGTGCTGCTAGCATCCAGAAAAAGATCCATATGGATCGTCCTATGTGCGAGCGCGAGGACATTCTGTCTTGGGGTGATGCCCAGCGCCGTTCCTGGGACGAAGGCTATGGTGGCGTAAACGACTGTCAAAAAGCGCGTAAATATGGCGGTAATCCGCGGTTTTCTTCATGACGACGGCCATCGACGGATGGCGCAGCATCTCAGGTTTCCGGACTATGGAGCGTGGCGTGGGTGGCTGGAAACAGCCGCACTCAAGCGGCCGGCCGATCCATGCCCGATCTTTTCTGACAACCATGGAAATACAATCGACCACCCCATCGGCAGTATCTACACCAATGTCCCCAGCGCACGCCCTTCATAAGCTTGGCGCGGACGATGTGGTTGCAGGTCAACGGGAGGGCGGTCGTTATCGAGGATCGCGGCACTTTTGGGTTGTCTGGTAGACGGCGCTTTATCGCATGGTCGTGGATATGGGGCAGACCTATGGTAACCGTCCGTAGCGCATCCTGCGCGAGGGTGGGTTGCTGAAGCGGTGGTACGATCGGGAACGCGCGGCAAGCGGATATCGGGAACGTCGAGACAATGGCCCATGCGCTGCTCCATGCAGTGACCGGAAAGCGACCCCACAATGCCTTGGACCCCAAGCACGTCTGTGGGGCCGCGACCGGGTTGGACAGATCCAAGCCGCTTACGGGGCTGGCGGCTTTATGGGAGATTGCTTCAGTACCCATCGGACCATGCCCTCGGCCTGGGTCATCGACAGATTCGGATGCGGGATCATGGGCGTATTGTAGGTCCAGGGGGCCCAGTACCCGGTCCCGCCCGTAATGACCTTGCGGGCCAGATGTTGGAGCGAGCCGGGCTGGGTTCGATAGTGGTATGCGACCCACGAGAACGCCGGACCGATCTTGCGGCTGTGGACCGCATGACAGGTAAAGCAGCCGGCCTGTGTCATCAGCGCGCGCTCGTGGTGCATGGTGCCGTGGGCGACGACGACTGCGGCGAGCGCCGACAAGACGAGGGTCATGGTCATCTTTCGGGGAATGGGCATGGTACGCGCGACCGCGGCGTGGACAGAGGGTGATGGATAACGGTGGGTTTTCATAGTAGGCGTTTCCCTCGGGCTTGAAAAAGTTCAGGATTGCCGCGTCCTTCGGCATGGATGACCGCCAGACATCCTTGATGAACGACACGCGTCAGTGCGTGATCGACGAGTTTGATGTCGGTGGCCACGGGAAAGTGAAGCGTGGCCACGGTCGCCGATCCTGGCGGCACGGGATAGGTCTGCACGAAGTGCAGCGGTTTGTTTGCCGTGGCCCCTTCCGGCCATAGCTCGTGCCAGACATTGCCGATCGCGTGGAAGCTACAGGAAAGATTGGGGCCGCCCACGACGAAATAGATGCGCGCCGTGGATCCCGTCCGGACCTGCATGGCACCATAGCGTTGGGCGGTCAGTCCATGTGCCGCGCCATTTATCACCACATAGGTCGGCTGTTCCCGCACCATGGCGCCGATGGCGAAGTGATGCTGGCCGGGTAGACCCGCGGGCTTATCCGTATAGATCTCGTTCTGGCCCAGATAAAACTCATAGTCCACTCGCGGCAGTCCGGCCTTGGGCTCCACGAGGATCATGCCGAACATGCCGGAACTTATGTGCATGTCCATGTTGGAGACCGCGCAATGGTAGATGAAGGCCCCGGGGTAGGTGGCGCGAAAACGCAGACGCGCCTCCTCCCCAGGCTCCGTCCAGGTCGCAAGGGCGCCACCGCCAGGGCCCATGGCCGCGTGAAAATCCACGTTATGCGCCTCGGTGTTGGTTTTGGGGTTGCGGAACGTGAGGTCGATGATGTCGCCCTCGCGTACGCGGATGAACGGACCGGGCACCTAGCCATTATAGGTCATGAACCGAAACAAGACCCCGGGCTCGATCTCGGCTATGATCTCGCGCGCCTCCAACACTATCGGTACGATCTCGGGCCGTCTGCGCGCTATCGGTGGCGGGATATGAGTCGGATCCGCGGCCACTCGCTTCAGAATCCCTGAGGCCTGTGCGATGCGCCGAGCGCCGATAATCGTGCCGGCACCTGATGTTGGCGTGAGGCCGGCCAGGGAAGCGACGCCCATGGCGGTCGTGGCGTATTGGAGGAACCGCCTGCGGCCTATGGCGTGTGCCCCTTCGTGCTCGCCCGCCTCGCCATTTGTGGTTTTTGTCACCATGGGCGTCCCCTATGAGAATGAGCGGTAACTGCGACCGTTACCACGGTGGATGTGTCATGGTGTTACAGCGTCACCGGCATAGCCATCGTAGGTTTCCATAATGTCCCATATGTAGAGATCCTTATATTGAGGATAATCAATTTCTCCCGCGGCGTGTCTCAGCAGGGCGGAATTATGGAAATCGGATCCGTGTGCCACTACGCGGTTTATGACGCCGGGATGTCAGGCCGGCGTGGGTGGGCCACGTGAGGCGAACGGATGAAGGGCGGGTCCAGACATCGGCGGGATTCGTGGTCGGCGCAGCGCACCCCATGCAACGACAGGATAGATGGCGCGCGACCCAGGCGGGACATTCTACGGGGAAGGGGCGCAGATAACCTGGAGAGTCCGGCGACTGCGGGGGCGGGTGGGGCGATGTTTCATGGGGATCATGGCGGCGCCCGGATCAGGCGTCCCTGAGGTATCAGCGGATAGCGGTTGCGTGCCTTACCATTACCAAGCCGGGCCAGTTACCGCCGGCTGGACCTATGCCACAAGGCGACCCGGGCCGCGTGCCGATGAGGCGATAGGGGGGCAGCGCCGGTAGTGCGCCGCAACGATGGCCGCAGGCCGTTTGGCCGATGGATCGCGTCCTGGCGGTGCGATCACGGTGTCACCGTCCGCGGCGTCTTTCCTGGGGCGGGGGACGGGTCTCCTTGAGGGCATCGGCCACGACTGCGCGTCTCTCGGGTGATCAGCCGGCCTAGTCGCCGTGGCGGCCATGCTTGTTGATGGCCTGGGTATGACCCCAGTCGGTGATCGATGGCACGCGTACCCCGACCCACCAGTAATCCCCTACGCTGTCCTGGCTGTGGCCACCGATCAATTCGTAACCATCGTTGATGCGGACGTGGTCGAGGTAATCCTCCGCATCCTGGCGGCGACGAAACAGCGACCAGTTGACGGCATTGGCGAGCGGTCTGCGGCTTGGCACCTCGTGGTCGTTTTTCAGAATCTCATGGGTCATGACTGATCCCTCTTTTCACTTGAGCCGATGGCTATCAGTATAGACCACGAGGACGTGGTGGCGCCTTACCTCAAGGTCAGGGTGACAGCTGGCGATGGGTTGGCTTGTGCGCAACCACGGTCGAGACGGGCACGGCCATGATCCAGTCCCAGGAATTGTCGAGATAGATCGTGCCGCCGACGATCACGGGATTGACGATGCCGAAACGCCCTCCCAGATACTTCTGCCCGATCAGGCGTCCCGTATGGGCATTCAAGACGAACAGGCGCGGTCCAGTACTGATGAAGAGTTTGCCGTGGGAATAGGTGGCCGGCCCGCGGCCGGCGCCGGCCGCTCCCGCCTTCGGGATGTGCCAGGTCCAAAGGACCTTGCCGCTATGGAGATCGTAGGCCTGGTAGATATTGTCCACCGGCGTACCTACGTAGACCGCATTTCCGTGGATCATGGGCACCCCGCCCTTGAATGCCGGGGGCTTGGGGCCGAGGCCCATGGTGTGCGTCCAGAGCACACGCCCATCCTCGGCATTGTAGGCGCGCACGATGGTCGTCATGGTGGTGCGTCCGCCGTGTGACGGGACGACGGCCACGGCATCCATCACGGCGACACCGTGGGCCACGGCTGGCGAGACATCTCCGAGCCCCGTTTTTGTGGCGCGCCGGATTGAGGCCTTCCACACGATATGGCCATTCTCGGCCGACAGACAGTAGAGATAAGGAACGACCGACAAGGCGACGTAGACGTGCCCATGGTAGATGGCCGGGTCCGACATATTGGCGATGCCACCGGCACGTTTCACCCAGATCTGATGGCCGGTTTGTGCATTGATGGCGTAGATGTCGCCGGAGCCCGTGTCGATAAAGAGCCGGTTGTCGGCAATCGCCGGCGTCGGCATCGTTGCGCCCATGGTCCCGAAATGCCACAGCAGCTTTCCTGTGGTCCGGTCGAGGGCGTAGACCCCATTGTAGCTCACGCCCGCCCCACGTGCCGCGGTTTTTTGCGAATACCGCTGAACATTCGAAAAATTGAAGCCGACATTGCCGGCCGTCAGATATACGACATGACCAAAGACGAGTGGATCACCCATGAGCGTGTTGCCGACGGGGCTTGTGCGCCAGATGAGCCGTCCCGTGCGGGCATTCAGGGCATAGGCGAATTCATCATCGCTTTCTGCGTAAATGATGCCATCGGCCGCGGAAACACCGAGCGCGTTCCCATAGAATTGGGTCATGGTGGCGAGCGCCAGCCGGTCTCCATAGACCTTGGCGCCGAACGGCTTATGGCGGGACAGGGGCCAGGCGCGCGCCTCGGCATAGCGCCATGTGACGCCACTTTTTAGCCACGTCGGGGCCGAGGAACCAACGGGATAGGCCGAGTCGTGGCGGGCGTTGCCGTAGGCGTGCGTCCAGGCGTGCGGGAATCCGACCTGAGCGGCTGGGGACGGCAAGTTGCGCGCATAAAAGACCCGTGCGTAGGGCCCGTGTTGCGACCCTGGGACGAGCGTGGCCGTGGCCACCAACGGGCCTGCCAATAAGGCCGCTACACCCATAAACCGCGGCAAGATATCCGGCATAGGTATCCTCCATGACACGCAGTACGGTAGCGCATGATGAAGGGCCAGGGACGGGACAAAAGCCGGGGCCGCGCGCCATCACGCCCCGCGCAGCCCTTGGGGTGATTAGCGGCCGCTCGCATGCGGGTGATGGGTCTTGCGCGCACGAGGGTTGCGATGGCAACGCCATGGCGTGTCTTAGGCGTGCTGATGGCATCGTGCCGCGGTCGTACCCCAGACGGCACAAGGAGGCGATCGTCCGGCGTCGTGCCGGGCGGGGCGATCGTGGCGGCCTGTGAGCCCCTAGCGGCCCGGGCTCTGGTTGCGCGAAGCCCCTTCCTCGGTGATGTAATGCAAAAAGGCCCGCGCCACCGGGGAGAGCTGTTTGGTGGAGGGGTAGATCACATACCATTGGCGTCGTAACGGGAAGCCGCGCACGTCAAGGACCGCGAAGGCGCCGGAGGCCGCATCGAGGGTGAGGGTGTGCCCGGACAATACCGCCACTCCGAGCCCGCCGGCCACGGCTTGCTTGACCGCCTCATTGCTGCCGAGGGTCATGCGAATCTTGGGCTGCACGCTATGCTTTTCAAAAAAGCGCTCGGCGGCAAGCCGCGTCCCTGATCCCGGTTCGCGCATAATGAACGATTCATCGGCCAGCCGTTCGGGGGCGATGTCGTGTTGCGAGGCCAGCGGGTGATCGGCGGGCGCGATCAGAACCAGCGGATTTTCCATAAAGGGCTGCGCGATCACACTCAGCTGCTCGGGGGCTTGGCCCATGATGTAGAGGTCATCCAGGTTGTGCTTCAGGCGCTCTATGAGTTGGTCGCGATTGGCGATCTCCAGTGTGGCCTCTATCCCGGAGTGGCGCTTGCAGAACGCCCCGAGGAAATGCGGGGCGAAGTATTGCGCGGTGGTAATGATGGAGAGTTTAAGGTTGCCGCGCTCGAGTCCCTGGTCCGCGGCAAGATCCCCCGATAGGCGCTCCAGGCGATCGAAGACGTCGAGCGCCCCGGCGTATACGAGGCGCCCAGCCTCGGTCAGAAACAGCCGTTTGCCGATCTGCTCATGAAGGGGGGCGCCCACTGTGCCGGACAATTGCTTGATCTGTATCGACAGCGCGGCCGGCGTCATATGCAGCTCCTCGGCGGCGCGCGTCATGTTGAGATGGCGGGCGAGCGACAGAAAGATCTTCAGTTGATGGAGTGTGACGCGGCGCAGAAACATGAGCGATTATCATTTAACGTAGTGGCATCGACGTTTAATTTAACTAAAATCTCCAGAGATTGCAAAGACGCAGCCGGCCGAGATCCGTACGCGATGGATAACCACACGCGGATCTGCGCTGGGGGTCCGGTCCACGGCTCGGCGCGCGCGCACGGCTTGCAGACGGGCAGATGAGATCCGGGCATTGCCCCGGGGTCTGTGCGCGGCGCGCACTAAGGCGAGGGATTCGCAAGCGTGGCCCGGTCGAGCCGGAAACCGACATCGTCCCCAAGGTGGCGCCTATTCTTGCCGACAGGCGGCGTGGTGCGCGCGGCGAGTGGGCGAGGGCCTGATCGTCCGGCGGGGTCCGGCGACGGAGCCCGCAGCCCGCACCCCTGGTCGGTCGCCACCGTCCTGCGGGCCCGGGCGGCCACAGACCCTCACGGTCGTCCGCCCTCCCTGACCCACTCGGTATCTTTTACGGTACCCCATCGTCCACAACGATATGCTTTAGTAAAACATAACATTAAGTTTTTTTTACTTGGCCTTATGGGACAGCCTTTGTACATTGAGCGCCCTATGCCGCTTTGCAGGTCGAGTTGATCGTTACTTCAGGAGGATCTATGGCTGGTAAATATGAAGCCGGAGTCAAGGAGTACCGCCAGACGTATTGGGCTCCGGACTACGTGCCTTTGGACTCGGATATTTTGGCGTGTTTCAAAATCGTGCCGCAGCCCGGCGTGGACCGGGAAGAGGCAGCCGCGGCAGTGGCGGCCGAATCCTCCACCGGGACTTGGACGACGGTCTGGACTGACCTGCTTACGGACCTCGACTACTACAAGGGCCGCGCCTACCGTATCGAAGACGTCCCAGGTGATGATACCTCCTTCTACGCCTTCATTGCCTACCCGATCGACCTCTTCGAGGAGGGGTCGGTGGTCAATGTATTCACTTCGCTCGTCGGTAATGTGTTCGGGTTCAAGGCGGTACGCTCTCTGCGCCTGGAAGACGTGCGTTTCCCGCTCCATTACGTCATGACCTGCAACGGTCCGCCGCACGGTATCCAGGTCGAACGCGACAAGATGGACAAGTATGGCCGCCCGATGCTCGGCTGTACCATCAAGCCCAAGCTCGGCCTGTCGGCCAAAAACTACGGCCGTGCGGTCTACGAGGCCCTGCGTGGCGGTCTCGATTTCACCAAGGACGACGAGAACGTCAACTCCCAGCCGTTCATGCGCTGGCGTGATCGTTTCCTGTTTGTCGCCGATGCGATTCACAACGCCGAGGCCCAGACCGGTGAGCGCAAAGGGCACTATCTGAATGTCACCGCGCCGTCCCCGGAGGAGATGTACGAGCGTGCCGAGTTCGCCAAGGAACTGCGCATGCCGATCATCATGCATGACTACCTGACCGGCGGCTTCTGCGCCAATACCGGCCTTGCCCGCTGGTGCCGCAAGAACGGTATCCTGCTGCACATTCACCGCGCCATGCACGCGGTCATCGACCGTAACCCGCACCACGGTATCCATTTCCGGGTGCTGACCAAGGCCTTGCGCCTGTCCGGCGGTGACCACCTCCACAGCGGTACCGTGGTCGGTAAGCTCGAAGGCGATCGCGCCTCGACGCTCGGCTGGATCGATCTCTTGCGCGAATCCTATGTCCCGGAGGACCGCAGCCGTGGAATCTTCTTTGATCAGGACTGGGGCGCCATGCCGGGGGCCTTCGCGGTCGCCTCGGGCGGTATCCATGTCTGGCATATGCCGTCCTTGGTCGCGATCTTCGGGGATGACGCGGTGCTCCAGTTCGGTGGCGGTACGCTGGGTCATCCGTGGGGAAATGCCGCGGGCGCGGCCGCCAATCGCGTGGCCCTCGAGGCCTGCGTCGAGGCGCGCAATCGGGGCGTGGATATCGAGAAAGAGGGTAAGACCGTACTGACGAATGCCGCGCGGCACTCGCCCGAGCTCAAGATTGCCCTGGAGACCTGGAAAGAGATCAAGTTCGAGTTCGATACCGTCGACAAGCTCGACGTCCAGAACCGGTAATTACCGAGATCAGACACGTCATTGAGTAAGGAGGTCGCCATGGCCGATGTGCAAGAATACAAGCAAACTCGCCGGTACGAGACATTCTCGTACCTCCCACCGCTGTCTGCCGAGCAGGTTCGTGCGCAGGTTCAGTACATGATCGCGCAGGGCTGGAACCCGGCAGTGGAGCATATAGAGCCCAACCGGCCTTTCACATATTACTGGTACATGTGGAAGCTGCCGATGTTCGGGGAACGCAACGCCGATACCGTTCTGGGCGAGATCGAGGCGTGCCGCCGGGAATACCCCAATCATCTGATTCGCCTGATCGGGTACGACAACTACACGCAGAGCCAGGGGCTGTCGTTCGTGGTCCACCGGGGTTCCTAAAGACGCGATGAGATCAGCGGGCCGGGTCCGGGGAATGAACCGGATCACGCGCCCCATAGGGGGACACTATGTCGGATTTATCCTCAGCTGGTCGCCTGCATGGCCGGGCCTTGGCGCAGGAGATGCGGCGCCGGCAGGCCCAGCAGAAGCCGCTAGCACCAGGAAAGGCCGGAGTCCGGATGCCGCAGCCGAAGGCCGTTAAGGCCCTAGCGCCTGTACCGGCCGCGCCTGAGGGGCAGATGCAGACCGCGCAGGGCGCCAAGCCGCGCGGGCGTGAGGCGGCGTTGGCGCGTCGTGCCTTGCGTTGTGCGGGCGCGCAGTGCTGGTCGGATCCGAAACAGCGGGGCACGGGGCAGGCCGTCGAGACGGTGGTGGCCGCGGATCCCGTGCCGGAAGGGACCGTTGAGGCGCGGCCGGCGGCGGCCACGGTCGAGGATGCCGTGTTCGATGCGGTGTGCGAGATCGCCGAGAGCGCGCCCGAGACCCTCGGATGGCGGGATCGTAGCGTACGCACGCTCTGTAAGGCGCGGCGTCGTTCACTCGCCCAGCGTGGCAAGGTGGCGATCCCGGTGCGTAACGGGCTGATCTCGGTTGCCGCCCGCCAGCACTATTTGGAGACCGGCAGCGCGCGTGAGTTTGCGCGTCGGCATCGGCGTGAATTGGCGGCTCATGGTCGCGGTTCGGCGGAGCCGGCGCGTCCCACCGGGAGACGGCGCCGGCAGGGTGCACCGGCGAAGGTGGAGGCAGACACGACCCTTGCCGGGAGTGCCGTGACCGGCACGCAGGTCCATAGGGCGCCGGCGATCACCGGCACCGAGGCCGGATCATGCCGCACCATCACGGGGACCGAGTACCTGGGGGCTGGGCACTATACGCGGTTTTGCAAGACGCAGCCCGAGGCGGGTCCGGCCAAGGTACGCGTGGGCCGGACCGGGGGCAATGTGGGCGTGAGCGGGACGTACTTGGGTCATGCGCAGGCGGTGACCGGTGATGAGGCCGGGACGTGCCGCGTCGTGACCGGGACCGAGTACATGGGTGGCGATTATTTTCAAGCGGCGTGCGACACTGCCGCGCCGGCACGGCCGCCGAAGGTGGTGACCGGACGCACGGCGCGTCAGCAGCTACCGGTGAGCGGCAGCGACGAGGCGCGCATGAATCGAGTGACCGGCTCGGAGCCTGGGGCTGTGGCCAAGATTACGGGATCGCAGTACGCGGATGGCGGCGCGGCGCGCATGACCATCAACGGCGCCCCCAAGAAGGTGGCATTGACGCATACCATCGCGGGGCGCGCGGTATCGGGGACGGCGGTGGGCAACAGCAGCCGAATCACAGGACTTGAGGCCGGCGAATGCCGGACCCTGACGGGCACCGAGTATCTGAGTCACGAGAGCTTTACGTCCGTCTGCCGGGTGCAGCCCGAGCCCACGGAACCGCCGAAGGTCGAGGAGAGCTATACGGACAAGCGGCAGCGTATCACCGGGAATCTGGTGGACCGTTCGGGAAAGGTGACCGGCAACGAGCCCGGTTCCTGCCAACGTGTCACGGGTACTGGTTATAACGGCCCGCAGATGTGTGGTGGTGGCGTGGAAAAGGTTCAGACCATGACGGGCCTCAGTGGTACGAGCGTGACCGGCACGGGAATGGACAAGCTCCCAAAAACCACAGGTGACGAGCACGGAGGGTGCTGGCCCGTCACCGGAACGGCGTATTACGGGCGGGAGCACTACGCTCAGTGCGCGAGCACCCCGCAGGCCGGGGCACGGAAGGTGAGTCTTACGCGTACCGATACCGGTCATGTCGTGAGCGGCCCGGCGCTCGGTGGCAGCGAGGCCGTGACTGGCAACGAGGCCGGCGCTTCGGTGGCCGTGAGCGGTACGCCTTATGTAGGGCGTGAGGAGTCTATGGTAGAGGGCTTGGCGCCGACGCCGAAGATCAGCGCGGACAGGCCGGCGTCCGGCGGCTGCGCGGGCGGTTGTGGATGCAAACAGCGATTCGAGGAGCTCGAAAACCGGCTGCGTGCGCTGCAAGGGGAACTTGCCGGGCGTGGTACGGGAAACACCGCGATCAGTCATCGCTTCGTACCCGCGGCGCCGGAACCGGCGGCTGCGGCGCCCGCCGCGCAGGCTGCGGGATTTTCCGTCGTGCCGCCCGCCCAACAGGGGCGGTCGCGGATCACCGGCAATGCCGGGGATCACGGGGGGCGGATCACAGGGCCGATCAACCTCGCGCGTGGACTCGTGACAGGGACGCCGGAATTCCGGGGTCGCGAAGCGGTGGCGCCGATGATGGCGGCCATGCCGGCGGCAGCCGAGAACGCGCAAATGCCAGAGGACGCGGCACCGGCTGCCGGGGCGTGGCGGATTACCGGCGACGATTGGAGCCGTAGTGATCGCGTGACCGGTACCGAGGGACGCTGGGCGCACGGGCGCAATCCCACTCAGCGGGGTGTGGCGCGCACCTGTGTGATGTCGGCGGCCGGGAATCGCGAGCGGCCGCTGGCTGTAGCGGTGCCCGAAGGCCGGGTCACCGGCAGCAGCGGGAATTCCCCGAAGGGTTCGGTTGTGACCTACTCGGGTGGGGCGCGGGGATGATGCGCCGCGGTGTTCTCGCAGTCGATGGCGCAGGTGAGGGATAACCCCATGGATACGCGCAGATCATCGACGATGCGACGCGCACGCAGCGGCCCGCAGGGCCAGCTGGCAGGCGGTATGGCGCGCGGCCGGGCGCGGCCCGGATGGCTGCGCGCGGGGGCGGCACGGGCCGAGGCCCTGGGTGTCGAGCACCCGGCGTGCGCCACCCTGCCGGCGCGCGGTTGCCGGCATGCGCTCGTGGACCGGAACGAAAACGCGCGGCTCTTCGAATGCGAGCAGGGGATCAAGGATCGCTTTGATCGCATCGTGCCGACCCTGCAGGAGATCGCGGCATTGGGTCGCGGCAGCGACTTTCCGGGGCGTGCGCAGGACTGGGCACGGGAGCGCTTGGGTTTCGAGCTACCGACGGCGGTGTTGGAGCGTGCCTGGGTACGGGGCCCGGATATGGGCGCACTGTATGCACAGGCGGTGTTCTCGGCGCTCGCTGGGGCGGTGGCGCGGTTTGGCGATCGTATCCGGGAGGAGTTGGCCGCGGGTCAGGGATGGGATGCGCTGTTAGTGGACTGCGGGTTTCACGCCATGAATGTCTCGGCGTGCGCCGATGGACGGCTGAAGGGCCTGTTTCCCTATGTGCTGCGCATACCGGCGGCGAATCTCGTACGGCGCAGCGCGTTTGCAGGCACGCTGTTCGATGTGGAAGAGGACGTACGGCATTGGGAGCACGCCGAGCTGCGTCGGTATCGGGAGGGGTTTCCGACGACCGCCGACGTGCCGACGCGTTATCTCAAAGTGGCGGTGTATCACGGCAGTTCATTGGATCCGAAGCACCAGGGCTGCGCGGCCCATGGGAGCAACGAGCGGGCGGCGACCGAGGCGGCACTGGAGCGACTCTATGAGTTTCGTCGTGCGATAGAGAATGCGTTTTGTTGCGGGGCGGGGACGGACATCCTGTTGATCGGGGTGGATACCGACACCGATGCCATACGTGTGCACGTGCCGGATGGCAACGGCGATGTCAGTGCCTATCGCTACATCGATAACGCGGCACTCTACCGGCAGACGCTCACGCTGGATGCCGATCGCGCGCGGCTTGCGGTCTACGAGGCCATACGCGCCGCGAGCGCGACTGAGGGATGGGGCAAGGGCGAGGGCGAGCCCCATGATGGTATGCGTCGATTGATCGCGACCTTGCTCATCAACAATATGAGCCAGATCGAATATGTCGGCGAGTATCACGGCGGCTGGTATGGGGACATGGGCCACGGCGAACGCTTTGTGAGCGTGGGCGACGGGTTTCCAGAGGTCCAGGTGCGCAATATCGCCTATTACGCGCGGCTCGACACGGTGGAGGAAGGGGCTGCGGATCTCGATGTCGGGGTGAAGATATTCCGGCACCTCAATGTCGAACGGGGACTGCCGATCCCGGTGGCGCTGCATTATCACTTCAACGAGCAGGTTCCGGGGAGCCGGGCGCGGATGGAAGACAAGATCCGCCGGATCGCAGAGGGGATACAGGGCCGCTACGCGCACCTGGCCAAGGAAGGGCTTTTATATCTGCATGGGAGTGTACAGGACATGGCACCGGGGAGTGCCTTGGAGGAGGTTGCGCTGACATGAAGATCATGCGTGTGGAAAAGACTCTAGTGTCTACCAACCGCATCGGCGAGATGGGCCATCGACCGCTCCTGGTCGTGCAGGATAAGGAGGGCGGTCCGCGTTCGGTGGCGGTCGATGCGGTGGGCTGCATTCCCGGGGATTGGGTGATCTGCGTGGGGTCTTCGGCGGCGCGCGAAGCGGCGGGCAGCAAGGAATACCCGTCGGACCTCACCATCGTCGGCATCATCGACAACTGGAGCCCGGAGTGAAATGGAGATCATGCGTGTGATCTCGGATCTGGTAGTGACGCGGCGCGGTGCGGGCCTGAAGCAGGCATCTTTACGGGTCCTTCAGGATGGTACCGGGAAGTTGAATGTCGCCACCGACCCGGTGGGGGTGCCGCCGGGAAAGTGGGTGTTCACGGTGTCAGGATCGGCAGCGCGCTACGCGCAAGGGGATTTCGGGGTTCACACCGACCTGACCATCGGGGGAATCATCGATTTTTGGGAGCCGTAAGGCGGGTTTTTGGTTAGGGTCCGTATGGAGGGATGGAAATGGCAGATGTGACGGGTATTGCATTGGGCATGATCGAGACGCGCGGTCTGGTGCCGGCCATCGAGGCCGCCGACGCCATGAGCAAGGCCGCAGAGGTGCGTCTCATCGGTCGCCAGTTCGTGGGTGGCGGCTATGTGACGGTGTTGGTGCGCGGCGAGACCGGGGCTGTGAATGCCGCGGTGCGGGCCGGCGCCGATGCCTGCGAGCGGGTGGGGGATGGCCTGGTGGCGGCCCACATCATCGCACGCGTGCATTCCGAGGTGGAAAACATCCTGCCCAAGGCCCCGAGCGCCTGACGGGCGCCGTGGTCCGGGCTTTTTAGTCGCTTAAAGAAGGAGATCGGGAAAATGGCAGATGTGACGGGTATTGCCCTGGGCATGATCGAGACGCGTGGTTTGGTGCCGGCCATCGAGGCCGCCGACGCCATGACCAAGGCCGCAGAGGTGCGTCTCATCGGTCGCCAGTTCGTGGGTGGCGGCTATGTGACGGTGTTGGTGCGCGGCGAGACCGGGGCTGTGAATGCCGCGGTGCGGGCCGGCGCCGATGCCTGCGAGCGGGTGGGGGATGGCCTGGTGGCGGCCCACATCATCGCACGCGTGCATTCCGAGGTGGAGCACATCCTGCCCAAGGCCCCGAGCGCCTGAGGGGCTGTGGGAGCCGGCTAGGGGAGGCCTTGGGCGCGAGGATCGTGCCCACGACCCCGATAGGCGGGGTGTGTAATCAGTGGATACCGATGGATCGAGACCTTCGAGGAGAAAACGAATGGCACTCACGGGTATAGCCTTAGGCATGATCGAGACGCGTGGTTTGGTGCCGGCCATCGAGGCCGCCGACGCCATGACCAAGGCCGCAGAGGTGCGTCTCATCGGTCGCCAGTTCGTGGGTGGCGGCTATGTGACGGTGTTGGTGCGCGGCGAGACCGGGGCTGTGAATGCCGCGGTGCGGGCCGGCGCCGATGCCTGCGAGCGGGTGGGGGATGGCCTGGTGGCGGCGCACATCATCGCGCGCGTGCATTCCGAGGTGGAGCACATCCTGCCCACGCGTCCGGACGGTAACGGCGGCGGACGGGACGGGGACGTCACAGGCAACCTGAGCTGAGCGCGGGGGCGGCATGCGTAGCCACCCGCGCGTCACAGGATTCCTGGCCCAGGCCCTGAATCATGAGTACAGCGCCGTGCAGCAGTATCTGACGCAGGCGAGTCTGTGTACGCTGTGGGGCCTTGCAGACTGGGCGGAAGGCTTTCGCCATGAGGCCCGCGAGGAGCTTGCTCATGCCGATCTACTGAGCCAGCGGCTGTTGCTCGCCGGGATGGCCCCAGGGGCGGGGTCCTTGCGACCGCCACGGCCTGGTCGGGACCTCGAGGAGATGTTGTGTCACGATACCGATCTCGAGCAGGCGGCAGTCGAGCTCTATGCAGAGGCTGCGGCCGTGAGTGCGCGTCTGCGCGATCACGAGGTGGCGGCGCTCTTCGCGCGCCTGCGCGCTGACGAAGAGGAGCATCTGCGCCACCTGCAGGAGTTGCGCGCCGCGCTCGCAGCGCGCCGATGAGGAGGGAAAGGCATGGACGAAAAGGACGCGGCGGTTCCGGAGGGATGGACGCAGCAAAAGCGTCCTTTAGCATGGAACAAGCGCTTTGAGTTCGCGGATTACGCACAGACGCGGGCCTTTCTCGACGATTTGGCGGCGCTGTCGGAGGCGAGCGGTTATTACCCGAACCTCAATTTCGCGCGTACGCATGTGGTGGTGACCATTCAATTCGAGGGCGACGAGGTGGAGCCCCGACTCAGGGACTTTGCGCACAGCACAGACGCCTGTGCGCGGCGTGGCCCGGGCTGAGCGGTCATGACGGCGCTGCGAATCGCTTTGTACAACGGCAAGGGCGGTTGCGGCAAGACCACACTTGCATGGAACCTGGCGATGGGGCTTGCGCGACGCGCACCGACGCTATTGGTTGATGCAGATCCGCAAGGCAGTCTTGGGGACTGGGCCAATTGGGCCGACCGCGAGGGCCATTACGCCATAGCAATCTGTGACTGGGCGGGCCTGCGTGAAGGCGGGCAGGCGAACCACCATTATCGCGTTTATGACTGTCCGCCCCGCCTCGACGACGATGAGATCGAGGGTATTCTGGGGGAGGCGGATCTCGTGCTGTTGCCGGTGTTGCCGTCGCCCCTGGACCTGTGGGCGAGCCGACGCAGTGCCGAGTTTGTGCAGGGTCTGCAGAGCCGCCGGCCGCAGTTGCGCGGGTACTTCGTGCTCAATCAGGTGGAGGCGCACAGCGCCTTGTCGCGGGCCTCGCAGTCGGCCATCGCCGCGATGGGCCTGCCGGTGTTGCCGGTACCGATTGGGCGGCGGGCGATATATCGGGGCGCTGCGCTCGAGGGCCTCAGTGTCTATCACATGGGTAAGCGTGCCGCCGCCGCCCGCGACGAGATCGAACGACTCATCGAGGAGATCTTGAAATGAGTAACTTGGAAGACAAGTTGAGCGCGAGTCTGCAGACGCAGCGGCGTCGCCCGGGGACCAAGACGGGAGACCGGGACAAGGTGGGGCCGGCGGGTGGTGCAGAGCATGCCAAGGATCGCGAGACGCACGTAGACGAGGTGGATCTGAATGCCGGCGGGGGACGGGGCGTGAATCCGCCGCGCGTCTGGCCGGACTGAAGGATCCCGCGCGCAGTGTGCGGATGACGTCGGTGGGTGTCACGGAGGCCTATTACCGGACATACGGGGTTGCAGGGGTATGGCGGTTCAACTGGTAGATTACCCGGAGCTTCTTGAGGATCTCGGCGAACACGCAGCCGAGGTCCTGGAGGCGAATTGGCACGAGGCGGCGCGCGTCTTTACATCGCGCGGCCTTGAGGCCTATCTGCAGGGTGCCGGGAGCCTGAAGGCCCTCGGGCGTGGCAGCGATCTCGTCGTGGCGTTCGTCGAGAGCGCGCCGCAGGTGGCGCGCGAGATCGGCGAACAGGCAGTCTTCGAGATGCTGTCGACCGCCATACGCATGTACTCGAAGACCAGCGCGCAGGTGCTGTCGCTGTTTTTTTCGACGGCCCCGGTGGTCGCGCGGCGGCTCGGCGAGATCGGTCTTTTCCGTGGTTATCTACTTTTGATCGACCAGCTTTTGGCGCAGGCCCCGCAAGGGGTCCGGCCGATGCTCGGCAAGATCGAGGTACTGCTCGACCAGATGACCCTGGGCGGGTTGCGTCGTTGGGCGATGTGGGGGGTGTCTGCCTATCGCAATGACTTCGCGGCGCAAGCGGAATTTTTCGGACTGACGAGTCCGCAGGCCCTGGCGGTAATGCAGCAGGAGCGGCGCGGGGTGCTCTTCATTGACATCCAGCGGCGGCTTGTCATGTATCTGCGGGCGCTATGGGGGCGGGATTTCTTTCTGCGACCGACCTCCGGGGATTTCGAGACGCGCGAGGGTTACCGCCCGTATGTCGAGGACTATTTCATCTATGTCCCGGACGCCTATGACGACTGGGAGAATGGCCATGGGGAGCGGACCCCGGCGTTGGAGGTGTTTCGGGCGGCGGCCGCCCACGCCAGCGCCCATGTGGTGCATTCGCGTTTCGATGCGCGCTTCGAACTGGCCGCACTGGCCGTGCGGCCGTGGATCGGTTTGCTCGAGGATGCCTGGGTGGAGCGTCGCGCCATCAGCGCGTTTCCGGGGCTGTACTCTTTGTGGAGGCAACTCGTGGCGGTGCCGGCGACGGTGGATAGGGTTGGGGAACCCGATCTGGCCGCGGTCCTCGACCGCTGCGCCTTGGCGCTGCTCGATTCCGAGTACCGGGATGATCATTCGCTCGTGGCGGCATCGCGCGAGGCGTTCGCGCGGCTGCCGCAAGACGACAGCGACCGCTACACCGGCATCCTGGAGTCGGCAGAGCGTCTCGCGGCCCTGGCGAAAGCCAGTGGGCTTGAATTCACGCCGAGCGCCGATACCAGTACGATCGTCTATCGCGATGACAATCGCTACCTGTGGACCGCCCCGCGTATCGCCGACTTGGGCGATCCGCTCGCCGGGGGCCGGCCACAGGTGCGTAAGTACGTGAACCTGATGGAGATGTTGAACACGCTCGATGTGGAAAATGCAGGCGACGATGCCCAGGAGGTGTGGGTCCTTTCCACCGAGCTGTACGACGACGATGGCACGACCTTCAATGAGCGCGAGGGCAAGACGCCGATCTCGCAACCGATGACCTATTCGGAATGGGATTACCAGACGCAACTCGAGAGACCGCTGTGGGTGACGCTCTACGAGAAGCGGCCGAAGGCGGGGGATCCGGAGGTCATCAACGGTTTTCTGGAGCAGCAGAAACCGCTGGTGCAGCGCTTGAAGAAGCTGATCGAGGCGGTCCAACCCCAGGGCGTGATCCGCGAACGCAAGGTCGAAGACGGCGATGAAATCGATATCAATGCCGCGGTGCTGGCTTTAAGCGACATCCGCATGGGGCAGCAGCCGGACCCGCGCATCGGCATCCGGACGCGGCTTCACATCCGCGACCTTTCGGTGATGTTGCTGATCGATCTGTCGGAGTCCACGAACGACACCTTGCGCTCGCGCGCCGCAGGCGACGTCACGGTCTTGCAGCTTGCGCGTGAGGCGGCGGCGTTGTTAGCGCAGGCCCTGGAGCGCATCGGTGACCCATTCATGCTCTGCGGTTTCGATTCCAACGGGCGTCATGACGTGGAATTCTATCGCTTCAAGGAATTCGATGGACCCTATGACGATAAGGTGAAGGCGCGTCTGGCCGGTATGACCGGGCAGCTTTCGACGCGCATGGGGGCTGCGCTGCGGCATGCCGGGGGCCTCATGGAGCGGCGCGCGAGCCAGAAAAAACTGATCATTCTGCTGACCGATGGGGAGCCCGCGGACAACGATGTGCGCGATCCCCAGTACTTGCGTTTTGATGCCAAGAAGGCGGTCGAGGAATTGGCTCGCAAGGGTATACGGACGTTCTGTCTGTCCCTGGACCCGTATGCTGACGAGTATGTCTCGCGCATCTTCGGGGCGCGCAATTATCTGGTCCTGGATCACGTGGACAGGCTGCCGGAGAAGCTTCCTCAACTCTATATCGCCATGACAAAGTAAGGAGACGTGAAGGGGATGGCCACGGGATCGTTAGGGGTGTGGGTGCCTGTGTTGCCGGTGGTGTCGGCGCTGATGATCCTGGCGTTTTTGCGTGATACGCGCAGGCTCGCGGCACGCGTCAGCGTCTCCATCCTGACCTTGACCCTGGCGCTCGCGCTTACGCTGCTCGTGCACTATCTCGTGACAGGCGGTGTGGCGATCATCGATTCCCAGGGGGTATTCGGAAGCCTATGGCTCGATCCCTTGAGTCTCGTGTTGTGGACGTTCGTGTCCGGTATCAGCCTCATCGTGCATATCTATTCTGTGCGCTATATGGCCGAGGAGCCGGGCTATGCGCGATTCTTCGCGCTGCTCGATCTTATGACCGGGGTGATTCTGGTCATGGTCTCGGCGGCCAATCTACTGACGCTTTTGGTGGCGTGGTTTTTGGTCGGCGTCGTCTTGTATTTCCTGTTGGGACACGACCATAGGCGGCCTGCGGCCGGGCGTTATGCCTTCTGGACGCAGATTACCTACCGTTTCGGCGATCTGCCGCTGTGGTTCGCGGCCCTCATCCTGGTCCATTGCTACCACAGCGTCTCGTTACCGGTGATCTTTGCGCGCATTCAGAGAGCGCCGCATATGCAGCTTTGGGGGATGCCCGTGCCGGAGCTTGCGGGCTTTTTGCTGGCACTGGCGGCGTTCGCGCGCTCGGCGCAATTTCCGCTGCATGTCTGGCTTCCCTACACCATGGACGGGCCGACGCCGGTCTCGGCCCTCATGCACGCCGGTATCGTGAATGCCGGAGGGTTTCTGTTCAATCGATTCGCGCCGCTTTTCGAGCATGCCGGATGGGCGTTGCACTGGGCCTTTGGGATGGGCCTCATGACCGCGCTCATAGGTTCGGGACTGATGCTCTTGCAGAATGATATCAAGCGTTCGCTCGGCTACTCCACCATGGGGCAGATGGGGTTCATGGTCATGGAGTGCGGCCTTGGGGCATTCCCGCTCGCGGTTTTTCATCTCATCGCGCACGGCTTTTTCAAGGCCTCGCTGTTTCTTGGGGCCGGCGATGTCATCGGTGACGCCCGTGCGCACGATGGCGTTCCACCGGATCCGATCTATACGTCGGTGGTGGAGCGGCGGCCGGCCAGGCCCTCGCGTCTGCCGTGGCTCGTGGCGGCAAGCCTCACCGTGCTGGTGCCGGTGGTGGTATTGAGTCTGTCGCATTTCTTTGTGGCCGAGCATCTTTTTTACGAGCAGGGGGTCGTGGTGCTGTTGTTTTTCGGCTGGGTTACGGGGGCTCAGGCATTGTTTGCAGCCCACAAGATGTCGCAGCAGGACCCCTGGCGCCTCATGCTCGGTATCCTCGCGTCGTTTGTCGTTGTCGTGATCGGCTATACGTTGATCAGTCATTATTTTGGCCGGCTCCTTTATCCGGATGAGCACGAGAGTCTCATGCTGTATCGCGCAGCCAGCATCCACAGATTGTCATTCGATGCCCTCGTCATGTTGTTGGCGGCGGTGTTCGTGGGCGGGTGGGCGCTGACATTCTTCGCCGAGTCCTTCGAGGTCGGACGCAGGCTTGGCGGACGCGGGCGCGGGATCTATCTCGGCGTCTACGCCCTTTTGTCGCGTGAACTGTATGTCGCCGACATCTACGAGCGGTTGGGTCAGGTCGTCGTGCAATGGTCGCGGCGGCTTAACGTCTGGCTCAGGTGGTGCTGACATGGACCTCGCGTTCTGGATCTTGGCCGCCTTATTTGTGCCACTTTTTCCGCTGAGCTGGCTATTCAATCGCCTGGTCGCCAGTCTTCCCGCAGGGATCGCGCAAGGACTTGTGGTGCTGGTGTTGCCGCAGGTCGGGATCGAGCTTTTGCGCCTCGCCCCCCAAGGCCGGCTGTGCCCGGTCGGGCTTCGGCCGTGGGTCATGGCGCTCGCCACGGCGTCGGCCCTGCTCTATGCGGTGCGCGCCTTGAGTGCCCGCGAGCTTGGCATCTGGACGCGATTTGTACTGTGTTCGGGGCTTGCGACAGTATGGCTTGCCTGGGCGGCTGGGGAGCCGACCCCGGTGTTGCGGCTGATGGCGCTGGGCTGGGCCCTGCCGGCTTCGGTGGCCTTATATTTGACCGGGGTCCTCGTAGGGCGCGTGGGTGGCGCGTATATGGGTCTGCACGGTGGTCTGGTTGCGGTCATGCCCCGCATGACGGCGAGTCTAGTGTTCGCGGTGCTGGCGTTGACAGTGACGCCGGTGTTCCCGGCGTTCTTCATGCTGTGGAGGGGCCTGGGATCGATCCCCGTGGCGTGGATACCGTTTTGGTTGCCGCTCATCTTTTTGTGGGGATGGGCCGCCGGGCGGCTTTTTCAGGACCTGCTTTTTGGGGATTACCGCGGCGAGCCTGTGGCCGACATCGGCGGCATGAGCGTGGCGCTCATCGGGTTTGTGTTCCTGGCGTCGCTGGTCGTGAGCCTTGTCGGCGGGGGTGCTTCATGGCATTGACGCTGGGTGATCGCCTCAGGGTACGTTCCATGGTCTATGTGGCGAGCGAGCCCATACCGCGGTTCTGGCCAATGCGCACCTTCATCCATCACAACCCGCTCTATGGTCTCGAAGGCAGGCCGTTCGCGGTGGCCGTCGCCGAGGGCTGCCGCCTGTTCCATGCGCGTGGGTACCTGGACCGCGCACGCTATCAGGACTATCGGCGTGAAGGCAAGATCGACGACGCGCTGTTGCGGCGGCGCATCGGGGATTTTCTGGCAGCGCGCACCGATCTGCCCCCGGGGCTCGATCTGGAGGCGTGGCTGTGGCAATTGATGACTAGCTGTCGCAGGCCCCAGGTCGTGGACCGTGGCGACTGGCTGGACGGCGCGGGCATCGCCGCGGCCCTGCAGGGTCGCCCGGTGCCGCCGCCGGGAGACGATCTGGACATCATGCTGCGTGACCGGCTACGGCATCGATATGATCCCACGTCGCCTGTGTATCGGCATGTGGATGCACTTTTTGGGACTACGATCGCCGCGACCCTGGATGATCTTTTGACCAAAAGCTGTCTCGATTTCTTCGACGAGGGTCAGTCGGCATGGCAGGCCCCGGGCCGCGAGGCAGGATTCTTCCAGGCCTGGAAGGATCTCGCGCGGCGCAATGCCCGCTTCCTCCTGCGCGGCCTGCATTTGCGCCAAATACTGGCCGAAGAGGAGACGGCGGAGGGCATAGTGGCCTATGTCCTGCAGCGGTTGCAGGTGCCGGAGACCGCTTGGCAGGGTTATATCACGCACGAGCTCACGCGCATGCACGGGTGGGCGGGGTTCATTCGTTACCGGATGGGCGCCAAACACTACTATTGGGCGCAGCGCTATCCGGCGGATCTCGTGGATTTTCTGGCGGTGCGTATGGTACTCGGAATGGCGCTCCTCCAAGAGGGGAGCCGGCGCCACGGCACACCGGCCTCGGCCCCGGAGATCGCCGCACTGCTGGATGAGGCACCGCGCGAGGCTTATCTACGCCATGAGCTTTATGGCGGTACCATCCTCCCGGCATGGGCGCACGAGGTGGATGACGCCCTGGCCCGCCGGCGCCGGGCGGAGCTTGCGCGCATCGCCTTGGCCTATGGGGCGGCCAAGGTGGATTGGGAGAACCGGCGTGCCGCGCAAGCCCTGCGGGAACTGGCGGGCCGGGTGGGCGATGTCGCCGAGGCAGGACTGATGGGTCTTACGCCGACGCACCTGGATGCCCTGTTGTCGGTGCTGCGGGACTGGGAGGACGGCGAGGGCTATGTGTGGTTGCAGGCCATGGAATCCCATTATATCGATGAGCTTGCCGACCGGATCCGTCCGCCAGCGGATGAGGGGCCATCTGTAAGACGTCCGTTCGCGCAGGCATTGTTTTGTATCGATGTCCGTTCCGAGCCCATGCGCCGGCACCTCGAGGCCTTGGGTGACTACCAGACTTTTGGTATCGCCGGATTCTTTGGAGTCCCGCTTGGTTATCTCGAGTTCGGCAAAGGCACCGAGGCGCATCTGTGCCCGGCGGTGCAGACTCCGAAGAACCTCGTTCTAGAGATACCCGCGGGACTGGAGCTCGAGGAGGAGCCGCTCTACGATGCCCTGCAGCATGTGCTGCACGAGCTCAAGGCCTCGGTGCTGTCCCCGTTCGTGGCGGTAGAGGCCGTCGGTCTGCTCTTTAGTCTAGGTCTCGTTGGGCGCACGCTCGCCCCTCTCGGTTATCATCGCTGGCGCACACACCTGCATGCCGGCCGGCCGATCACGCGGTTGCTTCTCGACAAGTTGAGCACCGAACAGGCCGACTCCATCCTGCGCGCGGTGCAAAGGGCGATGATCGTGCGCGCCCTGGCGCGCGAGCTGCGTATCCCCCGCGACCAGGTCACCGACGATGACGTACGCAATCTGCGCGAGGTGGCCCTCGGGAACGAAGCGGGGCCCAGTCGCGTGGCACAGCGACTGGACATGAGCGAGGCGGCGGAGCGGGACTTCCTTGACAAGCTGCGGAGTGTCTACCGCATAGACCGCGCGGTAACGAGTCTGCAGATGGGACGGCTTGGGCGCATCGGTTTTAGTGTCGAGGAGCAGGTGCGTTATGTGATGCAGGCGCTGCTGTCCATCGGTCTTGACCACAACTTCTCGCGATTCGTGCTGTTGGTTGCGCACATGAGCCACAGTGAAAACAACCCCTACGAATCAGCCCTGGATTGCGGGGCCTGCGGGGGCGGCAAGGGCCTGCCGAACGCGCGCGCGCTTGCCACCATGGCCAATAAACCGGAGGTGCGCCGACGACTGCGCGAGCGCGGCATCGTGATCCCGGAGGATACGTGGTTTGTGCCGGCCATACACAACACTACCACCGATGTGATCGAGCTGCATGATCTCGACATGCTCCCGGCGCGGCACCTTTTATATTTGGAGCGCCTGCGCAGTGGCCTGAGTGCCGCCGGCCGGTGCTGTGCGGCGGAGCGGATGCCGCTTCTGGACATGCCCGCGCGGCTTGCCGCCGAGCCCTTTGCGGCGGCGGCCTTGGCTCAACGTCAAGCCCACGACTGGTCGCAGGTGCGCCCGGAATGGGGGCTTGCGCGCAATGTCTATGCCATCGTCGGACGCCGCGCCCTGACCGAGGGGGTTGATCTGCAGGGGCGGGCGTTCCTGCAGTCCTACGATTACCGCCTGGATCCCAAGGGCCGCCTGTTGGAGAACATCCTCACCGGGCCGTTAGTGGTGGGGGAGTGGATCAATCTGGAGCACTATTTCTCGGTGGTCGATACCGAGAGCTTCGGTAGCGGCAGCAAGGTCTACCATAACGTCGCCGGACGTTTCGCGGTAATGACCGGCAATCAGAGCGATCTGCGTACCGGCCTGCCGAGCCAGACCGTATTGAAGGATGGCCGGCCGTACCATGAACCCGTGCGTCTCATCGCCTTGGTGGAGGCGCCGCTGGAGTTTGCGCAGCGTACAGTCGGGCGCATCGCCAAGGTGCAGGCGCTCATCGGCGGCGGCTGGGTACGGCTAGTGGTCCTGGACCCTGAAGACGATTATCGGATGCACGTCCTGGAAGATGGCGCTTTTTCTGTCCATCCACGCTCGGGACGCGGTTACCACGCCGCGGCCCGGAACCCTGTTTCGGAGACTTCGCCATGCAATCGCTGAATCTGAGCCCCTTGAAAAAACTCGAGATCATCTTAGAGGGGATCCATAAGGACTTCGCAACCGATTTGCTCGACCGCGCGGGTCTTAAGGGCTACACCATCGTCGGCAATCTCTCGGGCAAGGGTAGCCACGGCATGTATGAGGGGCATGTCATGTTCAACGAAGACGATGCCCTCATCATGATTATCGCGGCAGTGGGCGAGGAACTCGTGGCCCCCATCCTCGAAGGTTTTGCCCCATTTTTCGAGCGACACACGGGGGTGGTCTTCGTCTCGGACATCCAGGTCAGCCGTCTGGTCAAGTTCAAGAGCTGACACCCTGCCTACCACTCAATCGCGAGGTCCCTATGTCCAATCTGGAAGCGCAGTATCGTATCGAAAAGGAACCCTACTACAGGGAGGTCAATGGAGAGGTCGGCCTGTTCGAGGCGGCCTACGCGGCGCGCCTGCCGATGATGGTCAAGGGCCCCACCGGATGCGGTAAGTCGCGCTTCATCGAATATATGGCCTGGCGTCTCAAGCGCCCGTTGGTCAGTGTGGCGTGCAACGAGGATATGACGGCCTCCGATCTGGTGGGCCGCTTCCTGCTCGACAAGGACGGCACCAAGTGGCAGGACGGCCCGCTGACCACGGCGGCGCGCATCGGTGCCATCTGTTACCTCGACGAGGTCGTGGAGGCGCGTCAGGACACGACCGTCGTCATTCATCCGCTCACCGATCACAGACGCAGCTTGCCGCTGGATAAAAAAGGCGAACTGATCCACGCGCATGCGGATTTTCAGCTGGTGATCTCCTATAACCCCGGCTATCAGTCGGCCATGAAGGACCTGAAGCAGTCCACCAAGCAGCGTTTCGGGGCCCTGGATTTCAGCTATCCGGATCGCGAGACCGAGATTGAGATCGTGGCCCATGAATCGGGGGTATCCGCGGATATCGCCGGCAAGCTCGTATCAATCGCCGAGCGCTCGCGCAATCTGAAGGGGCATGGCCTTGACGAGGGGTTGTCGACGCGCATGCTGATCTACGCGGGGTCGCTCATGAAAAAGGGCGTCGACGCCCTGTCGGCCTGCAGTATGGCCTTGGTGCGGCCGATGACCGACGATCCGGACATGCGCGACGCGCTGGATGCCGCGGTCGGAACGTTCTTCTGAGTCCCGGACCCCGGCCATCGGCGCGCGTGCGGATTTCTGCCGCCGATACGCCGGGAGCGCGGCGCGCAGTGGCCGCCAAGGGGCATTTTTGCTAGAATCGTTCGATTTTTGTGCGTGTGGTCTATGATCCAGCTTCGTACTTACGTCTATATAGACTCGCTCCAGCCGCAGCTTGCCGCCTATATCGGCAGCGTCTCGCAGGGTTTCCTGCCGGTGCCGGGCGATGCCGCGTTATGGGTGGAAGTGTCGCCGGGCATGGCCGTGCATAGGCTCACGGACATCGCCTTGAAGGCCACGCGCGTGCATCTGTCGCAGCTTGTCATCGAGCGCGAGTTCGGGGCCATGGTCATCCACCATCGGGATCAGAGCGATGTCCGCGAGGCCGGGCATGCGGTGCTGGCTCGCTTGGGCGCGGGACAAGAGGACCGCAAGGCCTGCCGAGTCACCTGGAACGAGGTCATACGCGGCATGATGCCCGACCACACCGTGCTCATAAATCGCCAAAATCGCAGGGGCTCGATGATCCTGCCGGAACAGAGCATGTTCATCCTGGAGACCGAACCTGCAGGCTACATCATCTACGCCGCGAACCAGGCGGAAAAGGCCGCGAACATTACCCTGATCGACGTACGTGCGGTCGGGGCGTATGGGCGTATGATCATCTCGGGGCGCGAAGCGGACGTGGATGAGGCGGCGGCCGCGGCGGTCCATGCCGTAAAGAACCCATCCTGGACCTGAAGCATGGATCGCTGTGAACTGCACGATACGCTGTGCCGTTATCGCAGCCGCTTCCCGGAGGAGGCGGCCTATGCGCATCGCGCCTGCCGTCTTCTTCAGGAGTCGCCCCGTTGTTTCGACCGGGAGACTGACGGCCTGCATGTGACCGCTTCTACTTGGGTGCTGAATCTACGTCGCGATGCCACGCTGCTCATGCTCCACCGGAAGCTTGGGCAGTGGTTTCAGCCCGGGGGGCATGCCGATGGGGACGAGGACGTGATGCGCGTGGCGTTGCGGGAGTGCAGCGAGGAGACGGGGCTGCCGGCGGAGCGCATCCGGCTCCTCAGCCCGACGATCTTCGATGTCGATATTCACAGGATCCCGGCGACGCGCCGGGAGCCGGAACACGAGCACCTGGATATCCGGTTTCTGGTGGAGATAGACGAGAGTCTGCCGCTGCCGGGCAACGACGAATCGCACGAATTGCGCTGGGTGGCGTTGCGCGATGTGCCGCGTTATAACCGCGAGCGCTCTCTACACAGGCTGGTAGTAAAAAGCGGGGCATGGCGGCGCTACGGTTGAGCGCGCATATGGGCGTGGGCGGGGCGGATAGACACCGTGGATGCGGCGCAGTGGACGGTTGCCGCCGATTCGTAGGACGCATGCGCGCGGCCGATTACGGCGAGAACGGTTCACAAAAGCCGGAATACAGCGATCGAGCGCGGGCGGTACTATAATTTGTTGGCGGCCCATGGGTGTTCGTAGAGGCCTTGCGAGGGTCGACGCCAAGGTATGGAGGGATCTATGGATAGGGGCAACATGATTGAGGTCAAGCGTTCACGCCGTATCGAGCGCATGCATCAGGGGGAGGCCACCCGTGATGGTGCCGGAGTGCGCCTTACGCGGCTCTTGACGCAAGGACTTCAGAAACGTCTCGATCCTTTTTTGATGCTCGATTTTTTCAGTAGTAATGATGCCGCTGATTATATAGCCGGATTCCCGGATCACCCGCACCGCGGTTTCGAGACCATAACGTATATGCTCGAGGGCCGTATGCGTCACCGCGACAATGCCGGTCATGAGGGGTTGCTTACGACCGGAGGCATGCAGTGGATGGTGGCCGGGAGCGGTGTGGTGCATTCGGAGATGCCTGAACAGGAAGCGGGACGCATGGCCGGCTTCCAGTTATGGCTGAATCTCCCGGCGCGCGACAAAATGACGAGCCCTTGGTATCGTGACTTTGCGGCCGCGGACCTGCCGTGCGCCCATGCCCCCGACGGCGCGCGCGCCATCGTGCTCGCGGGGGCAGCGAGGGGTGTGGCGGGGGCCATGCAACGTCCTGTCACCGAGCCGCTCATCCTGAATCTGCAGTTGCCGGCGGGTGTTTCCTGGTCACAACCGCTTGCCCCGGGCGATCACGCATTTGTCGTCCTCTATGCAGGGCAGGCATCGATCGCAGGGGAGGCGCTGACGATGGAGGCGCTCGCGGTATTGGACGACGACCCGGCGGCCGATGGGGTGATCGTGAGCGCGCACGAGGAGGCGCGCGTATTCCTGGTAGCGGGCCACCCTTTGCGCGAACCTATCGTGCAATATGGCCCATTCGTCATGAATACGCGCGAAGAGATCGCTGCGGCCGTGCAGGACCTGCGCGAGGGACGCTTCGCCTGAAGGGTGCCCTCGGAAAACCCTATGGCGCGGCCTGGGCATGAGGGAAGGTGCGTCTTAGGGCGCGCCGTGGGCCGGGTACACGTCTCGAACGGCCTCGATGGATGAGCCGCGTGTTGGGATGTGGTCGGGGGATGGGGGTGAGAGAGTGGGGGGGGCGGTGGTGCCGCCGCGCGCACTATCGCAGGCTGTTGCAGGACCGATTTGTCACCCATCAAAAGGGCTTTATACTGCGCTTCACATGGGCCGTTAGCTCAGTTGGTAGAGCAGCTGACTCTTAATCAGGTGGTCCCAGGTTCGAGCCCTGGACGGCCCACCATAAAATCCAAGACTTACGGGCTTCCACCACCGTCCTTCCGTAAGGAATCGGTGCTCTCGTCTCGATGAATAAGGTCGCCGATGGCGCGCATGCCGTGCCTCCGATCACGATGCGAGGTGGTGCGATCCCATGCTGGCGTGGCGCTTCGTGCCTGGCGCGAGACCTTCGAGGTATGGGTGGTCGGGAAAGGCGCCTGCGGCTTCTATCATGCCGGGTTGTGGTGAAGCGGCCAAGTCCTGTCCGTGTGGCCCGCTCGCCAGGGGCTTGTCATGGTCATATCCGCGTCGGCGCGCGCCGCCCGCATGAGTTTTAGAGGCGCGCGGCGAGAAAGGCGCACATGAGCGCCACGGGCGGCAGGATCCAGAGGGCCTTGGGGACGCCAAAGGCCGATGTGGCGACGCCAAAGCCAAGTAGGAGAAGCGCACCTAGGCTGTTTCCGAGACCGAGCGCGATTCCCGAACCCAGGCTGCGATTTTCCGGGAAGACGTCTTGGCCGACGAGGACCGAGACCGGGAGCGCGCTGAATATGGCGATCCCCAGGAGGCCCAGAATCAGCCATACGATCCATCCCGAGCTCATAAGGTAGGTGGCAACGAGCGCGGCGCTCAATAGGCTCGACCCGACGAGCACGATGCGACGCCCCAACCGGTCGGCGATCAGTCCGCCGCTTACGTTGCCGATGACGCCTACGACCAGCAAAACGGTGATCAGCGACGCGCCGCCGACGAGTGAACCGCCGTCATGCTGCCAGGCGATGGGCAGGAAGGTGACCAGGGCGTAGAGGCCGAACGAGCGCAACGCGGCGTAGGCAATCAGGGTTGTGGCCGGCCGGGCGTGCAGGCGCCAGTGCACCGGCGCGGCATTCGCGGCACGGGGCGCGAGCGGTGGGAGCAGGGGTGCTATGAGCGGTATGCTCATGATCGCCGGCAGTGCCACGATCCACAGACCGGAGGTGGTGAAGTGCGCGACCGCGAGACTTGCGACCAGGGGGTAAAGCCCACGGCCGAGCTCGCCGCCCACGAGGAACACTGACATGATGGCGCCGTGGCGCTTCTTTGCAAGACTGCGTGCCAGGGCAAGCGACTGCGGATGAAACAGGGCGTTGGATACCCCGATCAAGGCAAGCGATGCGAGCAGGGTTGGCAGGCTATGGCTGTGGCCGACAAGGATGAGACCGAGGGTCGTGCCGCTCACGCCGAAAATGACGAGGGCCTTGCCACCGAGGCGGTCCGAAAGCCAGCCGGCAAACGGCTGCAGCCCCTGGCCGATTAAGAGCGCGGCCATGATACCGGAGGCCGATGCGGCCCCGGTATGCAGGCCCACAAGGATGGCCGGAAGGATGCCGGGCAGGAAATTCGCGGCGCCGTCGTTCAGGAAGTGTAGCCACGCAAGCCCGAGCAGGGGTGTGACCGGCGATCGTCCGGCGCGGGTATCGGCAGACGAGGGGCGAGCAGACACGATCGACATGTACAGACCTCTCCGTGAAGACGGGAAGAACGATGACAGTAGGCCCTTGTACCCATCATGGGTGGTGACGCCCCAAGCGTCCGCTGGCGTACGCCGGGCGACACGGTGCCTCTTTCGTAGGCCCGGACACCTGGGGCTGTCCCCAAGGGGGGCGCCATGATGACATGGCGGCGGCGAAATCCCAAGAAGAAGTAAAGTAGAGGGTCGGGTGGTCGCGTCTTGGGCGCCGCGGCGGGCGCCGCCGTGACGCGCGGCCTGAAGCCTCTCCCCCGCCCGGGTACGGCTTACTGGCCCCTTATCCGGTCGGGGCATGGCTCGTGTGGGCTGACTATTCGCGGAAGATCCGCGATCTCCCGGACCTTCGATGGAACCCCGGGCGGTCGCAAGGGCGCAGGCGGCGTCGGATAGTGGTGCGGTCGCGGTCGCTGTAGATTATCTCGATGAGGCCTGTGCACAACCGCACTGTAGGCACGGCATGGTGCAAAACGGCATGAACTTTGCTGCTTGGTATCAGGCCGAGGCGCAGGCGCGCCGGTCGCAGGGCGATATTCGAGGCATTCGGGACGCGGAACAAATTACGTCCCGGTCGCATCCAACCGGCAGGCAAGACCGTGGCGTAGGCGTGTGGCAATGATTGAGGGCTGGGTACGGCGTGACCGCTTATCGAAAACCGCGCGCAGGGGACGTTACTTGGCGCAATCCGCGTCTAAGCTTGTAGGGCGCGTCGGCGCGATAGGCAAGGGAAGGCGGCGCGGTGTTCGTGGTATGACGTATGATCGTTATCGAGCATGAGTCGGGCGTATTGGCGATGAAATGGGGAGGCATAGGCCCTAAAGTGAACGGGCGAAGGGGTCGCGGCGGCGGGACGCGCCGCGCAGGGGCAGCCGGCGCGCAGCCGTGGTGCAGGATGCGAGATACGCACGAGAGATGGTGAGGGGTGGATTATGGCGCTATTTGACCGGTATCAAGAACGATTCAGGCAACAGCGGGAAGTGACGATGACGCTTGATGAGTATCTCAAGCTGTGCGCCAAGGACCCGCTGGCCTACGCCTCCGCCGCCGAACGCATGCTGGCGGCGATCGGCGAACCGCGGGTCGTCGACACCCAGTCCGACCTGCGCCTAGCGCGCATCTTCATGAATCGGAAGATTCTGACTTATCCGGCATTCGAAGATTTTTATGGAATCGAGGATGTCGTTGAGAACCTCGTGGCGTATTTTCGTCATGCCGCCCAGGGCCTCGAGGAACGCAAACAGATCCTCTATCTCTTGGGCCCGGTAGGCGCCGCGAAATCATCGCTGGCCGAGCGCTTGAAGGCGCTGATGGAGCAATATCCTATCTATTGCCTGGCATCCAACGGTCGTGTGTCGCCTCTCTACGAATCACCACTCGGACTATTCGACCCCGAAGAGGACGGTGCGATTCTTGAGGAGCGCTACGGTATTCCGCGTCGCGCCATTCAGGGCGTCATGTCTCCCTGGGCGGCAAAGCGCCTGCGGGAATTCGACGGGGACATCCGGCGGTTCTCGGTTGTACGTCTCATGCCCTCACAACTGCATCAGATCGGGATTACCAAGGTCGAGCCTGGCGATGAAAACAACCAGGATATCGCAAGCCTCGTGGGCAAGGTCGATATCCGCAAGCTCGAGGACTTTTCCCAGGATGATCCCGACGCGTACTCGTACGCCGGCGGCCTGAATGTGACCACGCAGGGCGTGCTTGAGTTCGTGGAAATGTTCAAGGCCCCCATCAAGATGCTCCATCCGCTTTTGACCGCGACCCAGGAGGGCACATACAACGGGACCGAGGGCTTCGGCGCCATGCCCTACCAGGGGATCATCCTCGCCCACAGCAACGAGTCGGAGTGGGCGGCGTTTCGCAACAACAAACGGAACGAGGCCTTTCTCGATCGGGTGTTCATCGTCAAGGTTCCCTATTGCCTGCGCGTGACCGAGGAGACACGCATATACCGCAAACTTCTCGAAAATAGCGCGCTGAGCCAGGCCCCATGCGCCACCGATACGCTCGAGATGTTGGCGCGGTTTTCGGTGTTGAGTCGCCTGAAGGACCCGGGCAACAGCAGCCTGTGGTCGAAGATGGAGATCTATGACGGCAAGACCTTGAAGGATCGCGACCAGCAAGCGAAAAGCCTCCAGGAGTACCGTGACGTGGCGGGGGTGGACGAGGGCATGGATGGCATCTCCACCCGCTTCGCCTACAAGATCCTGTCGCGTACCTTCAACTATGACAGCGAGGAGGTGGCGGCGAATCCCGTGCATCTGCTGCATGTCCTGGAGACGCAGGTCCGCGCCGAACAGTTTCCCCCGGACGTCGAGGCCCGGTATCTCGGGTTCTTGAAAGACGAGCTCGCCTCACGCTACGCGGAATTCCTGGGGCTTGAGATCCAAAAGGCCTATCTTGAGAGCTATGGTGACTACGGACAGAACCTGTTCGATCGCTACATCCAATATGCCGATTTCTGGCTGCAGGATACCGAATTCCGGGATCCCGACACCGGTCAGATCATGAACCGGACGTTGCTGAACGAGGATCTGGAGAAGATCGAGAAGCCCGCGGGGATTGCCAATCCCAAGGACTTTCGCAACGAGGTGGTGAATTTCGTGCTGCGCGCGAAGGCCAATAACGGCGGCAAGAGCCCGGCGTGGACGAGCTATGAGAAGCTTAGGGTCGTGATCGAGAAGAAGATGTTTGCGAATACCGAGGATCTGCTGCCAGTGATCTCGTTTGGCAAGAAGCGGACCTCGGAAGACGAGCGCAAGCATCATGATTTCGTTGTGCGCATGCAGGAAAAGGGTTATACCGAAAAACAGGTGCGCTTGCTTGTCGATTGGTATATGCGTTATCGGAAGCATCATTGATGGGAAATGGCGGGCCGATGCGTAGGCGCGTCGTTTCGCGGGAGGGGTTTCCATGAGCGTGATCATAGATCGGCGCAATTTGGGGACGCGCTCCAGTGCCAACCAGGACCGCTTGCAGCGACGTGTACGCGGGCGCGTGAAGGCGGCTGTGGAGAAGCTCGCGCGCCGCCGGTCTCTTGGCGACATGCTCGACACGGAACAGCCGATCGCCATTCCGACAAAAGATCTGCACGAGCCGAGCTTTCGGCGCGACATGCGCGATGCCGCCTGGGAGCAGGTGTTGCCCGGCAACAAGCAGTTCAGGCGGGGCGATCTGATACCAAAGCCGCGCGGCGGTGATGGTGGGGGTGATGGCGGTCCGGGTGCGTCCGAGGGTCTCGGCGACGATGAGATCGCCATCGTGCTGTCAGCCGATGAGTTCCTGTCGGTTCTGTTCGATGGTCTCGAACTCCCCAACCTGCGGCAGACGCGCGCCGAGGACATTCAAGTCGAGCAATGGCGGCGGGCCGGGTTCGTGAAGGAAGGCAGCCCGTCGCGCATGCACATCGGGCGGACGATGCGTACCGCCCGGGCCCGGCGGATGGCGCTACGCGCGCGCAAGAAACAGGAACTCGAGGCGCTTTCAAGGCAAGCCGAGACGCTTGAGGAGGAGATCCGTGTGCGCCAGGGTTGTGGCGAGGACACGAGCATAGAGCGTTTCCGGTTGGCCGAGATCCAAGACGAGATGAAGGTCCTGGAACGCAAGATCAAGGCGATACCGTTCATAGACGAGTCCGATCTGCGTTTCGCGCATATCGATCAGCAGCCGCAGCCGATCACGAGCGCCGTGATCTTTTGCGTCATGGATGTGTCAGGCAGTATGGGTGACATCGAGAAAGATCTGGCCAAGCGTTTTTTCCTGCTGCTGTATCTTTTCATCCATCGCCAGTATCGTGCCGTCGAGATCGTCTTCATAAAGCATCATGGCGAGGCGAGCGAGTGTACCGAGCAGGAGTTTTTCGGCGCCAAGGAAGGGGGAGGTACGCTGGTATCGCCGGCTTTGGCATTGGTCGAGGATATCATGGTCCAGAGGTTCCCCCGGAACACTGGAATGTCTATCTGGCGCAGGCCTCGGATGGCGACAACGCCCAGGATGATAACCGCCTCGTGCAGGAGCGCGCGCTCGGGCTCCTGCCGCAGTTGCGCAATATGTTCTATCTGGAGGTCAACCAGGATCAGGAGAGCGCGCTCCTTAGGCTCTATAAGGGCATGTCTCAGGAGTTTCCCGAACTCATGACCGCGCGCGCTCGCCATACCGAGGACATCTACCCGTTGTTCCGCTCGCTCTTTTCACCAAGACAGGGGACTGCGCATGGCTGACCGGGAGGCGATGTTGTTCACGGACAATGAATGGACGTTCGAACGCATAGCAACCGTCACGGAACGGATCGCGGAGATCGCGGAGCGGGAACTGGCTCTCGATACCTATCCAAATCAGATCGAGGTCATTACCGCCGAGCAGATGCTCGATGCCTATGCCTCTACCGGCCTGCCCATGTATTACCCGCACTGGTCCTTCGGTAAGCAGCGGGCAATCGAGACCGGACAGTATCGACGCGGCGAGATGGGGCTTGCTTATGAGCTTGTCATCAATAGCAACCCATGCATCAGCTATCTCATGGAAGAGAACACCATGGTGATGCAGACCTTGGTAATCGCCCATGCGGCCTTTGGCCACAACGCATTTTTCAAGAACAATACGTTCTTTCAGCAATGGACGGACGCCGAAGGCATATTGGATTATCTGGAGTTCGGTAAGACCTATATTGCCCACTGCGAGGAACAGTACGGGATCGACGCGGTGTCGGAGGTGATAGATGCCGCTCATGCATTGAACCGCAACGGTGTCGACAGGGCGCGGCGTCCCCAAAAGCTCTCGACACGTGATGAGCAGCGGCGCCGGCGTGAGCGCGCGGCGTTCATAGAGCAGCATCTCTCGGAGATCTGGCGCACGCTCCCTGGTGCGGCAGAGGCGGCGGTGGCCGTGCCCGAGGAGCGCTTCCCCAAGGACCCGCAGGAGAATCTCATTTATTTTATCGAGAAGAACGCGCCCAACCTTGAGACCTGGAAGCGCGAAATTCTGCGCATCGTGCGCAAGATCGCCCAGTACCTTTACCCGCAGGGTCAGACGAAGATCATGAACGAAGGCTTTGCATGCTTTGTGCATTATCACGTCATGCACAGTCTGCATGCCATGGGACTCATCGGAGATGGCGCGCTGCTCGAGTTCTACGCAAGCCACACGGCGGTGATCTTCCAGCCGGACTTCGACAGCCGCCGCTATAGCGGTATAAACCCGTACGCTTTGGGATTTGCGATATTTCAGGACATAAAGCGCATATGCGTGAACCCCACGAATGAGGATCGCGAGTGGTTCGCGTTCGCCGGAGATCCCGACTGGCGCAAGCATATCCATTTTGCGATGCGAGAATTTCGTGACGAAAGCTTCATCTTGCAATACCTGTCACCCAAGGTGATGCGCGACCTGCACCTCTTTGCCCTGGAGAACGACCCGCAGGCCGAGGCCTATCGGGTGACGGCCGTGCACGACGATCAGGGTTATCAGTATCTGCGCAGCGCCCTGGCTCGCCAGATTGCCGAGAGCGCACGTTCGGCCGATATCGAGGTCGTGGCGGTCAACCGCTGGGGCGACCGCCACTTGCATTTAAAGAAGATGGACGAATACCCCCTGGATCAGGTCGAGGCCAAGAAAACACTCGATCATATCGCGCGATTATGGGGCTACGATGTGCATCTGGACGCAGGCGACGTGGTCATGATAGCGCGGGCCAAGGCCGCGGGCGCTTGAGCGGGACCTCAGGGCGCGCGTCGGAGAATGGGCGGGGCGTCGAGACGTTGTTCTTGTGTCGCCAGCAGACCCATGAGTTCACGGAAGTGGCGGTCTTCGGCGAACCACGGGAAGGCGCGCGGGAACGCCGGGTCTTGCCAGCGGCGCGCGAGCCAGGCGTTGTAGTGCAGGAGTCGAGCGGTGCGCAAGGGTTCTATCAGACGCAACTGCGCCGGATCGAAGTCGCGGAATAGTTCGTAACCCTGAAGGAGCGCAGCAAGCGCCTCCTCCTGCTCGGTCTGGTCTCCAGGTAGCAGCATCCACAGATCTTGGATCGCGGGCCCGTTCAGGCAGTCGTCGAAATCGACCAGCGTGAGGCCGGAGTCGTTGGTCAAGACGTTGCCGGCATGACAGTCGCCATGCAATCGCAGGTGGGGGGCGCCGACATCGGCAAATGCCGCCGCCACCAAGGCGCGTAGCCGGGCGGTGGTGGCCAAAAACGCTGGCCGCAGATCGGCGGGTAGAAACGGGCAGTCGGCGAGGGTGGTTATGGCGGGATCCACGAACGATGCCACGTCGAGGGTCGGTCGCGCCGTGAACCGGCCGGCGCCGATGAGATGCAGCCGCCCGAGGTGGCGGCCGAGGGTCTGGCGCTCGCTCGGGGTCTCGACGCAGCCGGCGCGTCCGGGCCGCCAGGGAAACACGGCAAATCGGTAGGATCCGGCATGAAACAATGTCTCGCCGTCGCGTGCAAGGGGCGCCACGGCCGGGATCTCCGCGTCCACGAGCTCCTGCAGAAAGCCATGCTCTTCTGCGATCGCGGTGTCCGTCCAGCGGTTGGGACGGTAGAATTTGACCGCCCACGGGACGTCCTCGGTCTCGATCTTGTAGACGCGGTTTTCGTAACTGGCGAGCGCCTGAAAACCCCCTGTGGGGGCAAGACCGACGGTCTCGGCGGCGCTCAGGATGAGTTCCGGCGTAAGGTCGGCATAGGGGGTGGTGGAGGTCACGTCGCGATCGTATGGCATAACCTAGTATAGCGCGCGAGACCGGCGATCGCCGCCGCCGGCCGTTGGGTGAGCCGGCGGTCATGGGCGCGGGGCCTAAGGCCCGACAGACGCGGGTTAGCGCATGGTGACGAGTTCCTCGGCGCTCGTCGGGTGAATGGCGAGCGTATCGTCCAGGTCCTTTTTGGTGGCCCCCATCTTGATGGCCACCGCAAAGCCCTGCAGCATCTCGTCTGCGGCCTCGCCGATGATGTGCAGGCCCACGACGCGCTCCTCGCGACCGACCGTCACGAGCTTCATGGCGGTACGATGCGGTTCCTTGCTGAATGCCTGGGTCATGGGCGCAAACCGTGTGCGGTAGACCTTGACCGCATCCGGGCCATGGCGGTCGCGGGCCTCGGGTTCGGTCAACCCCACGCTTCCAATCGGGGGATGGCTGAACACCACCGTAGGAATGAGGTCATAGTCGAGACGCCGGTCCGGCTGGCCGCCGAACAGGCGGTCGGCAAGCCGCCGGCCGGCGGCAATCGCGACCGGTGTGAGGGCCGCGCGACCGGTGAGGTCGCCGATCGCGTAGAGGCCGGGCACGGCCGTATTCTGAAAGGGATCGGTTGCGATGATCCCGTTGTCAGCCGGCGTGATGCCGGCCTTGTCGAGCCCGAGGGCGTCGGTGTTGGGGATACGCCCTACTGCCCAGAGCACGGTATCGAGGCCGCAGAGGGTCTCGCCGTCTTTATAGCGGAGGCTTAGCGTGTCGTCGGCCTTATCGATGCCGGCGACGTGGCGCTGGGGCAGCAGATTGATACCGGCGGTGGTCAGGGCGTCCGTGAGACCCTCGCGGAGCATGGGATCGAAGGTGGCCAGGAGGTGGACGCCGCGCATGACGAGCGACACCTCGCTGCCGAGTGCCCTCAACAGCGAGGCGAGCTCCACGGCGATATAGCCCGCGCCCACGACCGCGACCTTGCGTGGTCTTGCGGCGAGCGCGAAGAAGTCGTCGGATGTGAGGCCCCAAGCGGCCCCCGGTACCTCGGGAACCAGCGGACGGCTCCCGGTCGCCACGACGATGTGGTCGGCTTGGTAGCGGCCGCCGTCGACTTCGATCGTCCGGGGATCGACAAACCGTCCGTGTCCGGCGATCACGGTCACGCCGTTGTCGGCGAGCCCCGCGTGGTAGCGGCTATTCAACCGCGCGATGTAGGTATCGCGGGCGCGCTTGTGCGCCGCCCAGTCGAAGTCGCCCAGCAGCGGGGCAAAGCCGTAATCTCGTGCCGTTTGCGCGCACTGGTGCATATGCGCGGCATTCCAAAAAAGCTTCTTTGGTACGCACCCGACGTTGACGCAGGCGCCGCCCAGCGGTCCCTTTTCAATCAGGGCACAGCGTGCCCCATGGGCGGCCGCACGATTGGCGGTGGCGATGCCGCCGCTGCCCCCGCCCAGAATCAGCAGATCATAGTGTTCGGTCATGGCCGACCCCGGCTCAGACCCCCGGGCCACGCGTTCGTGGTAATACTGGTCTCGCGTGTCACGCAAGACCCAGATAGCGCGCGAGGTCGTCGGCCCCGCCGATGTGGCGGCCGCCGATGAAGACCTGCGGCACCGTGGAGCGGCCGGTGGTGGCGCGCAGGGTCCGCGAGCTCACGCCGGTTCCCTGGCCGGTGCGGATTTCCTCGAAGGCGATGCCGCGCTCCTTCAGCATGGCCTTGGCGCGAAAGCAGTGCGGGCAGCCCTCGCGCGTGAAGATCGTGACGAACTCGGGCTCTTTCGCCTGGGGGTTTATGTAGCGGAGCATGGTATCGGCGTCCGAGACCTCGAAGGGGTCTCCGGGCCGGTCCGGTTCTATGAACATTTTGACGATGACGCCGTCTTTGACAAGCATCGAGTAGCGCCAGGAGCGCTTGCCGAAACCGAGGTCCGACTTGTCGACCAGCATGCCCATGCCGGCTGCGAATTCACCGTTGCCATCGGGGATGAAAAGAAGATTTTCGGCGTTCTGATCTTTGGCCCAGGCCTCCATGACGAAGGCATCGTTCACCGACAGGCATACCACGGCATCGACGCCGTTGGCCTTGAAGACCGGGGCGAGCTCGTTGTAGCGCGGGACATGACTTGAAGAACAGGTCGGCGTGTAGGCCCCCGGCAGCGCAAACACCACCACCGTCTTTCCCGCGAACAGGTCGTTAGTGTGGGTGTCCTTCCAGTCACCACCGGCGCGGGTTTTGAAGATCACTGCGGGAACCCGTTGTCCCTCACGATTGGGATGTGACATAAGCCTCCTTGTTGTCGGCATGCGCATGGTGCGCGCGATCTTGTCTCGCGCGCGCTCGCTACCGGCGATGCGATATCGTCCGGATGCCCTCCGACCGCGGCCTTCGGCGCGATGCCGTGCTGTCTGGCACACGCCCCTGTGCCAAAGCTTAGCAGAGAGCTCGGCTTCCGGCACCTGCCACAAAGGCGCGTGCCGGATCCGCGCTCCGGGTAATGAACAACCCTCTGGGTTTAGCGGGCAATCCGTGGGATGGGTCGGCTCAACCGCGTTGTTGGGGGATGCCGTTGGGTTCGTCGCCCGGGAGCGGCGCGGGATTGTCGAGCGTGTGGTGGAGGTCACGTTCCGGGCGCTCGGCCCCTATGCCTTGGTATTGACGCTTGGTCTCTTCGGACTCGAAGTAAATCATGAGTGCGTCGGCGCCCTCGCCCTCGACCACATAGGGCTGCCCATCGGTGGGCGTCAAGGTCTTGCCGGTGACAGGATCGGTTCTCTCGATGCGCATATACCCCTCCAGCGTCCGTGAGTAAGGCCCCAGCATGCCGGATACCGTGGCCGGCATCATCGGCCTTTGGTCGTCTCGCTTGCGGTCCACTCGCCCATCCCGCGTGTGCCGCAAGATCGGCCAGTGGTGCTTGTGGGTTCATGAAGGCCTGCCGCCCTTGTCGTCTGCGGCCTCGCGAACGCGTTTGCGCGCATCGCCGGACAGGCGCTGTTCGGGATCATCCGGCACGGTCGAGCCGATCCGATGATGGAGGGCTGCGATATCGCGCGCATAGGCCCGGCATGGGGGACAGAGAAATAAATGGAGGCGCGTGGCCATGCGGGCCCAACCCTTGAGATCCTCGTCACGCGCCCGCGAGATGTTGCGCGCGACCTGACGACAGCCGAGCATCAGGTTCATGGACGTCTCGCGAGCCGATCGGCGATTACGGCTGCGGGCGTCACGGTACGGGGCGGTAGCGGTTGCCGCCGGCATCGCGGGCCGAAGGGTCTGGGCGCGGGATCGACGGCCAGGCCGCTTAAGGGGTGGTCGGCGCCTAGGGGAGGTCTTGCCAGAAAACGCCGGGGGACGCAGGCGCCGGTGCTCGTGCCGGTCTCTGGCGGGGTCAGAAAAGGTGACATCGGATTCTGCTATCAATCATGTGCGCGAAGGTGCGCGTGGTTCTTTTCCTGCCCCGACGTGCCTTGCGGGCCACATTCGTGTCTGGCAGGCGTGACGTTTCCGGCGGTAACAGGAGCATTCCTGATGCAGCGCCGCCGTTGCCGGACGGACTCACCAGGGGTAGGGCTGTTGCGGTTGCCAGCCGTTTCCTATTCAGCGCGGCGTTGAAGCTGTCGCGGCAACAGCCCTTTTTCTTGAACTTCGGTTCGTGCGCCGGTCTGCCGGCCTTGAGGTCGGCGACGAACCGGTTCCAGGCCTTGGTCAGATGCGCGAAGGGCTGCGTGTGCGCGTCCCGGTGGATGCCGCGCAACCACGATTGCCCGTTCTCGTCCTGCCACTGCGGGTCGGTGTATTTGATGGCGTTGAACGGCCTTTTCAACGCCATCGCGTTCGGGTTGCGACCGGCCGCGTATTGTCTGTTCCATTCGTCCAATGCCCAATTCCAGACGCGCCGGGCCGTACCGAAGGCACGCTTGAAGTAGTCGGCTTGCGCAGGACTCGGACCAAGGGCGATTTTGTGGGTCAGTGGCATGACTACTCGTACTCTGCTTGCGTCGAACGCCAGACCACTGCACCGGTCTCGACGCAGACTACACGAACTTCTTGTTCCTTGGGATCGTCAACGCCTTCGATTGCCGTGGTTATTGCGGTCGCTTTGTTCTCAAAGTGCGCCGTGAACGCGCCCTTCGCAAGCCAGTCACTCGTTAGCAGGTAGTGAGACTCGATTCGGTAGCTCATGCGCCACCTCCTTCTTCAATGCTTTGTCTAGCGTTTTTTTGATAGTTCCTCAGTCCATGCAGGCGGGATGGGAAACCATGCGCTATGGTCATCAAGTCCCGCACGATCTCCAGTTCAGGTGATAAGTTTGCCCGGTTGAGCACCAGCACCTCACAGCCGTTCGATTTCGCGTAATGCGCAAACCGCCCGAACCCAAAGTGCGTCGGCCGGTCGAGGTGCGCAAGGATCGGTGTCTTGATCTCGTGCCGCCCGGTCTCGTCCATCCGTTCGCGCCATTGGGATCAGCCGCCCTTCACGCTCCCAGCGTTGCAAGGTCTTGACGGACACATCTAGCCGCCTTGCCTGTGCTATAGGGCTTTCCATTGGCTTATAATACATTATCGAGCGCTCTATGCGGTACCAGAGTCTGGCCTCAGAAAAGGCGCCAAGGCCTAGGCTGCGACCGGTTTACGAGTCACTGTCGGGGCCGAAGCCGGCATTTGTGAGACATCGTCGCAGGGCGAGCCGCGCCCTATGGAGCAGCACATAGGCGTTAGTCGTTGATACGCCGGTGATCTGACAAATGTCTTGCAAGGAGAGTCCTTCGACCTCGCGTAGCACGAATACCTCCGCCTGGTTTCCCGGGAGCGTCCACAGACAGGCGTTCAAGTGGCGCCAAAACGCTTGCGCCTCGCCGTGACTTACCGGGTCACCCCATGACGCCTGCTCGCGCCAGCGTCCATTATCGCAAAAAACGATATCCTCGATATTCATGTCGGCATCGTTTTGGTTGCCAGGTTCGATGCATTGATCAAGGGGCGAACGTCGGCAGGCGCGCGCATGGTCAGCCAGTTTGTGCTTTAGGATGGCGAACAGCCAAGTCTTCTCGCTCGCCCGACCATCGGGTGGGTGAGTGCTACGCAGGGCCCCAAGCAATGTCTCCTGGACGGCATCCTCCGCCGATTCCCGATGGCGCAGTTGTAGGAAGGCGTAACGGTACAGGGCGTCGCCATGCACGATAAGCCAGCGCTCGACGGCGGCGCGGCGCCGGTCGACTTCCCATTTGTCTCCCATGTTGACAGTATAGGCGAGCGCCCAGCCCGTCTGAAGCGCGACCGGCCGCCCATTGCGCGGGTCGCGCGTAAGGATTGCGGGGGCGAGGCGACTAAACCCGTGGGTGCAAGGTGCGGGGGCAGGGCGTTTACCGGTTCCCGCGTCGCGGGGCCTGGCCGTATGCGCGTTTGCGGCGACCGGGATGCCCTCACGGGTGCGGTGTGCCGGGCGTTTTTTCTGAGGGCAACGTGTTCATGACAAGAATCGGGTGGCAACCAATGGGGTGGGGTAGATCGTGGCGGGGGTCTGTCGCGCGGTTGGCAGCCCTGGTGGCGTCGCTGATGTTCTGTCCCGCGCACGCGGCTGAGGCGTTCGGCCCCGCGAGTCCGCAGGCGGTCCTGCGGGCCGTGCAGCATGATAGGTATGCCATTCCCGAAGGGCACGGCGTGCATCAGCTCTATGTCTTCGTAGATCCTAATTGTCCGTTCTGTCATCGGCTATTCGAGCGTTTGCAGCCCTTGATCGGACCACACCATTTGACGGTGCACTGGATCGTGGCCGGGTTCTTGCGTGCCACCAGCGCCGGCAAGGCGGTGGCGATCCTCGGTGCGCACCGACCGCTTGCGGCGCTCATGCG